>NZ_DYZA01000073.1 GCF_020741395.1 Mailhella massiliensis | reverse complement strand
TTGAAAAGATTGCCGTACACGCGACCGGTCTTGCCGCGCATGATTTCTGCGACGTCGGGATTCTTCTTCTGCGGCATGATGGAAGAGCCGGTGGAGTGTTTGTCCGAAAGGGTAATATAGCCGAAGAGCGGGTTGGCCCACCAGATGATCTCTTCGCAGAAACGGGAAAGGTGGCCCATGCACACGCTGCCGCAGAAAAGTGCCTCCAGGGCGAAGTCGCGGTCGGCCACGGCGTCCATGCTGTTGTCGAAGGCGCCGTACATGCCGAGTTCCTCGGCCACCATGGCCGGGTTCAGGGCATAGGTGGTACCTGCGAGGGCGGCGGCCCCCAGGGGGCTTACGCGCACGCGGCGCTCGCAGTCGGCCATGCGTTCGGCGTCGCGCCTGAGCATCCAGGCATAGGCCAGAAGATGCTGGGCAAGGCTCACGGGCTGGGCGGGCTGCATGTGGGTGCAGCCGGGCAGAAGCACGTCGCGGTTTTCTTCCGCACGGCGCACGAACACGCGCACAAGGGCGCGCACAAGGCGCATCCATTCGCGCAGCTGATCGGAAACGAAAAGACGGAAGTCGAGGCAGACCTGGTCGTTGCGGCTGCGGCCGGTGTGCAGCTTCTTGCCCACCTCGCCCACGATCTGGGTGAGGCGGGTTTCAATGTTCATGTGCACGTCTTCCAGTTCCTGCTTCCAGGGGAAGGAACCTTCCTCGATTTCCCGCTTCACCTGGTCGAGGCCTTCGATAAGCCTGTCGGCCTCTTCGGCGCTGATGACGCCCTGCCTGCCCAGCATGCGCGCATGGGCCTGGGAACCGGCGATATCCTGCGCGTAGAGCGCGCTGTCGAAAGAAATGGACTCCGTGTAGGCTTCCACGGCAAGGCTGGTGCTTTCTTTGAAGCGGCCGCCCCAAGGCTTGTCGGACATGGTAACTCCGGGTGTTTGCGGGCGCTGTGCGCCCGGTAAGGCGAAAACAAGAAAGGCCCGCGGCTGCCTTCCGGCCAGGGAAGGCGGCCGCGGGCGCGAGACGCGGCCCCGGGCTTTTCCCGGGCCTGGATTACTTCAGAAAGCGGCTCACGCGGTCGGCATAGCCGCGGATGCGCAGGCCCTGCAGGCGGATGAAGCCCGCAGCGTCCTTATGATCATAGGTGGCACATTCCTCAAAGGTGGCGAGATCCTGGCAGTAGAGGCTGTGGGGGGAGTAGCGGCCCACGGGCCAGGCATTGCCCTTGTAGAGCTTCAGGCGCACTTCGCCGGTCACGCCGCGCTGCATCTGGTCGATGAGGGCCTGCATGGCTTCGCGCTCGGGAGAGAACCAGAAGCCGTTGTACACGGCTGCCGCATAGCGGGGGATGATGGTCTCGCGGGTGGCGAGGGCTTCTCTGTCGAGGCAGATGCCTTCAAGGTCCTTATGGGCAATGTGCAGCACGGTGCCGCCGGGAGTTTCGTACACGCCGCGGCTCTTCATGCCCACGAAGCGGTTTTCCACCATGTCGAGGCGGCCGATGCCGTGCTTGCCGGCGATCTTGTTCAGGGCCACCACCATTTCACGGGGGGTGAGGCGTTCGCCGTTCAGGGTGACGGCGTCGCCCTTCTCATAGCCGATGGTGATGTATTCCGGTTCGTTGGGAGCCTGTTCCACCGGTACGGCCATAATGTAGCTGTTCGGGCCGGGTTCTTCCCACGGATCTTCCAGTTCGCTGCCTTCAAAGGAACAGTGCAGCATGTTGCGGTCCATGCTGTAGTGCTTGTTGGAGGAATTAACCGGGATGCCGTGCTTTTCGGCAAAGGCGGTGAGCGCGGTGCGGCTCATGAGATCCCATTCGCGCCAGGGGGCGATGATCTGCAGGTCGGGAGCAAGGGCGTTGATGGAAAGCTCAAAGCGCACCTGGTCGTTGCCCTTGCCGGTGGCGCCGTGGGCGATAGCCACCGCACCTTCCTTGCGGGCGATTTCCACAAGGCGCTTGGAGATGAGCGGACGGGCGATGGAAGTGCCCATGAGGTAGCGCCCTTCGTAGGTGGCGCCGGAACGCAGCATGGGGTAGATGTAATCGCTTGCGAACTCGTCGCGCAGGTCTTCGATATAAGCCTTGGTCGCGCCGGTCTTCAGGGCCTTGGGTTCCACGCCGTCCAGGTCGTCTTCCTGGCCGAGGTCGGCGGTGACGGTGATAACCTCATAGCCGTGCTCCACGATGAGCCACTTGAGGATGACGGAAGTATCGAGCCCGCCGGAATACGCAAGGATCACTTTATTGTTCTTAGCCATGGCAAAACCTCACGGGCGGAAAGCGCCCATGGTTGACGTTGCACCGCCTAAGCGGAAAATCATGCCGGGAACCCGGCTTTTCAGGCATACATTGCTCTTCCCCGCCCACCCCGGCGCGGGCCGAACGCGGAAGAAACTTTCTTGTAGAAAGATTCTCACGCTTTGTAAAGCCCCGGCCCGCACGGCCTTTCCCCGGCTCCCGGACGAAGGAGGCAAGCTTTGCCTGGCCCTTCCCTCTCCGACAGAAACTCCCCCGCATTCGCCCCGGACGCAAGGCTTTTCCCTCCCCGAAGCTCCCCTCCCTGCCTCCCGCGCTAAGCCGGGATCGCACACGCCCCGCGCGGGAGGAGCGCCGCATCGGCTTGGGCTGCGCAAGGCCACGGAGGCAATCCCCCTCGCGGGCAAGACTGCGCTGCGGCGCCGCCGCTTCCGGAGACAACGGCACGCGCCTCCCCCTGCCCGAGTCGGGAAAGGAAGCGTGCGGGGAACCTTTTTCGCAGAGGACACTCCCGGAAAGCCGCGGCCCTTCCCTCCCCGAAAAAAGGTGCGGGAGCCGTTTTCCGGGGAGGGCCCGCACGCAAAAAGGCCGCCCTGCCCTTCGGCAAAGGCGGCCCGGAACCCTGCGGAAAAAGAGGCCTATTTCAGCACGCCCACTTCCTTATAATACTTCGCCGCACCGGGATGCAGGGGGATGCCGGCGAGGTCGGTGACGGCGCCCTCAAGGGTGATCTCCTTCATGACGGCGTGGGAATTCTTCACAATGTCCTGATTTTCCCAGAAGCACTTGGTAATGTCGTAGATCACGTCTTCGGGCAGGGATGCGTCGGTGATGAGGACCATCTTCACGGCAGTGGTCTGCACGGCCTCATTCTGGTCGGGATAGGTTCCGGCGGGAATCTGGAACTTGGCGTACCAGGGGTACTCCTTGCTGAGGGCGGCGAAGGTGGCGTCGTCGATGTTTACAAGGCGACCGTCGGCGGTGGCGCACATTTCGGAAACGCCGGCATTGGGGAGCCCGGCCATGATCCAGGTACCGTCAAGCTGCTTGTTGCGCATGAGGTCGCCCGCTTCGGCGGGGCCGACATACTGGGCCTTGATATCGCCGGGATAGGCAAGCCCCGCAGCCTTGAAGTGCACCTGCGTTTCGCCGATGGTGGTGCCGCCGGCGACGCCCGGCGCGAAGACCTTCCCCTTGAAGTCCTTGAGGGAGGACACGTTGCTGTCGGCGCGGGCAATGACCTGGTTGGGGTTGTAATAGAGGCCCGCGATGATGCGCACGTCGGGATATTCATGGCCCTTGAACTTGTCCAGCCCCTTCATGGCCTGATAGGTGATGCTGGTAATGGCGAAGGAAACCTGGGCGTCCTTCATGCTGAGAAGCTGGAGGTTCTGCACGCCGCCCTTGGAAGACTGTACGCTGGCCTTCACATAAGGGAGCTTGGTGCTCCACAGGTTGCCGAGGGCCGCGCCTATGGGATAAAGCGTGCTGGTGGTGGCGGCCGTGGGGATGCTGATAGTCACGGGCGCGCGGTCGGCGGCGGAAGCGTCCATGGCGCCGAAGACCATGGACACGGCGGCCATCATGGAAAGAAGGACTTTACCGTACATAACTCACTCCTGAGCCTGTTGGGGTTGCCCCGCCCCTCCCAGAAAAAGGAGGAGCGGGGAGGGAAAGCATGGTTGTGCAGGGATGCATGGGCGGAACATCGCCCGGGGCGCGCCTGCCCGGCGTCAGTCGGCGGGAACGGCCTTTTCTCCCGCGCGGAAGGCGGCGGTGGAGCGCCGGTTCAGCGCCGCCGCCGCAAGGATGACGGCTATGCCTATGGCGTCGGTGGAAAGTCCCGGGTCGATGGTGAGCACCGCGCCCGCGATGAACAGGAGGCTCTGCAGCCATGAGCAGGGGCCGAAGAGCCAGCGCTCCAGGCCCACGGCCAGGGCGCACACGCCGAAGCTCGCGGTAATGAAGGCCCACACCGTGGCCAGGGCCGGATTGTCGGAGCTGTAGAGCAGCAGCGGATTATTGAGGAAGAAGAACGGCAGGATGAAGCCGGAAAGGCCGAGCCTCACGGCGATGAGGGAGGTCTTCGTCTCGTTGGAATGGGCGATGCCCGCAGCCACATAGGAAGACATGGCCACCGGGGGCGTGATGTTGGAAAGGCAGGCGTAGAAAAGGCAGAACATGTGGGCCGCCATGGGCTGCACGCCGACGCCGGTGAGCACGGGCACGGCCACGGCCGCCACGATGACGTAGGCCGCAACTCCCGGCACGCCCATGCCGAGAATGGTGCTCATGACCATGACGAACACGCCGCCGAGGTAGAGCTGCCCTTCGCCCACATACTTGAGCACCTGGAAGCCGAAGGTGAGGCCGAGCCCGGTGAGGGACACGGAACCTATGATGATGCCGATGATGACGCAGGAAACGCCCACGCCCACGGCTCCCTTCGCGCCTTCCTCAAGGGCCTGGATGATGCGCCTTAAGCCCATGCGCGTATCTTTGGAGAGCCAGGAAGCGGCCACGGTGGCGAATATGGCGAGGGCTGCGGCGAAAAGCGGGGTATAGCCCATGAACATGACGGCCATGAGCACCACGAGGGGGATGATGAGGTGGCCGCGCTTTTTTATGACCTGCACGGCGTCGGGAATGTATTCCCTGGAAAGGCCCTTGAGGCCGAGCTTCCTGGCCTCGAAATGCACGGCCATGATGAGCCCGAGATAATAGAGGAAGGCGGGAATGGCCGCCGCGAGCATGACTTTGGTGTAGCTCACGCCGAGAAATTCCGCCATGATGAAGCCCACCGCGCCCATGATGGGCGGGGCGAACTGCCCGCCCGTGCTGGCCACGGCTTCCACGGCCCCGGCGAACTCCGCCTTGTAGCCCGTCTTTTTCATGAGCGGGATGGTGATTGCGCCCGTGGTAGCCACGTTGGCGAGGGCGCTGCCGTTGATCATGCCCATGAGGGCGCTGGCAATGACGGAAACCTTGGCGGGCCCGCCCGCGCTGCGGCCCACCAGGGTGAGGGCGAGATCGTTGATGAATTCGCTGAAGCCGCTGATGCGCAGAAAAGCGCCGAAGAGCACGAAGAGGAAGACGTAGGTGGCCGAAACACCGACGCCCACGCCGAGCAGGCCCTGGCTGCCCCAGAACATGTGATCCATCACGCGGGTGAGGGAAAAGCCCACATGTCCGAAGGCCCCGGGCAGGTATTTCCCCAAAAAGGCGTAGGCCAAAAAGGCCAGGGCGAGCACGGCGAGATTGGGCACCACGCGGCGCGCGCACTCAAAGGCCACAAGCACACCTATGCCGGCCACCACATAATCCTGCGTGGTGAACCAGCCGCCGCCCATGGCAATGTCGTCGTAATGAAGGATGAGGTAGCCGAAGGCGTAGAAGACCGCGCCCACGCACACCGCATCCCAGAGGGTGGGAAGGGCCCTGTCGCGCTTTTCGCGGCGCAGCGCAGGATACATGAAGGCGGCGAGCACCAGAAGGAAAATAATGTGGAAGGAACGCAGCTTCATGGCATCCATGGCCCCGAACACGGAGGCATAGAGCTGGAACAGGGAAAACGCCACGCAGATCACGGCGATCACGCGGGAAAAAAAGCCGTGGAAGCGCCTTGTGCGTGATTCCGTTTCCTTTTCCTCCACCAGGGCCTGCGCCCTTTCCTGTTCTTCCATGGAAGCGGCGACCTCTTGCGCCTCCATGACCTCATATTTCTGATCTGAACTGTTATCCATCGTTTCACCTGTGGAATATCCGCGGCCCCGGGCCGTCCTTTCTTCCGCGCCCTCCAGGGGCGCCGGGCATATATGGAAAATGCTTATCGGCCGCAACGCGGCGCTGTCAAGAGCGCCGCGCGCGGACATGGCTTACTTTCGAGCAGAAGAACATTCGTCGATAAGGTAGAGGATGTTGCGGTAGGGCTTTTTGCCGTGCTTCGTCAGCCCCACCTCGCAGGTACGGGAGGTGCTGAATCCCTCCTCGCAGGAGGCGATCTGATCCTTCAGCCCCTCAAGGGCGGCGGCGTTGAGTTCCGGGCGGGTAAAGCCCTTGTCCCCGGAAAAGCCGCAGCAGAAGATGCCCTCGGGCAGCACCACTTCCTCGGCGCAGAGCCGCGCCACACGGCAAAGCTCCTCCACAAGGCCCATGGCCCGTGTGGAGCAGGTGGCATGCACGGCCACGCAGCCGCGCCTTTTCCGAAACTCCAGCCTGTCGACAAGAAAACGCAGGGTGAACTCCACAGGCTCGTAGAGCGAAAGGCTGCCGTCCAACGTCTTTTTCATGCGGGCAAGGCAGGGGCTCGTGTCGCACATCACAGGCCAGCGGCCCCCTTCCGAGGCTTCCCGGAGCGCCGCATCCAGAGCCTTCGCGCTCGCCTCGGCTTCTTCCTTCATACCCTTGGTTTCAAAGGCCTTGCCGCAGCAGAGCTGCTCCACATGGGCGGGGATCACGGCGTCGTAGCCGGCCTTGTCCAGAAGGCGCAGGGCCACGTCCATGAGCGGGTCGATTCTGCGGCCGGAATCGCCGCTGTAGCCCATGGAACGTACCGCGCAGGAGGGGAAATAGACCACCTTTTCCCGGCCCGAAACATGGGGCGCGGGCACGGCGCTTCCGCCCGTGAGGCGCACCTCTCTGAGGTCGGGCACAGTCATGCCCGTGAGCTTTTTCGCCAGGTTGCCGCTTTTCTCCGCCCTTTCGTGCCCCAGAGCTCCGTGCAGCGCATGCGCTGCCGAAAGGCCCAGGGAAACGGCTCGCGTCACCGGGGCCATGTGCCTGCGCACGAAGGCGGCGGCCTTTTTCTCCCTGTCGCTCAGCTCCTCATGGCGCAGGGCGCGCATGAAGCCCGCCACGTCCAGCCCCAGGGGGCAGCGCGCGGAACAGAGCCCGTCCGTGGCGCAAAGGTCCAGCCCCATGGTGCGGAAGAAGTCCCGCCACGATGCGAGGCGCTCCCTCTCACCCTTCTCTTCCATGCCTGCCATGGCCCTCAGGGCATAAATGCGCTGGCGCGGGCTGAGCCCCGTTTTCGCGGAAGGACACACCGCTTCGCAGAAGCCGCAGTCCACGCAGAGATCTACGCCCCCGCCCACGACGCCCGCCGACTTCAGATGTTCCACATGGCAGCGGGGGCTGTCGTTCAGAAGGCAGCCCCGGTTCAATATGCCCGCCGGATCCAGAAGGGCCTTCAGCTCCAGCATGACGCCGTACAGCTCATCACCCCATTCGCGACGGACAAAGGAGGCCACGGCCCGGCCCGTGCCGTGTTCGGCCTTGAGCGCTCCGCCGAGCCCGAGAATGAGCTCCGCCGCCCTCTCCACGAACTCACCGAGCTTTGCCACGTCGCCCGCCTCGTTCAGCCTGAGCGGCAGGGTGCAGTGCAGGTTGCCGTGCATGGCATGGCCGTTCACGCCGGTACGGGCACAGCCCAGCTCCTGAAGGATGCGCACAAGGCCCCGGCTGGCCTCAGGCAGGCGCTCGGGCGGCACGCAGTAATCCTCCACATAGGCGTATTCCTCGGGCAGGCGCGTACCCGCAAGGGCGGGGAACAGGGCGCGGCGTATATCCCAGAGCTTTTCGCACTCCGCGCCCTCCGTCACGAAGCCGAGCTTGGCCAGGGGCTTTTTCGCCCGGATGATATCGTCGATAGCCCGTATGCGCTCGAAAAGCCCGGCGCCGTCCCCCGCGCGGGTTTCCACCAGCAGCGCGCAGTTGTCCGAACTTTCCCCCTCGGGACAGAATTCCTGCGGAAATCCCGGGAGCTTCGAGAGGCATCGCAGGGAAATATCGTCCAGGAACTCCCCGGCGTAGAGGCCGAGGCCGGAGCGCATGGCGAGCACGGCGTCCATGGCGTCGTCCATGGAGGAGAAAAGCGCCATGGCCGTGGCGCGTTCCTTCAGGAGGGGGAGCGTTTCCAGAGTCACGGAAAAAATGAAGCCCAGCGTGCCTTCCGAACCGATGAGAAGATGCTCGAGCATGTCGAGCGGGTCTTCAAAATCGCAAAGAGCGTTCAGGCTGTAGCCGCAGGTATTGCGTATGCGGTATTTGCGCCGCACCTTTTCCGCAAGAGCGGGGGAGGAGAGAATACGCCCGCGAAGGGCGCGCAGGCCCTCCAGAAGCGCGGCGTGGGAGGCGCGGAAGGCGCGCACGCTTCCGGCGTCTTCCGTATCCACGAAGGTTCCGTCGGCCAGCATGAAGGCCATGCCGCGCAGGGAATGATAGATATTGTTCTCCACCGTGCAGCCGAGCCCGGCGGCGTTGTTGGCCGCCATGCCGCCTATGGTGGCGGAGGCGATGGAGGAAGGATCGGAGGCGATGAAACGGCCGTAGGGGGCAAGGGCGGCGTTGATTTCTCCGCCCCTCATGCCCGCGCGGGCGCGCACGAGGCGGCCTTCGTCAAGGATATCGAGGCCGCGCCAGGCGGGGCCTCTGAAGCGCAGGGCAACATCTTCGGCCACGCTCTGGCCGCTCAGGGATGTGCCGCTGCCCCGGAAGGTCAGCGAGACGCCGCAGGAAGCGGCAAGGGAAAGGAGCTTCTTCAGCTCATCAAGGGAAAAAACGTCAATGACGGCAAATGCTCTCGGTTCAAACGGGCCGGCGTCCACGGAAAGAATCCGGGCCGGCGCTTCCCCGGTATGGGTCTGCGACCAGGGCAGCAGATCCCGCACCTTGTTCAGAAATACCTGGCTTTTCATGGCGACCTCTGGAAGGAATTCTCCTTTTGCGCTTTCGCGCCCCTCTGCCGGGGCCGCCTTTGCCGCCCGCCCTTCCGCGCACCCGCGTCAAGGGCAGCGGCCGCAGAAAAGGCGGCCCGCGCCTTCATGCCTCCCGGCACCGGCAACGCCGGGCCCGGAAATCAAAAAAGCCCCCTGCACGGATGCAAGGGGCGATTTTGCGACTGGTGGGTCACCGGAGACTCGAACTCCGAACCAATTGATTAAGAGTCAACTGCTCTACCAATTGAGCTAGTGACCCAGTGCATGAAGCGCAGAAACAGTCATAGCCGCGCAGGGCCTCCCCGTCAAGAAAAATTTTGCCTTTTCCGGGAAAAAAGTTTAGCGTGCCTTCCCATGAAAAGGATGTCGCGCTTCATATTCCCCTTCGGCCTGCTGCTGGCTCTTTTCTTCGTCTTTTCAGGCGGAAAGGCCGCTTCTGCGGCGTCGGACCTGCCCTACCGCTTCCATACGGAATGGGCCAAACTCTCCGCCGTAGACGGCAGAACCCTCACTCCCCCGTTGGAGAAGAACACCTCCATGGCGGTACTGTGGCTCATGCCCCAGCCGGGCTACCACACCTACGCCCATGAAAATGGGGACGAAGGTATACCCTTTACCGTGACGGTGCTGGCGGACGGGGAGCCCCTCGCGCCGGGCAAGGTACAGATCCACTATCTTCCAGGCGCCGAATCTTCCCTGCCTTCCGGGGGAAAAAGCTATCTTTATCACGGGACAGTCCCCGTATTTCTTGTGTTCCGGGAAGCGGAATCCCGAGCCGTGACGCTGGATATCTCCCTGCTCGCCTGTTCCGACCAGCACTGCCGGCCCGTGCATACGCGCATCCTTCTGCCCACCGCTCCGGCGGAACTTCAGAATGCGGCGCAGCAGAGCTGGTTCCCGAAATTCCTCGAAAGCCCCGCCTGCTGCGGGGAGGAATCCGTGCCGCCGGAAGTGCCCGCCGTCCCCGAAATTCCCAGGAAGCCGGCCGCCGAAAGGCACGCCGACCTTCTGCCGGACGCGCCCACCTCCGTGTTCCAGAAAAGAACCAAGCTGAACGCTGCGCCCGCCGTGCCCCTGCCCTCCGCCGCCTCACGCACGAAGCCGGAAGGCTGGTCCTTCACGCCCCAGCACCTGGAGGGGAGCTTCCAGATCGACGGCTGGCCGAGAGCCGTGGGCCTCGGCCTGCTCGCAGGGCTTCTTCTGAACTTCATGCCCTGCGTGCTTCCCGTGCTCACCATGAAATTCTCCGTACTGCTCGACCAGGAGGAGAGCTTTGAGGAGCGCCGCAGGAGCATACGCGAGCACACCATATTCTTTGCCGCAGGCATCGTGGCGTGGTTCACGCTGCTCGCCGTCATTTCCGGGCTCACCGGCATCTTGTGGGGCCAGCTTTTCCAGAGCAGCGAAGTCATATTCCTCATGCTGCTCATCGTGTTCTGCATGGGCCTTTCCATGTTCGACGTGTTCCACCTGCCCGTGCTCGACCTTCAGACCCATCACAGCTCCTCCCCGCGCATGCAGGCCTTCAGCACCGGCATGTTCACCACGCTTCTGGCCACGCCGTGCAGCGGCCCGCTTCTCGGCGGCGTGCTGGCCTGGGGCATCACCAAGCCCCTGCCCGTGCTCATGACTATATTTGCGGCCACGGGCGTGGGCATGGCCGCGCCCTATGTGGCGCTCGCCTGCTACCCCCGCCTGGTGCGTTTTCTGCCCCGACCCGGGGCGTGGCTCAGCGTGCTGGAACGGATTCTCGGCTTCATGCTCATGGGCACGGCCATTTATCTTTTCTCCCTTCTGCCCCCGGCGCTGCACGTCAAGACGCTCATCACCCTGCTTGTGGCCTCCATCACGGCATGGATATGGGGCCGCTGGGGTAGCCTGCGCGGCTCCATCACAAGGCGCATGTTCCTGGGAGCCTTCGCTTTCGGAGCCATTTTCCTTTCCGGCTTCTGGGCCTTTTTGCCTGCGCAGAAGGAAATCGTGCCCTGGGTGGAATTTGCCGAGGAAAGCTTCCGCGAGGACCTGGGAAAAAAGGCCATGATCGTGGAATTCACGGCCGACTGGTGCCCCACCTGCAAGGTGCTGGAACGCACCACCCTCGCCGCGCCCAATCTCCTGCCCATCATGGATCAGTATTCCCTCACCGCCGTGAAGGTGGACATGACGTTCAAAAACGAATCGCATCAGAAGCTTCTGCGCGCCTTGAACAGCGCCAGCATCCCGCTGCTCGCCATATTCCCGGAAGGGGAAGGCGCCGGGAGCCCCGTAATACTGCGCGATATCTACACCACCACCGACCTGCACCTCGCCCTGCGCCAGGCGAAAATCCCGCACAAGCGCATGGTGGAGATGCTGAACCCCGTAAAACTTCTCAGCCAACCCCGGGAATAGGCCGCAAAAGGTTCTCCCCTCACCCCGAACATAACCCGAACCCAAGGTTTTTTTCATGAACACGATCAAGACCCTTCCCGAATTCGCCGCCCTTTCCGAACTGGAAATCAACGCCGCCCTCGACGCCTACGACGATTCCGTCGAAGAGGAACACTCCAGCTGCGGCGGCGGAGAGGAAAACGAGCCCGCGCCCGCAAGCCCTGTGGTAGCCGAAGTCTTCCGCCTCATCCGCGCCTATACCGACCGCATGAACGCCCTCATTGTGGAAGCCCGGGAAAAGAACAGGGAACTGCCGGAAAATTTCCTGGCCGACATGCTCGCCTATGAACCCGAAGCCCCCATCGAGCGCGTGGCCTTCGATTTCGTCACCGACGCAGTGCTCGACGAGGAAGAGGACGACGGGAACTGATCCCAAGGAAAGCCGCGCGGCGGAATCCGCCGCCGGGCTTTGAAGGAGCTCTTCCCCGCAGGGGAAAACGCCGTTTTCCTGCCCTGCCGCGGAACCTTCCGCCCATGAAAAAGGCCGCGTCATGCGGCCTTTTTTACGGCACGGCAGAAGAAAGCGCGCTCCAAAGCCCGCAGCTGAAGACTCCCGGCGGAAATGCCGGGGCCCCGCCGGGCAAGCCTTCCGCCTCCGGCTCCCCGGAACGCCTGCCCAAAAACAGAAAACGCGCCGCGCCTGTTTTTCTTCAGCCGGGCGCGGCTAGCCCCGGCGCAGCCATTCCTTATTGACCACGTTCTGCGGGTCGCCTGCCTTGTAACGCCGAATATTTTCCAGAGTGATGGAAACGATGTTCCGCCGCGCTCCGTCCGTCATCCAGGCAAGGTGCGGGGTGATGAGGCTGTTCGGGGCGGAAAGGAGCGGATCGTCCATGGAGGGCGGCTCCTGCTCCAAAACGTCCGCCGCAAAGCCGCCGAGGCGGCCCGAACGCAGGGCATCGGCCACGTCGGCTCCGCATACCACGGGCCCGCGCGAAGTATTTATGACGACGGAGCCGGGCTTCATCATGTCCAGCGTCTCCCGGCACACCAGGCCGCGGGTCTCCTCCGTGAGGGGACAATGCAGGGAAAGAACGTCCGACTGGCGGAAAAGCTCCTCTTTCGAGACAAAGGAAAAAGGCTCGTAGCCCGGCGCAGGCACGGACCTGTGGGCGCAGGCCGCGACCTTCATGCCGAAGGCGTGGGCTATTTCCGCCACGCGCCTGCCCAGGTTGCCGTAGCCGAACACGCCGAAGGTTTTGCCCGTAAGCTCCACCTGCGGGGTGAGGCAGTAGCAGAAATCGCCCGCGCGGCCCCAGTCGCCCCGGCGCACACTTTCATCGTGCAGGCTTGTGCGGCGGCACAGTTCCAGAAGCAGGGCGAACACATGCTGGGCCACGGCGTCGGTGCCGTAGGCCGGGGTGTTGCACACCACGATGCCCCGCTCCCCGGCGGCGCGGGAATCCACCACGTTGGTGCCCGCCGCCGTCACGGCTATGCAGCGAAGCCCGGGCAGCGCATCCATCAGGGCGGCATCCATCACGATTTTGTTGATGACAAGAATTTCCGCGCCAACGGCGCGTTCCCGCACCTCGTCAGGGGAGGAACTCTCAAAGCATGTCCACTCATCCTCTCCGTCCACGGGCCACGGGAAAGGTATGCCCGCCTGCAAAGTTTTGCCGTCCAGCACCGTTATCTTCATCGCCTTTTCTCCTTTTGCAGATTCCCGGGGAACAACCCCGTGCGGCCTGAGCGCTGCCCATGGGGCCCGGAGCACGCCCGTGGGGACGCGCTGCCCGGGTATGGAAGCCGCGCTCCTCTCCTGCGAAAAACGCCTGTTCCCGGCGGCAAAGGGTCCGGGGACGCCTGTTCCCGGACTCCGCACGGCGGGAACAGGCAGGGACGGGCCCGCGCCTCATACTGGAGGAAGGGATCTTCCCCCGTCTGTTCTGCTTGTGCCACAGCCTTTACCCCGGTGCAAGAGCGGGGATTTTCCGCGCTTGCATGCCGTGTGCCGTCGGCCTATACTTACCCAAACTTTTTGAAGGTGGCCTTTCATGAATTTCCTGCCTCTTTACAGTGTCAAGCTCCGCAGTCTCGTCGTTTTCCGCAACATTCTTTCCGACCCGGCGGTTGCCCGCCTTCAGGTCCTGCTCGATACCGATGTGGCCGACACTCCGGCCGGGGTGGAGGCCTACTGCGCCTTTGCCGCCGCGCTGTTTGCCCACGGCGACGACTGGAGCGCCTACCTGCTCAATCTGCTTCTGGAAGATGAAAACATCTACATGCGCGCAAGCTGCGGCACGGAGCCCGTCTCCCCGTGCCTTGCCGAATGTCTGGAGCATGAACTCAAGTTTCTCCAGGAGCTTTCCACCTTCAACGGCGAAGCCATACGCGGCCGCCTGGCCTACGCGGGCTTCCTGCCCCGCTGGAAGACGAGCGCGCTCGATTTCGCCGCAGCCTATCATGAACGTATCGCGGGCATCCACATTACAGGCTACGGCATGTTCGCACGCTACCGCATGTTCACGGTGAAAGACGGGGAACTTATTCCCGTGCGCCACCCCGACCCGCAGACTCTGGAGCAGCTCCCCGGCTACGAACGGGAACGCGCCAAAGTCATTGCCAACACCGAAGCGCTGCTCGACGGCAGGCCGGTGAACAACGTGCTTCTGTACGGCGACGCGGGCACGGGCAAGAGCAGCACGGTGAAGGCCGTTGTCAACGCCTACTGGAACCGGGGCCTGCGCCTTGTGGAAGTAAAGAAAAATCAGCTCTACCAGATTCCGGAAATCACGGAAGCGCTTTCCCGCAATCCGCTCAAGTTCATCCTGTTCATCGACGATTTGAGCTTCAGCAGCAACGACAACGACTTTGCGGCGCTCAAGGCCATACTGGAGGGGAGCGTGAACGGGCACAGCGGCAATTTCGCCGTGTACGCCACGAGCAACCGCCGCCACCTCATCAAGGAAAGCTGGGAAGACCGCACCGGCAACGACCTGCATGAAGGCGACACGCGGCAGGAGCTCATGTCCCTTTCCGCCCGCTTCGGCCTCACCGTCACCTTCTTCCGGCCCGACAAGGACCGCTACCTTGATATCGTGCACAAGCTGGCCGAACAGTACGGTATCGACATGCCCAGAGAGCAGCTCGATATCCGCGCCGAGGCCCATGCCACGCGCAACGGCGGGCGCAGCCCCCGCGCGGCCAAGCAGTTCATCGAGCTTACCAAGTCCGGCATTTAGCATGCCTTTCACGGACGGGCCGGGGAAAGCCCGGCCTGTCCCGCACAAGCCCCTTCCTTTCCCGCAACACTACTCCCGGCCCGCCGGGATACAGGGAGCCGCCATGAAACATATTCCTCTCCTCTGCCTCTCCCTTTTCTGCCTTGCCTCATGCGCCACGAAAACCACGAGCAGCGTGGTCAGCTACGATGCGGCGGGCAATCCCGTGTCCACGCAGGTGCACAGCCGGAGCAGCAACGACACGGCCGATACCGCCCGCGCCCTGGGCAACGACGTGAAAGAAAGCGTGGTGTCCGGCTATGAATGGACCAGGGACAGGACGCTGGAAGGCTATGAATGGGTGAAGGAAAAGACGACGGGAACAGACAACGCCCCGGCAAAGAAATGAGCCTCTGCATTTCTCATGTTCCTTACTCGGAAGCCTGCCCTCCCTCTCTCGCCTCACATCCATGATTCTCCGCACGAAAGGAATATGC
>NZ_DYZA01000072.1 GCF_020741395.1 Mailhella massiliensis | reverse complement strand
TGCGTTCCGGCCTTTTCGTTTAACCGAAAAAAGATACCGTTGAGGTAACTTTTTCAAGTGAAACTTGAATGTTTTCCCCTTCCCTGTGCGGAAAGGGTTCCTGCACAGAAAAGGGGAAAGTGGTTAGAAGTAACGCTTCAGAAGGCCAGCGAAACCGGCGCCGTGGCGGGCTTCGTCTTTGGCCATTTCGTGCACAGTGTCGTGGATGGCGTCGTAGCCCTTGGCCTTGGCCTTGCGGGCGGTTTCCATCTTACCGGCGCAGGCGCCGGCTTCGGCTTCGGCACGCATCTTCACGTTGGTCTTGGTGCAGGGCACGAGCACTTCGCCGAGCAGTTCGGCGAACTTGGCGGCATGTTCGGCTTCTTCAAAGGCATAGCGCTTGAAGGCATCGGCGATTTCGGGGTAGCCTTCGCGTTCGGCCTGGCGGCTCATGGCGAGGTACATGCCGACCTCCGTGCATTCACCGGTGAAGTTGGCGCGCAGTTCTTCCATGATATCGGCGTCTTCCACCTTACCGTCGCCAACATGGTGTTCCGTTACGAAGCCGGCGTTGCCTTCTTCCACGCGGAACTTAGAGCCGGGGGCCTTGCACTGGGGGCAGACGAAACCTTCGGGAAGGCTTTCCGCTTCAACAGTATACCCGCAAACGGGGCAGACAAACTTTTTCATGGGTAATTCTCCTGGTGGGAAAAGGGACATGATGCCCTGTGGCGATGCATACCATCGGCCTGCATCGGCCGGGCTGCGGCAAATCGGGAAAGGGGGCGGAAAATCTCCCGCCCCCTCATTTATGATGTTACTTGGACAGTTCGGTCAGCTCGTCAAAGCGTTCCTGGTACTGCTGAGCCATGGTGGCACGCAGCTTTTTGGCCAGTTCGGGCTTGGCCTTTTCCAGCTGGGCGTAGCGGTTTTCGCCGAGGAGGAATTCTTCCAGGGTGCCGTCAGGAGCCTTCTTGTAGTCAAGAACGAAGGGATTCTTGCCTTCTTCCTTGAGGGTGGGGTTGTAGCGGTACAGAGGCCAGTAGCCGGTCTGAACGGCGAGCTTGGCTTCTTCGAGGCTGCGGCCCATGCCCTTGCGGATGCCCTGGTTGATGCAGGGAGCATAGGCGATGATGAGCGAAGGACCATGATAGGCTTCGGCTTCCTTGAAGGCCTTGAGCACCTGGTTCATGTCGGCGCCCATGCTCACACTGGCGACGTATACATAACCGTAGGTCATGGCCATGCGGCCGAGATCCTTCTTGCGCACGGGCTTGCCGGCAGCAGCGAACTTGGCGATGGAGCCGAGCGGGGTGGCCTTGGAGGCCTGGCCGCCGGTGTTGGAGTACACTTCGGTGTCGACCACGAAGACGTTGATATCCGCGCCGGAAGCGATGACATGGTCAAGGCCGCCGTAGCCGATATCGTAGCCCCAGCCGTCGCCGCCGAACACCCAGAAGGACTTCTTGGTGAACAGATCCTGCATGGTCCAGAGCTTTTCGAGAACTTCGCTGTTGTCCACATCGGTGAGTTCGTCGAGAATGGCTTCGCCGTATTCACGGGAGAGCTTGGCGTCGTTCATGTTGTCGAGCCAGCCCTGCAGGGCGGCCTTCAGCGCATCGCTGACGCCGGGCAGTTCCAGAGCTTCACGGCAGACGAGGGCCAAGCCTTCGCGGCGCTGCTTGTAGGCGTCGTGCATGCCGAGGCCGTATTCGGCTGCATCTTCAAACAGGGAGTTGCCCCAGGCCGGGCCGTGGCCGTCCTTGTTCTGGCAGTACGGCGTGGTGGGAGCGGAGCCGCCCCAGATGGAGGTGCAGCCCGTGGCGTTGGCGATGACCATACGTTCGCCGAAGAGCTGGGTGAGCAGCTTGACATAGGGAGTTTCGCCGCAGCCTGCGCAGGCGCCGGAGAATTCCAGGAGGGGCTGGCAGAGCTGGGAACCCTTGAGGGTGCCGCGATCCACCAGATCGTCCTTGATGGAGATGTTTTCTTCGGCGAACTTGAGGTTGGCGACCTGGGCATCCAGCTGAGTTTCCAGGGGCTTCATGACCAGAGCCTTTTCCTTGGCAGGGCAGACGTTGGCGCAGGAACCGCAGCCGAGGCAGTCCTGGGCGTAGACCTGCATGCGGAACTTGAGGCCCTTGAGTTCCTTGCCCATGGCGTCGATGGTGACGAAGCTTTCAGGCGCGCCTTCCAGTTCTTCTTCCGTGGCGAGCACGGGACGGATGGCGGCATGGGGGCAGGCCATGGAGCAGCGGGTGCACTGGATGCACTTGGTGGAATCCCATTCGGGAACGGCCACGGCCACGCCGCGCTTTTCACAGGCGGTGGTGCCGAGGGGCACGATGCCGGTGGGATCGAAGGCGGACACAGGCAGGGTATCGCCCTTCTGAGCGAGGATGGGACGAACCACGTTGGCAATGTAGGGATCTGCATCGTGGTAGATGGAAGGCGTATCCACGGCATCGATCCAGGATTCGGGATAGTGGATTTCGGTGAGGGCTTCAAGCGCCTTGTCCACGGCGGCGATGTTCATGTTGACGACCTTGTCGCCCTTCTTGCCGTAGGTTTTCTTGATGGCGGTCTTGATGTAGCCGATGGCTTCGTCGATGGGCAGCACGTTGGCGAGCTTGAAGAAGGCCGTCTGCGTGACCATATTGATGCGGTTGCCGAGGCCCACTTCTGCGGCCACCTTGCCGGCGTCCACGTTGTAGAACTTGAGGTGCTTCTTGGCGATGGTGCGCTTCATCTGGCCGGGGAGTTCACGATCCATGTCTTCCACGGAGGACCAGCTGGAGTTCAGCAGGAAGGTTCCGCCTTCCTTGATGCCTTCAAGCACATCGTACATATGGACATAGGAGTCCTTGTGGCAGGCGACGAAGTCGGCGCGGTTCACCAGATAGGAGGACTTGAGGTAGGACTTGCCGAAACGCAGGTGGGACACAGTGAAGCCGCCGGACTTCTTGGAATCGTAGGCGAAGTAGCCCTGGGCGTACATGTCGGTGTTGTCACCGATGATCTTGATGGCGTCCTTGTTGGCGCCCACGGTGCCGTCGGAGCCGAGGCCGAAGAACTTGCACTGCACGGTGTTGGCAGGCACGGTGTCAATGTCGGCGCCCACTTCGAGGGACAGGTTGGTCACGTCGTCATTGATGCCCACAGTGAAGTGGTTCTTGGGAGAGGCGACCAGCATGTTGTCGAACACGGCCTTGGCCATGGCGGGGGTGAATTCCTTGGAGCCAAGGCCGTAGCGGCCGGCGAGGATCTTGGGGAAGACGCGGATCTGATCACCGTGCTCCACAAAGGCGGTGCAGACGTCTTCATACAGGGGTTCGCCGAGAGCACCAGGTTCCTTGGTGCGGTCGAGCACGGTCACGGTCTGCACGGTAGCGGGCAGCACGTTCAGCATGTGCTGGGCGCTGAAGGGACGGTACAGGCGGACTTTGACGATACCGACGCGTTCGCCCTGAGCGTTGAGGTAATCCACCACTTCTTCCATCACGTCGCAGGAAGAACCCATGGCGATGACTACGCGGTCGGCTTCGGGATCACCGTAGTAGTCGAAGGGCTTGTAGTTGCGGCCGGTGATGGAGGCCACGCGCTTCATGGCTTCCACCACAATGGCGGGCACTTCGTTGTAGTAGGGATTGCAGGCTTCGCGGTTCTGGAAGTAGATATCGGGGTTCTGGGCGGTGCCGCGCTGATGCGGATGCTCGGGGTTCATGGCGTTGTCGCGGAACTCCTGCACCTTGTCCCAGTTCACCACCTTGCGGATATCTTCGTAGTCGATGACTTCGATCTTGCGGATTTCGTGAGAGGTGCGGAAGCCGTCGAAGAAGTGGCAGAAGGGAACGCTGGAGTCGATGGCGGACAGATGAGCCACCAGAGCGAGATCCATGGATTCCTGGGGGTTGTTGGAGCAGAGGAAGGCGAAGCCGGTCTGGCGGGCAGCCATGACGTCCTGATGGTCGCCGAAGATGGACAGGGCGTGGGAAGCCAGGGCACGGGCGGAAACATGGAAGACGCCGGGAAGCAGTTCACCGGCGATCTTGTACATGTTGGGGATCATGAGCAAAAGGCCCTGGGAGGCCGTGAAGGTGGTGGTCAGCGCACCGGAAACCAGAGAGCCGTGCACGGCGCCGGCGGCGCCGGCTTCAGACTGCATTTCGCGGATGGCGACCGTCTGGCCCATAAGGTTTTTCTGGCCCTTGGCGGACCACTCGTCGGCCAGTTCGCCCATGACGGACGAGGGCGTAATGGGGTAGATGGCGGCAACGTCGCTCAAGGCGTAGGCAACGTGCGCGGCGGCGGTATTGCCGTCCATAGTCTTCATGTGTTTAGCCATAAAGTCCTCCTCATAGGATGCCCGCCATGCGGCGGAAAAATTCCCGCGTGGAACGCGGATAATGCGCCAGGTGCAGCGGCCGCAACAGGAATGGGCAGGCGCTTTTGCGTGCCCTGCAGCCGCACGGAAGGAAACTAATACTGTTTGAGTAAACAATCAACCGTTTTTCCTCTCCTACGATATCAAAAAACTCATGCTCCGTAAAGATGGCCGGGCGGCGGGGCGAGGAATAAAAAAGGAAATTATCATTTACCAGTACCTTGGAAAAGGGCAAGGATGGCGGGGAGGGCCTGCATGCGGGCAAAAATCTTCGCGGGCGTCATGTCCGCGCAAGGGGGAAGTATGGATTACAGCGATTCCGTCGACCGGCTCAGCCGTATTCTTGTCCGGGCGCATCGCATCATTCAGATGGAACTGCTCAAACAGGGAGTGGATGATCTGGTCCCTTCCCATGGGGCGGTGCTGGAACATCTGCATCAGGCGGGCATGGCCCGGCCTGTGACGGAACTGGTGGTAGCCCTGAAGCGACCGAAATCGTCCATCACCAAGGCTACCGACAGCCTGGAAAAAGGGGGCTATGTATTTAAAAAGCCCAATCCCGGCGACGGGAGAAGCTACCTTGTGGGACTTACCCCGGCGGGAGATGAGGCACTCGAACAGTTCCGCAGGGCCTACACCGCCATGGAAAAAAGGCTGTTCAGCTCCATCTCGACAGAGCGTCGGGAGATGTGCATGCAGGTGCTCGCGGAAATGGAAGGCAATCTGGAGAGGTTTCTTTAGAGAGCCGGAGCGGCGGAGCTCTGCCTTCTTTCCTCTGCCGCCTGCGGTTGCAGCATCGCCTTTGCTTCGGGACGCAGCTTTGGAAAGAACGATATTTGGCTTTCTATGGGCCGGGGTCGTGCACGGGCGGAATATTTAAAGGCCGGAACTTCTGTGATCCTGCCGACGGCATCCGGGGAAGCCTCACGTTTGGTGCTGCTTCATAAGGGGGGGCGGAGTCTTTTCTTCACTGAGCCCGGCCATGCAGAGAGACGGAAAAAACGGCATGCTCCGTCCGGCCCCTGCTTTTTTCGGTATGCCGGGATATGCTTCGAAAGGGAGCTTCGCGTGTGAGGGAAAGGCGTGAAGCTCCCGTATTCGTGGGGCCGGGGGAGAGTAACTTCCCCCGACATATTCAGATTGAACGGCCGGTATTCTTCCTTCTGCGCCTTTTGGTCAGCGCTTTCCAGAACGCTGCGCGATGCCCATGAGGGCATAGGTCAGACTTGCGGCGGTGAAGTCCGAAACGATATGGCCCTCCCTCGGGGCGAGTTCCACAATGTCGAAGCCCAGCAGATTGCGCCCCTCCACGGCCTTGGCTGCAAGGTCCAGCGCCTGGTACCAGCTGAGGCCGCCGGGTACGGGAGTGCCGGTCTCCGGCATGATGGAAGGATCGAGCCCGTCCACGTCGAAAGTGATGAAGATGTTTTCCGGAAAGTCGTCGGGCAGAAGTTTTTCCGGCAGGCCGTCCCGGCAGAGCTGGGGGGCGTCCCAGGCGACGACGCCGTGTTTTTTTCTGGCTTCCAGCTCTTCCCGGCAGAAAATACGGTTGCCGAGCTGTACGAGGGGCAGTTCCAGATCCGCGACCGCGCGGCGCATGACGGAGGCGTGGCTCCAGCGGCTTCCTTCATAGCTGTCCCTGAGGTCGGCGTGGGCGTCGAACTGCACCACGCCGAAAGAGCCGAAGCGTTCCTTCAGTGCGACCATTTCCCCATAGGTGAGGGAATGTTCCCCGCCGAGCACCACTGGTACGGCGCCCATGTCCAGGGCTGCGAGCACGGCGAGACGCACCCTGTTCATGACATGTTCCGGGGCGCCGGAACAATCCACGGGGCAATGAGTGAAGATGCCCTCTTCCCCGGGGAAGCTTGTGCCGTCATAAAGTTCCAGCTGGTCGGAGGCTTCCAGAATGGCTTCCGGGCCGCGTTCTGTGCCGCCCGCATAGCTTACCGTGGCTTCATAGGGCACGGGGATGACGTGAAAGCGCGCCTCGTTTGCCGGGCGGGCAGGTACTTCCGAGGAAAGGAAGCGGTTTTCATATTCTTTCAGCATGGAAACTCCTGAGCCTGTGTTTTGCGTTGCGCGGGCAGGGCATGTGCCGCTGCGGATGCGGGTGTTTTTTGGGGGGCGAGGTATTTTCGTCCGCCCTTCATGCACGGGCGGAGAATATGCAGTCACATTTGCCGGACTCGGCGCAGGTACGCCGATGCGGAGCATTACTCTTGCGGTTCGGCAAGGCTCTTGCGGAATATGCGGCGCATGTGGCGGCTTACCCATTTGCCGAAGTTGTCGAGGTACACATAGTATACCGGGGTAATGTAGAGCGTGACGAGCTGCGAGAAGACCAGGCCCCCGGCCACGCAGATGCCTATGGGCTGCCGGGCTTCCGCACCTGTCGCACCGATGCCGAAGGCCAGGGGCAGCGCGCCCATAATGGCCGCGAGCGTGGTCATGAGGATGGGGCGGAAGCGGATGAGGCAGCCCTGCACGATGGAATCTTCCGTGCTCATGCTTCCGCTGCGCTCTGCGGCAAGGGCAAAGTCCAGCACCATGATGGCGTTCTTCTTCACGATGCCGATGAGCATGATGATGCCCACGAAAGCCGTCATGTTCAGCTCGGAATCGAAGAGCCACAGGCAGAACAACGCGCCGAAGCCTGCGGAAGGCAGGCCGGAGAGGATGGTGATGGGGTGTATGAAACTTTCATACAGGATGCCGAGCACGATGTAGATGAGGATGAGCGCTACGATGATGATGAGTATCATGTCGCGCACGGAATCCTGGAAATCCTGCGCGGTACCGGTGAGGCTGCCGGACACGGATGCGGGCAGAAGTTCCCCGGCCACTCTTTCCACGTCGGCCATGGCTTCGCCCATGGCGTAGCCAGCAGCCACGTTGAAGGATACGCTCACGGCCGGGAACTGGCCCCTGTGGTTCACGGAAAGGGGGCCTGCTTCGAACTGCCGCGTGACCAGCGTTTCCAGGGGTACGAGCTTGCCCTTGCTGGAGCGCAGGTAGATGCCGTCCAGAATACTGGCGCTGTCCTGAAGTTCGCGCAGCACTTCCATCTTCACGGTGTAGTCGCTCACGTCCGTATAGATGGTGGAGATTTCGCGGGTGCCGAAGGCGGAATAGAGCGAGTTTTCGATCTGCGAGAGCGTCACGCCCAGCATGGTGGCCTTGTCCCTGTCCACGATGAGGCGGATGGAAGGATTCATGAGCTGAAGGTCGGAGCCCACGTCGCGCACGCTTTTTACATGGTGCAGGGCTTCTTCCACTGAGCGGGCGGCGTCATACAGTTCCGCAGTGTTGCTGCCCACGAGGGTGTAGTTGTAGATGCCGGTGCTGTTTCCGCCCGCGCCCTGCATGTTGGCGTTTCTCAGAGAAACCATGAGGGTGGGGTTGTTGCCGAGCGCCTTTCTGAGGCGTTCGATGACGACGTTGATGTTTTCGCGTTCGGAGATGGGCTTCAGGCGCACCATGATGTTGGCGGTGTTGGTGTCGGCCCGGGTGCCGCCGCCTATGGTTGTGGTGAAGCTGCGCACGGCCGGATCGGCCAGGATGATGGGGTGCAGTTCCTGTACGGCTTTCGTCAGGGCCTCGAAGGAAATGGATTCCTCGGCCTTGGCAAAAACGCGGATGCGGCCGCCGTCGATAGCAGGAAAATAGCCTGTGGGCACCAGGGTGGAAAGCCACCAGGTGGCCGCGATGAGGGCCATGGAGCCGAGGAAGGTGAGGAACTTGTGCCGCATGACGCAATAGAGGCTGCGCGAATACAGTGAGAGCAGGCCCAGAAAGACTTTCTCCATGGCGGCCTTGATGCCGGAATGTTTGAGGTGCACCGACTGATCCGTGAGGAAGATTGCGCTCATCATGGGCGTGAGGCTGATGGAGATGAAGAAGGAAATGGAAATGGCGATGATGATGACGGCCGCGAACTCAAAGAACATGCGGCCGGCTGTGCCGGGCAGGAAGAGCAGGGGAATGAACACGGTGCCCAGGGAAACCGTCATGGAAAGGATGGTGAAGCCTATTTCCCCCGCGCCGTCCATGGCGGCAGCCAGGGGGGATTTTCCCATTTCCCTATGCCGTATGATGTTTTCCAGCATGACGATTGCGTCATCCACCACGAAGCCCACCACAAGGATGAGGGCCATGAGCGACATGTTGTCGAGGCTGAATCCGGCGAAGAACATGAGGGGGAAGGCCGCCACTACGGAAAGCGGCAGCGCGAGGCTCGGGATGATGGTAGCCATGCCGTCGCGCAGGAAGATGTAGATGACGAGCACCACCAGAAGTATGGTCAGAAGCAGGGTGAATTCCACCTCTTCCACGGATTCCTTGATGGGGATGGAGGTGTCTTCCACCACGTCCATGTTGATGGAGGGGGGCAGAGTGCTTTCGATATCGGCGAGCAGGTCGAGGATATCGCTCACGATCTGCACGGTATTGCCTCCGGGCTGTCGCGTTACCTGTACGATGACGCCCGGGTCGCCGCTGATGAAGCTGGCCTGGTTGGTTTCCTCCACGCCTTCCACCACGTCGGCCACGTCGCTCAGGCGCACGGGAGCGCCGTTGCGCCATGCCACCACGATTTTGGCGAAGTCCTCGGCCTTGATCAGGGAGCCGTTGTCTTTGATGTTGCGGATGCGGTCCGTGCCTTCCAGCTTGCCGGTGGGAAGGGTGACGTTGGCCGCGTCGATGCCGTTGCGTATTTCCTCGGCGCTTACGTCGCGGGCCTGCATGAGGTCGGGCCGGAGGTTTACGCGCACGGCGTAGCGCTTCGCGCCGCGTACATCGGACTTGGAGACCCCCGCCACCATGGAAAGGCGCTGGGAAACGTAGTTTTCCGCGTAGTCGGTGAGCTGCTGCCTGGTGAGGGTGTTGGAGGTGAGGGCTATTTGTATGACGGGCAGGGAGTCCGGGTCCAGCTTCATGAAGCGGGGCATCTGCGTCATGGTTTCCGGCATGCGGGAATAGGCTATGGAAATGGCCGATTGCACGTCGAGGGCCGCGCCGTCGATATCCCGGTCCAGCTCAAACTCCACGCGCACCATAGTGCGGCCGAGCTTGTTGGTGGAGGTCATGTTCTTGATGCTGGAAATGGTGGAAATCTGCTTTTCCAGCGGCTTGGCCACGGAGGTGGCCATGGTTTCCGGTGAAGCGCCGCTCAGGGTGGCGGAAACGATGATGACGGG
>NZ_DYZA01000071.1 GCF_020741395.1 Mailhella massiliensis | reverse complement strand
CAGTTGCTCTATCCAACTGAGCTATAAGCGCACTCAGTGTGTTGTAGTGAAGCTTTGCTCCCCGGTCAAGAAAAATTTTATCTCAACGCTTGAACCAGCGTTCTATAGACATGTGGAAACAACGGCTGAAGAAACGGATGAACACCCCCGTCAGAAAAGCCGTAACCACGGTTCCCTCCCTCAGGCCCTCAATCCGGCCCAGGCACAGCCAACCGAGCAGAGCCGCCAGGCAGACCAGCGTCACATCGTTGATGATTTTGAGATTGCCGAAAGGAAGTTTTGTCCGGTAGGCTAGGGCAAGCACGAAGCCCTCCCCGGGAATGACAATGGTGTTGCTGGC
Source organism: Mailhella massiliensis (assembly GCF_020741395.1). GTDB lineage: Bacteria > Desulfobacterota > Desulfovibrionia > Desulfovibrionales > Desulfovibrionaceae > Mailhella > Mailhella massiliensis_A. Next base: position 4,132 of record NZ_DYZA01000071.1, on the reverse strand, counting down.
TATTTCCAGCATGATGCCGAAGGCCATAATGCCACAGCCCACCAGCGTCATGCCCATGCGCATATGCCAGAGCTCGGGGATGAAGGAGTGGCTGATCCACATCCCCAGGTCAATGAACAAGCTGAAAACAAACACGCACGGCAACTGAAGGAACTGCTTGGGCCGGAACGTCTTTCCCAGCAGGGGAATCTGGGCAAGAAGCATGAAAGTATTGATGATGAAGGTGCCGGTACCCATGGATATGCCGAAAATTCTGGCAACCACATAGGGCACGCTGGAAATGGGCGTGGTTCCCAGCTGTGCGTTGGTAACGAGGGCAATGCCGTTCCCCATAAAGAACAGACTGAGAAAAAACACGGCCCAGCGTTTCGCGCGCTCTTTGGAAATATCTGCTTTCATCCTGCCACCTCTGCTGATTTGAAAAAACAGCCTTCAGACCGCAACCGTCTCCGACCGGCCCTGAGGCAACAGCCGGATAAAAAACTCCAAGCCCGAAAGGCGGATATCTTACTTCATCATACCCCGGTGAATTTTTGCTTCAGACAGTGCCTGGCCCCGCCCCCTGCGCCGAACCCTCCCGGCGTATGGGGCCTGTGCGCAGATGACTCCGAAAAATATCTTCCAAGAGTTCACCCGGCGACGTGGCTCTGCTTCGGGCCGAAAGGAAAATCAGAAAAAGGAAAACTGCGGAAAATGCTCTCTCCTGTCGGGAAATAAAATCTCGCTCGTTGTCCGTCCTTTCCGGAAAGAAACAGATTTTTCACAGGCCGCTTCCGCGGGGCTTGCGCCGGGACAAGCCTCGCCTGTACAGCACGGAATGCGTCCTTTTTCATATTGGTATGATATCATTCTATTCATTATAAGTTACAATATCAATTTTTCCGGGCAAAAAAAAGCCTGCCGCGAAGGCAGGCCCTTTTACCGGGAACCCGGTTCAGAAGCTGGGATTGACCGCAGCCCTCCCGTCGCCGAGCATGGTATACACATACTGCACGGTGCGCTCATCCACAGGGACTATGGGAAAACGGTTGCGGCAGGAGCCGCAGGTCACCGTCATGGGCTGCACAGGAGCAACAAGCACGACCTCATTTCCGCAATGAGGGCAGATATAGACAAAAAGCAAAGCCATGCTTTCAGGCCTGACCGGTTCTGCAGGGATCATTCCATTCTCCAGGAGGTTCCAGAAAAAACGTGGGCCCCGCCGGAACGGGGGCCCGTCGTGTCAGACAAGCAGGTTGCTGCCGGTCATTTCCGAAGGAACAGGTACGCCCCACAGAGTAAGGATGGTGGGCATGATATCGCCGAGCTTACCGTTGCCCACGGGATGGGCCTTCCCGCCTTCCACAATAAGGAAAGGAGTCTGATTCAGTGTGTGCGCCGTCTGCGGGCGACCTTCCTCATCGACCATCTTTTCCACATTGCCGTGGTCTGCCGTGATGCACAAAATACCGCCCTTGTCCATAACGGCCTTCTCGATACGGGCTACGCAGGCATCCACAGTTTCACAGGCCTTGATTGCGGCTTCGAGCACGCCGGTATGTCCCACCATATCGGGGTTGGCCAGGTTGCACACCACAAAGTCGTACTTGCCGCTGTTCCAGGCTTCGATGAGCTTGTCGGTCACTTCCACGGCGCTCATCTGAGGCTTGAGATCATAGGTGGCCACATCGCGGGGGGATTCCACAAGAATACGGTCTTCATTCTCAAACGGGGCTTCGCGGCCGCCGCTGAAAAAATAGGTGACGTGGGCGTACTTTTCCGTTTCCGCTATGCGCAACTGCTTCATGCCCATGGAGGAAACAAGCTCGCCCATGGTTTTATCCAGATTGTCCTTGGTGAAGGCCACGGGAGCGGTGAGCGTGGACTCATAGGAAGTCATGGAAGCCACGCCCGCCATATCGGGCATGACACCGCGGTCGAACCCGGTGAACTCAGGGTCGGTCAGGGCGCGCACCAGCTCGCGGCCGCGGTCGGCGCGGAAGTTGAAGCAGAAGACGCCGTCGCCGTTGCGGATCACGGATTCGGAAGGATCGAGCAGGATGCGCGGCTTCAGAAATTCATCGGTCTCCCCTTCGGCATAGGCCGCGCGAAGAGCTTCCGTGGGGCTGGAGATGCGGTCGCCCTTGCCGTGCACGAGCATGTTCCAGGCCACTTCCACCCTTTCCCAGTGCTTATCGCGGTCCATCACATAGAAGCGGCCCACCATGTCGGCAAGCTTCGCCCCCGTCTTTTCCAACTCAGGCTCCAGACGGGCGACATAGTCGATGCCGGAACAGGGAGGCGTGTCGCGCCCGTCGAAAAAGGCATGGACAAGAGCAGGCACGCCTTCCTTCTGCGCCATTTCCAGAAGCGCGAAGAGATGGTTGATATGGCTGTGCACGCCGCCGTCGGAAAGCAGACCGCAAAAATGGATGCGTCCGCCCCGGGCGCGGGTCTTTTCCAAAAGATCCACCAGCACGGGGTTCTTGAAAAGATCCCCATTTTCAATGGCCATGTCGATGCGGGTCATGTCCTGATAGACGATGCGGCCCGCACCGATATTGAGGTGCCCCACTTCGGAGTTGCCGATGAAACCGGAGGGCAGGCCGACCTGACGGCCGGAAGCGTCCAGCCTTCCCATGCCGGGCATGGAAAAGAGACGGTCAAGGGTGGGGGTATGCGCCAGGCTGGCGGCGTTTCCCGGGCCGGCCGGCGCAAGGCCGTAACCGTCGAGAATGAGAAAAAGGGTGGGTTTCACTGCGGACATCAAAGATTCTCCTTTCCTTCCGCTGCTGTGGCGGGCAGCGCTTCGGCGCCGGACCAGAGAGCTTCCAGACGGTAAAGCTCCCGGACGGGTTCCTGAAAAATGTGCACGATGACATCGTTGAGGTCCACCAGAACCCACTGACCTTCCTGATACCCTTCCGTGCGGAGTATCTCGAACTTCTCCTGCTTGCACATCTCCGAAAGCCCGTCGGCCAGACTGCGGGCATGGCGGGCGGAAGAGGCGGAAGCGATGATGACGATATCGGCCAGCGGGTTGCCTTCCGGCAGCTGAAACACGGCCAGATCGCGCGCCTTGTGTTCGGCCAGCCAGTGCTGCATGACGGGAGCCTTTTCAGAAGCGGGAAGCGTGGAATACTTTTTTTCTTTGGTCATGGTGTCCCTCAGTAATGATCGGTATGAATGGGGCGTAAGCATACATCATTCCCTCCGCAAGCGCAAATGGCAAAACAGCGTTGCCAACGGCCGCTTTCCTTTTCCTTCCATCCCCCCTATGATGCCCGGGGAGGCTACACCATGACGGACTTTCATATCATTCTTACTCCCGGCGAAGGAGGGCTGAGCGCCGCCTCAGCCCTGCATTATGCCGCTCTGGCAGGGCTTCGCTTTGCGGCCCTCATCCTGCCTTGGGAGGAAAACGGCTTTTCCGCTCTTGCAAAGACGGCAAAGCTCGTGCGGACATACAGCCTTTACGCCAATGTGGAGGCCCGCACGGGGGTGGAGCTTTGCCATGTCCCGCCGGCGCTCATCCCCTCCGCCGTACAGGAAGCCAGAGCCGCCGGAGCTGAACTTGTGCTGGTGCACGGGGAAACGCTCTGCGATCAGGTAGAGGCAGGAACCAACCTCGCCGCCATAGAGGCAGGGGCCGACATTCTCGCCCACCCCGGCCTCATTGATGCGGAAGCGGCGGCCTTTGCCGCAGAAAAAGGCGTGGCCCTGGAATTCACCTCCTGCCCGAAGCACGGCCTGACCAACGCGCACACGGCGGCCATGGCCCTGCGCTTCGGCTGCCCTCTGGTGCGGGGAAGCGCGGCAAGAAGGGCGGAGGAAATCACCACCCGGGCCTTCTGGCCTTTCGTCATAAAGGGGGCCGATGTTTTCACTCCAGAGAAATACAAAGTTAACTTATTGGAATTATTAAGAGAAAGTGAAGAAAACCTCATCAAAAAACTCATGAAGGCATAAAAATCGGAAGAAAAATTAAAAAAATGGCCATTATCGCTTGACGGAAGGGGTGCGTTTAGGTAGGTTCTCCCCTGCCGAGAGACGAAATGCTCATGTAGCTCAGTTGGTAGAGCGCATCCTTGGTAAGGATGAGGTCAACAGTTCAATTCTGTTCATGAGCTCCATTTCCTTTCTGTCGGTGCCA
>NZ_DYZA01000070.1 GCF_020741395.1 Mailhella massiliensis | reverse complement strand
AAAGTGATATATTTCAGGCAAAAATCTTCCCTGATGGCGCTTCAGCATGCAGCCGGCAGCAAAAAGATACTTCATGGCCGTCCCCCTCATGTTGAACTTTATATCAATTTCTTACAAAACGATATAAATTGGTAATAATTAAGTCAAGCATCGTTTTACATTTTTTTCGAAGTCCGCACAAAAAGGCGAGGGGGGAGCAAAAGCCTGCAACTATATAAAAAACAACAAAAAATTCAGAGGACAACAGAAAAACGCCACAAAGCATGCCCAAGCGCCGCGCAGGGATATCCCCTCCCCGGAACGAAGGACACGGAAAGAAGAAGGAAAGCTGGTCGGAAGTTCAAAGGCACGGCCGCCTTCCTGCCGCGGCATCAGAAGGCGGAAGGACAGAAATCCCTCCGAGCGAGGGCGGCCCGGCGAAGCGTGGGGAGGGAAAAGTCATGAAGTTGCATGAACGGCCGCAGCCGTGCGCGAGCAAAGGCGTATGCCGCATTTCTTCCGCTCCGGGATCGCCTGCGGGAAACGGCCTCATATCCCCCGCTTTCCGCATGGAGATGGAGCGCAGGCGGTACTGCCTCCGGCGGAAAGGCGACCTCTTTCCCCCATCGGAAAAGGGCCTCGGCGCGTTCCCGGATGCGAAAAAAAAGCCGGATCATGCCCTCTCCCCGCGGATACCCTGCCCCGCCGGAATGAGCCCGGAAACGGCGGAGTCCCTGTCCGCATGCCGGGACAGCAGCCGATCAGAGTAGATACTTTTCGGGAAAGTATGCCATTTCCTGCATGTCGTTGATGAGGCGGCAGGTATGGTATCCGTCTGCGACGGCATGATGGACGTAGACGGAAACCGGGATCATGGTCTTTTCTCCACGCTGCTCATACTTACCGAACTTGATGAGCGGAGAGAGAAAATCGCTACCGGCATAGGAGTCCTGGGCGAAGTGGGTGAAGGTAAGCCACGGCACGCTGGAAATGGGGCAGATATGGGCTGGCTCGCCTTCCCTCGCTTTGAGCCTTCCCGTCACATGACGATAACGCTCCATATCATGCGTGACGGTGGCATAGAAAAGGGAGAAATCCTCGGAGTATTCGCTCCAAATATCGGTAAAGGTCTCGTTCTCCGGGTGAAACAGGGTATAGCAGGGCCACACTTCATCCCAATAGCCGAGCTCCTTGTTTTCATTGAAGGCCATGCGGAATTCCCTGTGGTTGTTCACCGCACGCATGACGATATAAAGCATGACGGGGAAGAACTTCAGTCCCTTTTCCCGGCGGAAGCTCTGAAGAGCGCTGATATCGAGGTCGGCCCCGATGTTGTAACGGCATCTGAGGGTAAAAAAGTAGTGGTCGAAATAACTGCTTCTTTCCCAGGTATCCCTGTCTATGACATGAAATGACGGAATTCTCATGGCGTGCCCCTTGGCGCGCCTGATGCGCACCTTTCTGCCCGGCCTTTCAGAAGCTTTTTCAGCAGAGGAAAAGCTCCATGACGAACACCAGCACGCAGGCTGCCACGGCCACACTGAACAGGCTCGCGCCGAACCAGGCAAGAACCACGGCCGCCGCCAGCCCGGCAAAGCCGGAAAGCTGACTGCCCGTCGCATCCAGTATGGCAGGAAAAGTCATGACCGACAAGGTGACATAGGGAATATAATACAGGAAGGAACGCACGGTGACGTTACGGATTTCCCGCCGGATAAGGGTAAGGGGCAGCACGCGGATAAGATACGTCACCACGGCCATGACAGCGATATAGGCATAGGCGTCACGCATGGTCCTCCCCTCCTTCCTCTTTTTTCCCGCTCCCGGCAAGCCCCTTGTCCACAGGGAAAAGCACGGCCGCCACACCGGAAACGAGCACCGTAAGAATGATGATCTTCATACCGCCGGAAATGCCGTCGAACAGCGGCAGGCGCGCGAAAAGCCAGCTCAGGGCCATGGAGGCGAGTATGAGCACGGCAAGCAGACGGTCCTTGCGAGCCGGGGGGACGATGATGGCGATGAACATGCCGTACAGGGCGACGCTGAGCGCCACCACGATGCGGGCAGGCAACACGTTGCCGAGCACCACACCAAGGAAAGTTCCGAGAGCCCATGCAGGCGAGGCGATACAGATCGCCCCGTAGGTATAGAACGGATCCAGCCTGCCCGGCACGTTCACGGAAATGCCGAAAATCTCATCCGTTACGCCGTACCCCACCAGAAGACGGTGATACATGGGCGTATCCGGCGCCATTTTCTGGGAAAGCGAGCACGACATGAGCATGTAGCGCAGGTTGATGACAAGCTGAGAAAGGGCCATTTCCCAGTAGGACGCCCCGGCCGCCATGATGCCGAGAGCGGCAAACTCCCCGGCTGAGGTGAGGTTGGTGAAACTCATCACCGTTGAATGAAGCGCCGAAAGCCCGATATTGCGGCATGCAATGCCCAAGGTGAAGGATACGGCGAAATAGCCCAGCGCGATAGGGATGCCGTCGCGCATGCCGTCCAGAAAATTTTTCTTATGATCTGCCATGGAATGATATGCCCCGAACCGTTATGCCGTTTTTTTCGTACCCTGCCGCAATGTCCCGAGGCTCCATGCCTCCATACAGACCATTCCGGACGCACCTTCAAAGGAAAAATCTCCGCGCCCTTTTTCCGGCGCGTGTAAAACGGGCGTTCTTTCCCGCATGAGAACGCCCCGTATCTTTCCGCAGGCCTTGCGCATGTCCCCGCCCGACTCTCCCGGGAGAGAAAAGCCGCCCCGGCGGGCGCATCAAAGGGCGACTTTCATATCGACAAGAACGCAATTTCTGCATCAATGCCGAATGTTCCTTCAAAGTTCTTTACGCAAAAGAAACACACTATTCCACATGCGCACGCCTTTAAAGGCGCCCTCATGGGAATGCCCTTCCCTGCCATGGAACTCCGCTACGCATCCTCCTGACCGCTCACATAGAGCCTTTCGCGCAGGGCGCGGACGCGGTCGCGCAGCTCCGCCGCGCGCTCGAATTCCAGTACCTTGGCCGCTGCGCGCATGGACTTTTCCAATTCTTCGATGAGCTTGGCAATCTCTGCCGGATCATGGGGCTGAACTTCCGCCTGCACTCCGGCCTTTTTACGGGCTTTGCTCTTGTCGCGGGACTTGTCGCCGCCTCTGCTCTTCTTTGCGCCGTCGCCATACTCTTCCTTGCCGTACAGATTGTCCAGCGGGTTTTCCAAACCCTTGATGATGGTACGCGGCACAATGCCGTGCTCCTCATTGTAGGCGAGCTGCTTGGTGCGACGCCGTCCGGTCTCGTCCATGGCGGCCTGCATGGAAGCCGTCACCCTGTCGGCATAAAGAATGACGCGGCCTTCAGCATTGCGTGCGGCGCGGCCGAAGGTCTGGATGAGAGCTCCGGTGGAACGCAGAAAACCCTCCTTGTCCGCATCCAGAATGGCCACCAGCGACACTTCGGGAATGTCCAACCCTTCGCGCAGGAGATTGATGCCTACCAGTACGTCGAATTCCTTGGCTCTCAGGGCCTTGATTATGGCGATGCGCTCCAGCGTATCGATATCCGAATGAAGGTAACGGGAGGACACGCCCATCTCGTTGAAATATTCCGTGAGATCCTCGGCCATGCGTTTGGTGAGCGTCGTCACGAGCACTCTCTCGCCCCGGGCGGCGCGAGCCTTACATTCGCCGAGAAGGTCGTCCATCTGCCCTTTCACCGGGCGTATCTCCACGGGCGGGTCCAGAAGGCCCGTCGGCCGTATCACCTGCTCCACCACAAGTCCCATGCTTCTGTCCAGTTCCCATCGGCCGGGAGTCGCGGAAACGAAAATGCTCTGCCCTATGCGTTGCTCGAATTCGGCGAACTGAAGGGGCCGGTTGTCCAGAGCGGAGGGCAGGCGGAAGCCGTAATCCACCAGCGTGGTCTTGCGCGAACGGTCGCCTTTGAACATGGCTCCCACCTGAGGAATACTCATGTGAGACTCATCCACGAACAGAAGAAAATCATCAGGGAAATAATCCAGCAACGTAGCGGGAGGCTGCCCGGGAGCGCGGCCGTCCAGATGGCGGGAATAGTTTTCAATGCCGTTGCAGTATCCGAGCTCCTCCATCATCTCAAGGTCGAGCTGCGTACGCTGCTCAAGCCTCTGTGCTTCCAGGAGCTTCCCCCCTTCCTGGAACTGCGCAAGACGCTCGCGCAACTCCTCGCGTATATCGACCATGGCGCGAGTGAGGTTGTCGCGGTCGGAAACGTAGTGGCTCGCGGGGTAGATGACGGTTTTGGAAATACGGCCCAGCACCTCCCCGGTAAGCGGATCGATTTCGCGTATGGCGTCTATTTCGTCGCCGAAAAATTCGATGTGCAGCGCCTTCTCGTCCTCATAGGCGGGGATGATCTCCAGAACGTCCCCGCGCACGCGGAAGGTACCGCGATGAAAATCGTAATCGTTGCGCGTGTACTGTATGTCCACCAGCCTGCCGATGATGCTTTCCATGGAAACGGCCTGCCCTTCTTCCACGGGAATGATGAGTCGGGCGTAATACTCCGGGGATCCCAGTCCGTAAATACAGGAAACGGAAGCAACGATAATGACATCACGCCTTGTGAGCAGGGCATGGGTGGCGGCGTGGCGCAGCTTGTCGATATTGTCGTTAATGGCCGAGTCCTTCTCTATACAGGTATCAGAGGAAGGAACGTAGGCCTCGGGCTGATAGTAATCGTAATAGGAAACGAAATATTCCACCGCGTTTTTTGGAAAAAGCGCGCGGAACTCACCGTAGAGCTGGGCGGCCAGAGTCTTGTTGTGGGCGAGGATGAGCGCAGGGCGGCCTGTGCGCGCAATGACGTTGGCCATGGTAAAGGTCTTGCCCGAACCCGTAACGCCCAGAAGTACCTGATCCCGTATGCCGGCATGAAGATTCGCCACCAGTTCATCAATGGCGGAGGGCTGGTCGCCGGTGGGCGCAAAAGAGGAATGAAGCTGGAAAAGCTGTTCAGGCATGGCATGCTCGCAGTATGTGAGGAAAGGGCGCGGGCGAAGCTTCGCCGCGCAAGGCGCATTGTGCCTGAACAAAAGAATTTTTCAAGAGGGAGATTCAGGTCGGACGGCGGGCCTTTTCCCAGCCTCACCCTTATCTTATGACAGTTCCTCCCTTTGCCCCACCTCACGGAAAAACGAAAGCGCCTTCTGCCGCGGAGGAAAAGCTTATGGCGCAGACACGCCCCTTTCCGCAGAACAGAAACTCCGGGCCGGAAAAAGTGCCTCGCACACGCAGCGCTCCGCATAACGCAGATCGTATTCATCAGGGTGTGTGGAGGCGAGGCGGATACGGGTCATACGCTCCGGCGTGAGCGGATGAGTGCTTTTTTCAAGCTGCCTCTCATCCATTTTTCCCCGGCAGAAAAAGTGCCCGAGCACACGGCATCTTCCCTTTTCCAGCAAGGCCCGGGCGCGCTCCGCGCAGCGCTCGGCGAGGGCGGAATCCGGCCCGGCTACCATGGTGCCGAAAAAAAATACGCTTTTCCCGTAAAGACGGCGCATGAAGGAAGCCATGGCCTCATCCGGCCCGCCGCGCCATGTCCAGAAGCCGAGAATGAAGCAGTCGTAATCGGTGGATGCATCCTGCACGCGAAAGAGCGGAAGTTGCAGGCACCCGGCAAGGTGCTCCCCCACGACGCGGGTATTGCCCGTGCGGGAAGAATACACGACACAGACGCGCATCATTCCTCCATGAGACAGCGACGCAGGGCTTCTTCGTCCGTCAGCACAATGGCCCGGCGTTCCAGGCGTATTATGCCTTCCTGCGCGAAGCGGCTGAGCTGGCGGCTCAGGCTCTCGCGCGAAAGCCCGAGAAGCCCCGCCAGTACCTCGCGCGTGATGACCTCTTCCAGCACGAGACTTTTTTCCACGCGGGCCTTATGCAGGAGCCAGCCTGCCACGCGACGGCGGACGGAAATCTTCCCCTGCGATACCGCAATCTTATTGATGAACATACGCTGACGCACGGCAAGCGCCCGCATGACGCGCTGGGCAAGGCCCATGTTTTCCCCAAGGAGCGCGCGGAACACCCTGTTTTCCATGGAAAGCACTGTGCACAGTGAAAGAGCCCGGGCGGAAAGAAAGGCCACACCCCCGCCGAATACGCCGTAGAGATCGAGAAAATGCCCCGGCCGCACGACATGCAGCACGGTATTCCTGCCCGCCATGGAGCCTTTCAGAAGCTCGACATGGCCGGAAAGCAGCCAGCATGTCACGGCAGCGCCGCCCCCCTCCACACATATCCACTCCCCCTTGGCATAGGAGGAAAGCCGCGTGGCCGCCGCGAGCCTCTCCGTCTCCTGCTCGCCCAGTTCCGGGAAACATACTCCCAGCCTCTCCCGCATGTCGCGGGGAGCTTCTCCACTCTCCAGCATAGTCCGCTCCTGCAAAAAATCCCGCAAAAAAGCGGCCCTTCCCGGAACCCTGTTCCTCCGGGCACGCCTCTGGAGCGGACATTCCCGCACGGAGGGAAGGCGCCTTTCCGTCAGTCTACGGGCTTTTGTGTTTCCGCATCCGTCAGCGCTTTGCCGAAAGCCGCATTTCTTGAACCGGCACATTCACCGTGCATGTCTCGCCGGACATTGCCTTTCTTTTCCCGTGTCGTATCCGGCAGATAGAAAAAGGACCGGTGGACAGATATCCTCAAAAACGCCGCTCCATCGTTTCGCGTAGCATGATAAAGGCTTTCCCCATTCCAAACCATGACCATGATCACATTCCGAAGGAACAAATACTCCCAAGCGTATCTTTTTCCGCAGAACGATTAAACGTCAAAAGGGAGGAAGCCCATGCTTTCTCCCTTCCGGCGTTTCCTGAGAAACGAAAATTTAGGCGTCCAGCGCGTTGACGGCCTTGGTCAGGCGGGAAACCTTGCGGGCAGCGTTCTTCCAGTGAATGACGCCCTTGCCGGCAATCTTGGACACAGTGGAAGTAGCGGTCTTCAGGGCTTCTTCAGCGGCGACCTTGTCGTTCTTCTGAATAGCGGCGCGCACGGCCTTCACCACATTCTTGATGCGGGTACGGGCGGCGCGGTTGCGGGCATTGCGCTTGACACTCTGCTTTTGGCGCTTGATGGCGGAAGCATGATTAGCCACGGGAATCCTCCAGAATGATAGCCCCTTATCGGGGTGTGATGCGATACGTTGTCGGGCGGTACAAAAAGGCCGTCCGTTATTGCCAGAACGGTTATTCTTATGCGTCTTGGCGCGTTCTGTCAAGGGGAGCGCGTGTTCCCCCCCCTATAGCTTTTTTCCACAGCCCGCGCCAGAGAAAAAAAACTTTTCCCCGCGCGGACGACTGTCAAAACGCGCTACATCTGCAGGGCCGAGAAATCGGCAAGCCTCCCCATACGGGAAAGCAGAACCTGCAGAAGGCCCAGACGGTTGGCGCGGATCTTCTCATCTTCCGCCATGACCATGACCCCGTTGAAGAAGGCGTCCACCGTGGGGCGCACACCGTCCATAAGGGCCAGAAGCTCATCGAAGCGGTCCTCTGCCCAGAGTGCGTCGAAACGGGAACCCATGGCGTCCAGCGCGTCGGCAAGGGCCTTTTCCGGCTCTTCCGCAAGAAGCTCACGGGAGAAGGTGCAAGGAGCGCCCGCCCCCTGTTTGCGCAGGATGTTGGCAACGCGCTTGAAGGTCTGCGCGTTGTCGGCAAAGCCGGGCTTAACGCTTTCCTCCACAAGGGCGGCAAGGCGGCGGGAGGCAGCCCACACGTCGCTGCAACCGGCGTTCATCACCGCTTCCACAAGAAGCGTATCGTTGCCTTGCGTGAGGAAGAGGTTCTTTACACGGCCCACGAAGAACTCGCCAAGCTTGGCAAGGGCTTCAGACTTTTCCAACTTCCAGCGGATATCGTCACGGTACAGTGACTGTGCCTTGGCGAAGAATTCTTCCACCGGGATGCGATACCCCTTCTCCATGAGTATGCGGGCAATACCGAGGGCGCAGCGGCGAAGGGCGAAGGGATCGGCCGCACCCGTGGGGATATTGCCGAGGCCGAAGCAGCCGACCAGAGTATCCGCCTTGTCGGCCATGGAAAGCAGCGCCCCGAGATCGGTGGCGGGCACAGGGGTATCCGGCCCGGCAGGCAGGTACTGTTCGGCAATGGCATCAGCCGCGGCGTCGTCAAGGCCCATCTTATGGCCGTAGATGCCGCCCATGATACCCTGGAGCGTGTCGAATTCACCCACCATCTGGGAAACCAGATCCGCCTTGGCGCAGCGCCCGGCCACGGCGGCGGAGTCAGGGTTCACACATGAGGCGCGCGTCACGCCGGGATGAGAGGCAAGCCAGCGGCACAGCTCGGAAAGTCGGCGGCATTTGTCGCCCATGGAACCGAGAGGACCAAGGAAAATGACATGGTCGAGCTTTTCCTTCCACACCTCGAAGGAAGCCTTCATGTCGGTATTCCAGTAGAAGCGGGCGTCTTCCAGGCGGGCGCGCAGTACGCGCTCCCAGCCCTTCTTCACCAGCTCAGGCTCCAGGGAATCCACATTGGACACAGTGAGAAAATGAGGCAGAAGCCTGCCGTCTTCGCTTTCCACTCCGAAGCTCTTCTGATGCGTTTCCATACTGGTCAGAAGCACGATGGAGGGAAGCTCCAGGAAGGAGGGATCGAAATCCCCGAGAATGGGCACAGGGTGTTCGCTCAGTCCCTGCACTTCGTCGAGCAGGCCTTCCTTCCACAGTACGCGGCCGTTCACGGTAGCGGCAAGCCTGTTGCCGCCTTCCACCACGGCCTTGCGGCGCGCCGCACCGGACACGGTGACTCCGCACTTTTCCGCAAGAATCGCGTCGAAATCATCGGCGCAGGACACTTCAAAGGGGCCCTTGCCGTGTACGCGGTGGCCGGTAGTCATGCGGCCGGAATTTACCTCCGCCACGGAAAAAGGCACCACGTCCGCATCCATGAGCGCCACCACCCAGCGCAGCGGGCGGGCGAAAAGGAAGCGGCTCTCACCCCAATGCATGCGCTTGGGGAAGGGGAGCGAAGCGATGATGGAAGGAGCGGCTTCCGCAATGATGGAGGAAGCAGACACGCCGCCCACTGTCTTGCGGGCGGCCACATATACCCCCTTGGGCGTTTCCTGAGTAAAAAGGTCGGCCACGTCCACACCCTGTCCCCGGGCAAAGCCCATGGCGGCCTTGGTGGGATTGCCTTCCGCATCGTAGGCGGCCTTCAGCGAAGGGCCGAGGGCCACTTCTTCGCGCACGGGAGTAGAAGAAAGGAGGCCCCGCGCATGGAGCACGGCACGGCGGGGCGTGGTGTCCACGGTAAGTTCGTCGCAGGTCAGGCCGTGTTCCGCGAAAAGCGCGGCAAAGCGGTCGTGCAGTTCACGCTCAAGGGAGGCAAGAAAACGGGCGGGCAGTTCTTCCACGCCGATTTCAAGAACAAAATGACTCATGGTTTACCCCTTCTTCAGCATGGGATAACCCATGGCTTCTCGCTGGGCGGCATAAAGATGGGCCACGCCGGAAGCAAGCGTGCGCACGCGGGCAATGTAGCCGGCGCGCTCCGTGATGGAAATGGCCCCACGGGCATCCAGCAGGTTGAACGTATGGGAGCACTTCAGGCAGTAATCATAGGCGGGCAGAGGAAGCTTCGCGTCGATAAGGCGCAGACATTCCTTTTCATAGTCGTTGAAGTGCTGGAGCAGCATGGCGGCGTCGCTCTGATCGAAATTATAGCAGGACTGCTCGTATTCGTTCTGGTGATACACGTCGCCGTAGGTGATGGAGTCGTTCCATTTAATATCGTACACCGACTCCACGCCCTGCAGGTACATGGTCAGGCGTTCCAGGCCGTAGGTAAGCTCCACGCTGGCCGGGGCAAGGTCTATGCCGCCCA
>NZ_DYZA01000069.1 GCF_020741395.1 Mailhella massiliensis | reverse complement strand
AAGTTGGCGTCCATGTAGCCTATGACCGTTATGGTCATGATGCCGGCGGAGGCACGGCTTTTCCCCAGGCCGAGGGATTCGCATATGCCGAAGGAAATGGCAATGACGGCAACGCTGGCCATAGTGCCCTGAAGAAAAATACGGGCGATGAGAGCTATCGTCATGGTGGCGAGCACCAGCTTCATGTAGCTGCCGTTGGTTCTGATGGCGGCATGGTAGGCCAGGCGCTTGAGAATGGTGGTCTTCTGGACAATGGAGACCAGAAGGAGCGCGCCCACAGTCATCCATACGGCATCTCCCGTCCATAGACCGAGAACCGCCTTCATGGGCGCGATGCCCGTGATGCAGTAAAGGAACATCATGATCAGGGAAATCACGAGGTTTTCCGTGATTTCCAGCGCATATCCAATAACGGCCCAGAGCGTTATCGCCAGAAACAGCTTGACATTCCATGTGAGGACTTCCGTCTCTGGCAGCAGCAGAAGAAGAAGGGGAATAAAAAAATTAAAAAACCACTTGAGCGCCAGAGGACTGGCCCATGATGAACGAGTCATGATCCACCTCATAGAAAAAACGATGAAGAAACATGTCTGAAGGATGGATTTCGGAAGGAACGGTCTGCGGAAGGGCCGGAACATCCGTTTTTCTGGCTGTCCCAGCCCTCGGCAGGGGTACCAGGGCGATCAGATGCGTGCTGCCGCGTCCCAGCCGCTTTCTATGGCCGTCCGTATGGTTCCTACCTTGGCGCAGTCGCCGATGTTGAGGACATCGAAGGCTACGTCCTCAAAGCTGTCGCGCTCCTCCCGCTCCTCGACGGTACCCGCGCTTATGACAACACTGCCGGCCTCAATCTCCCTTTCCTCTCCGTTTTTTTTCCGGACGCGCATGCCGTGTTCCGTAATCGCGACGCACAGACATTCAGTAAGGGGTTCTATGCCGTGCAAGCGTATCTGCTCTTCAATGCTCATACGCTCAGTAATTTCCGACGTGGAGGCGATCCAAGGCGTCATTTCCACGATAGTCAGGTTTTTTTTCCCCGCCATGGCCAGGTGTATGGCCGTTTCACAGCCCACGGCTCCGCCGCCTACCACCACTACTGGCTCTTTGAGGGAGGATTCCTTCCCGAAAACATCCCACGCCATGACGGCGCCGTGTTCCTTCAGGCCGGGAATGACAGGTACGCGCGGTTTTCCGCCCACGGCCACAATGACGGCGTCGTAGTCGGCCTCTTCCAGAAGCGCACGATCAGCCCTGGTATTCAGAAGAATATTGACCCCTCTCTTTTTCACCTGAGTGATCAGATATTCGCGCAATGCCCGGATGCGGCGTTTAAAGGGGATGTGGTCGGCATAGGTGGCCGTCTGGCCGCCGAGCCTGGCGCTTTTCTCAAAAAGCGTAACCTGATGCCCTCTGTCAGCGGCAGTCATGGCCGCCTGAAGGCCCGCGATGCCTCCGCCGACGACAGCCACACGCTTAGGAGTCGTAGGAAGAAGGGCATCCAGCTTATGACGTCCCTGGCGGTAATGGGGATTGACGGAGCAGTGCACATCGAAGGTAGAAGTATTGGAGATGTTCACCTCCGTGGTATGCGAGCTTCTGCGGCCGCCGTCGAGACAGTAGTCGCAGCGGATGCAGGGGCGGATATCCTCCTCTCTGCCCTCGCGCACCTTATTGGGCCAGAACGGATCGGCCACGGACTGGCGCGCGGCGAGAATATAGTCGCATTTACCCTCCGCAATGAGGCGTTCGGCAAGAGCCGCGTCGCTGATAGCTCCCACAACGCCGATGGGAATCTTAAGGCCCGACTTCTTGAACAGTTCGCTGGCGTCGGCGTTGTGTGCATCGGGAACAAAACAGGTCGGATGCATCTTGGGCCGGGAGGTGGCGTCCAGGCGGGTACCGCAGGACACATGGATCATGTCCACATATTCCTCGAAAATCAATGCCTGCTGAACCGCGTCTTCCGGTGAAATGCCGCCTTCCATCTTGTCCGAGCCGTTCATCCGAAGCTCTATGATGGGATAATATCCTATGGCCTCGCGTATGGCCTTGAGAATCATTTTCGGGAAGCGCGTCCGATTTTCCACGCTGCCGCCGTAGTTGTCGGTACGGTGATTGCTGAGCGGGGAAAGGAAGTTGTTGATCAGCCAGCCGTGCCCATAATGCAGGCAGATACCGTCGAATCCGGCACGGACGGCAAGCACGGCGGTATCCACATACAGCTTGAGCACGTCCTCCATGTCCTTGTCGTCCATTTCCTTCACCTGATGTCCGTTGTAGATGAAGGAACTGGCGCTGATGATGGGGTAGCCCGAATCGGGCAGGATACAGCAACCCGCGTGGTAGATCTCGCACAGGGTGACAACCCCGTACATGTGGACGGGACGCTGGAGATTGTGCATGTACGCGAAACCATCGAGATCATCCCGCAGAGACATGGTACCCCTGTGCCCGCCATTGAGAGGTATTTCCACAGGAACGGTAAGTCCGGCGAAGCCGCCCTGCGCCCAAGGGGTATAGAATCTTATTCCGTCTTCGCTGATGCGGTGATGGGCGTCCGTCCCATATCCCATGGAGCAGACCGGAGGAACAAGAATACGGTTCTTGTACACGACCTGACCCTTGCGCCCGACGGGCATGGGGGAAAACAAATGGGGATATTTCTGCTTATACAAGGGTTTCATACTGTATGCCTCCTGGCAGGAAAACACGGTTCTGACCTCTACCTTCCGGAAGGTACGTCACAGTTCAAACCTAGCATGGAGGAGGGTAATAACACGACGAACCCGTCTTTTTTTATGAACAAAGGGAAAGTATTATGCTATCTTTCTGATTTTTTTGTGAAAAAAATATTTTTCCAAAAAAATCCATATCAAAAAAATTTTGTGAAAGGCCCTCTTGGATGTTCCCGACCGGCGAAGGAAGCTTGCATCCCTCCGGCATATATAGCATAAGAAAAAGAGGGGGTTTTATGGCACCATCTCTTTTCCATCGTCCCTTCTTCCGTGCGTACCGCGTGCTATGGAGTCTGGCACGCCCCTTTCTGAAACGTCGCCCGCGCCTCGCCGACGGCTGGCAGGAACGCATGGTACCTGACGACTGGCTGAGCGACATGCCTCCCCAAGGCGGACACGCCGTGGATATCTGGATTCAGGCGGCTTCAGGAGGCGAGGCGCGTCTCGCCGTAGCCATCTGCCGGAGCTTCAGCGTCGAGAAGCCTCTGCGCGTTCTGATTACCACCTGGACAAGGCAGGGGCGCGACGTGCTGGAACAGGCCCTGCCCTCCCTGCGCGAAAGCATCCCGCAACTTTCCGTGGCCGTGCGCTTTGCCCCCTTCGATCACCCCGATATTGTGCGCAAGGCCGTGGCTCAGGCATCTCCCCGCATCATGGCCCTGCTGGAAACGGAACTGTGGCCGGCCCTCATGGCCGCCTGTCGGGAAAAAAATATTCCCGTCCATGTGTTCAACGGGCGCATCAATACTTCCACAGCTCACTTCGGTAAACTTTTTCCCTCCCTCATGGCCGACATTTCCCCTGTCGCCATCCATGCCATTTCCCGCTACGACAGGCAGATGTTTTCCGCCATTTTTCCCTGTCCGGTGGACATGATGCCCAACATCAAATTCGATCTGGCGGCAAAGAACCTGGCCGCCCCTCAGTCCAGAGCCGGACATACGCTGAGTACGAGCGGCCCCGTTTTTCTTTTCGCCTCGGTGCGCCAGTGCGAGGAAACGCGTATTCCCGGCCAGCTCTCCCGCCTGTACAAGGCCGTACCCAACGCAGCCGTGGTTATCGTACCGAGGCATCTGCACCGCGTGCCCACATGGAAAAGTGTACTCGAAGACCTTGCGCTCATGCCTATGCTCGCTTCGGAACTTGCTCCCGGCCAGAGCCTCCCTCGCAGGCATGTGCTGATCTGGGATCATTTCGGCGACCTGCCAAGGCTTTACGCTTCAGCCAGAGCCGTGTTCGTGGGAGGCAGTTTCGGACAGGGCGGGCAGAATTTCCTCGAAGCCCTCTCGGCAGGACGCGTACCCTGCATCGGCCCTTCAGCGCATAATTTTCTCTGGGCCATGGGAACGGGAGAACCGGACATGCCTTCCCTAGAAGAGGCCGGACTCCTGCGCGTGGCCCATACGCCCAGAGACGTGATCGAGATCATGATCCGGCAGGCGGCCTCTGCACGCGACAGAGAAAGCGTACGGAGAGAGTTCCAGACATGGCTCGCCCCCAGACAGGGAGGAGCAGCACGCACCGCACGTCTCTTGGAGGAGTCCATGCTTCCTTTGTAGGGAAGTCTCCCCAGCCCGGCAACACCTCCAGCATTTTGCCCTTTTCTTTGCCTGCGCTTCCAGATATCCTGCGTCCAGGACGCCGCGGAACTGTTTCACGGTGACCAATCTTTCCCGGAGCGTGCCATGAACATTCTTGTCATCGGCGGTGCCGGCTATATCGGCAGCTGCACCAGCAAGGCGCTGGCCCATGCAGGGCACAGCGTTACCGTATACGACAATCTTTCCACGGGGCACCGCGATCTCGTGAAATGGGGACCTTTTTTTGAAGGCGACATTCTGGACGGAGAGAAACTCCGCTCCTGCCTGAACAACGTGCGGCCCGACGGCGTCATACACTTTGCCGCCTTCTCCCAAGTGGGTGAATCCGTGCAGAACCCCGGCAAATACATCCACAACAATATAGGAGGCACGCTGAGCCTTCTTGAGGCCATGCGCGACACCAATGTGCGCAACATCGTGGTCTCCAGCTCGGCGGCAGTATACGGCATTCCCAAAGTCATGCCCATCACGGAAGAAAGCCCCGCAAATCCCATCAATCCCTACGGGGAAACCAAACTTTTCATGGAGCGGATGCTGGCCGACTTCGCCCGCGCCTACGGCCTTTCCTGGACGGCTCTTCGTTACTTCAACGCCGCCGGCTGCGATCCGGAAAGCGAAACCGGCGAACGCCATACACCGGAAACGCACCTTATTCCCCGTGCCCTCATGGCTCTGGATGGAAAAGTACGAGATTTCCATGTGATGGGCGACGATTACTCCACACCCGACGGAACGTGCATACGCGATTACATTCATGTAAGCGATCTGGCTTCCGCCCACATCAGAGCCGTGGAGCGGCTGGCCCGTTGCAACGACGGGGAAGGCATAGCCCTGAATCTCGGCACCGGCACAGGACTTTCCGTCAAACAAATCCTGCACGCCATAGAAAACGTAACCGGGCGCTCCATGCCCTATACCACAGGGCCGCGCCGTGCAGGCGACCCGCCCTGCCTGGTGGCCGATGCATCGCGCGCACTGGAGATCCTCGGCTGGAAGCCCGAACACTCGGGCGTGGAGGAAATCATCCGCGACGCATGGAACTGGTACCTGCTCGATCAGGCCTGAACCGAACAGACGGGGGCAGAGGGATCCCTTCTCCGCGCCCGCCGTTTTTCGGGCTTCCTGTATCGGCTTCGTTCAGCCGGCATATTTTCCCCTCCGTTTCGCGGCGGCGGGTTTCCCCCATATCCTGCCTGCGCGGCCGCTTCTTTGATGCACGCCCCGGACTTTGCCGGGCAGCCCTCTGGACAGGGGAAGCCCTGCGGACATATATTTCTTGCGGAAACACTCCTCAACCTTCTTTATGATTTGACACCTCCCCTTCCGGGGGATATGGCCTTGTCCCACCGGCCGGACCGATGGGCTTTTCCGCTTCCAGGAAAGGGTATTGTCCGCCGGGCAGGTGAAACATAAGGGTATGTTCATGCGTATTCTTCCCTCTCTTACCGCCCTCTGTCTTCTTCTGAGCGGCTGTGTTGCCAATCCCTTTGCAGACGCCCCCGCTCCCGAAGTTCCCATGCCGGAAACGCCGCTTTCTCCTGTGGCGCAGTTTATTTCCATGAACAATACCGGAGCCCATGCCTCCATAGACGACCCGGCCTTCGGCGGCCTGGTGGATGTCATGGTGGAAGGCTCCTTTACTTCGGCCACAGGACGCGACTGCCGCAGGGCCGTGGTAAGCAGGCCGCCCCATGAGGCGGAAATCGTCATCCTCTGCCGCCGGGGAGAGGGTTGGGAGCTCATGCCCCGCGTCTGGGGACGCGGCCTGGACTGAGCCCCATGCCGCACGGTCTTTCAGGGCTTTTGTCCCGTCTTTTCTTTCCAGCCTTCGGGCAGGAGTATATGTTGCGCGTCCTTATTCTTTTTCTCATCATGAGCCTTTCGCTCTGTGCCCAGAGTCTGGCCGCCGAGTCCACCAGTACTGCGACGGCCACGGCCACGGCCACAGCCACGGCCGTTTCGTCCTCGTCTTCCGCTTCCCCGGAGACCCTGCCCTTCGGCAGCAACCTGTTCCAGGGAAATTTTTCCTCGGGCAGCTCCGTCACCACCATACAGAGCGGCGACCGCATCCTCGTGCGGTTGTGGGGAACCCGCACCCTCGACGACGTATTTACCGTTTCCCTGAACGGCACTCTGGATCTGCCCGAAATCGGCAGTATTCCCCTTGCCGGCCTGCCCCGCAACGATGCAGCACAGCTTCAGCAGTCCATCATCAGCAAACTGAATGTTTCCGGCATCAGCGATGTTCAGGTCTATGCCCGTCCTCTGGACACGCAGAACATTTCCGTGTTCGTCACCGGCTTTGTGAACCACCCCGGCAGTTATGCGGGCATGGCCTCCGACAATATCCTTGCCTTCCTCGACAAGGCGGGTGGCATTGACTCCAGGCGCGGCAGCTACCGCGATATCCGGGTGCTCAGAAATCAACAGCCCATTGCAACTGCGGATCTTTACCCCTTCATCCTCTACGGGCAGCTCCCCTCCATACGCTTTCAGGACGGCGACACCGTGGTGGTGGCGGAAAAAGGGCCCACGGTCACCGCAAGCGGAGAAGTACGCAATGCCGCCCGCTTTGAATTTGAAAAGGGAAAAATGACGGGAGAAGCCCTGGTACACCTGGCCGACCCCAATTCCCGTGCTTCCCATGTGAGCATTTCCGGCTTTCGGGACGGCGTGCCTTACAACCAGTACCTCTCCATCAAGGATTTCAACAGACTGCGCCTGGCCAACGACGATCAGGTACGTTTTCTGGCCGACACCACGGGCAGCACCATCATGGTGGAAGCACAGGGAGCCATTCTCGGATCCTCCCGCTTTCCCGTGCGGCGCAACGCGCGCCTGCAGGAAGTATTGAGCTACATTTCCGTGGACCCGGACAGGGCCAACCTCTCCGGCCTCTACATCAAGCGCCTCAGCACGGCAAAACAGCAGAAAAAAGCCATTGAAGACGCTCTGAACCGCCTGGAGCACAACGCCTATACCGCCACTTCCTCCAGCAATGACGAGGCTCAGATCCGCGCCAAGGAAGCGGAAATGCTCTCCAGCTTCATAGACCGAGCCCGCAAGGTGGAGCCCGAGGGCATCGTCGTGGTGGGCAGCGGCGGCAAAATTGCCGACATTGCGCTGGAAAACGGCGATATCATCGTCATTCCCGAAAAGACGGACGTAGTCATGATCAGCGGCGAAGTCATCATGCCCCAGGCCGTGGTGTGGAACGAAGACCGCGACATGGAAGACTACATCAAAAGCGCGGGCGGCTTCAGCAATCGCGCCGACTCCACCAACATCCTCGTGGTGCACCCCGACGGAGAAGTCACGCCCAAGGCCAAAAAGGTGCTTCCCGGCGATCAGATCCTTGTCCTGCCCCGTGTGGATTCCAAGAACATGCAGGCCGTCAAGGAAGTGTCGGAAATCCTTTATCAGGTGGCCGTAGCCTGCAAAGTCATTCTTGACCTGTAGAGCTTTTCCCCCATGCCGACAAAAGGGGCCGCCCATATAAGGACGGCCCCTTTTTACTCAATGGAAAACAAAAAACGGGATGCTACTCCACCTCTTCGCCTTTCGCTCTTCTTTCCATATCCACAAACCAGCGATCAAGACGCTTGCGCTCCCTGCGCAGGCACCTGCGCAACCGTGTAACCATACTCTTCTTACAAGGTTCCCGCCCCGCACGGCGCAGGAACTCCTCCCTGAGACGGGGAATATGCCATATTTCAAGAGGCTCAAAGAATTCCACGCCCTTCTCGTCGAAGAGGCGCTGCATTTCCTCCCACTGCCAGCTCGGCGGGCAGGGAGGAATATCGTCAAGGGGCAGGCCTTCGACCCATGCATCGGGCACGGAACGCAGACGGATATGCCGCTCATCCCAGTCACGAAAATAAAAGCGATTGATACGTTCCGCCTCATCCGGGCGCCGCACCAACTCCACACAGTGATACCAGGCTATCTTCATCTGATAGGGAAGAAGCTCCGCGGCCGTAAAATGCAGAAGGGCCCCTTTTTCCAGCGGGCACTTCGTTACATTGCTTTTTTCGTCTGAACCGGGAGTGCGCGGCATGTGCAGAAAACCTTCATAGGAAGGCAGGTCGGGAGCATCCCTCACAATGACGCTCCGATAAATGCGGTGGAACTTGCTGTAGTCACCGTCGCGGAAGAGGCGGGGACTGCCCCAGAGCGTCAGCCAGCGCAGGGCAAGCTTGTGCCCGGGTTCCAGATTCTCCAGCAGTTCACGGCCATAACGACGAAAAGGCACAGTGACGACCTCATCGGCATCTATGCAGAAGAAATGCGTAGCTCCACGGCGACGGGCATCCTCCAGCAATCTCTGCCGGATCACTTTTTCCTTTCCCTGGGAAAAGCCGGAGAGCTCTCCCTCCATCTCAAGCACAATGCCGCCCCTCTCACGCACTATATCCCCGGAATGGTCGGAAGAGTGATCATCCATTCCGATTACCATATCAGCCACACCTTTCAACGACGCGAGACAGCACGGCAACATCCTTGATTCGTTTCGAAAAGGAATAAGTGCTGCAACCTTCATGACCCCTCCCTGAATTTTAGGCAGGTTAACACAGTGCCCTTTCAAAGCCAAGCGACCAGAGCTCTCCCCTTTTGACTCACATGGGAAACACGGATATAGAAAGGAACTGGGCGCTGCCGCTCAGACTGATGCTTCGGAGTATATATGCCAGCAGATATTCTTTCCCTCCTCCCCGGCTCTCCCGCTCATAGGGACGTGTTTCAAGCGGCCGCCAAGGTACGTTTCCTGGTGCTCGACGTCGACGGCGTATGTACCGACGGCAAGCTGTATTTTCAGGAAAACGGACATCCCATGAAATGCTTCCATGCGCAGGACGGCATCGGTATTAAAACCGCTCTGCTTGCAGGCCTCGGCGTGGGTATCATCACGGGCAGAAACGACCCGTGCGTTCTGGCCAGAATGTCACAACTCGGCGTGAAAGACTATTATGCAGGCTTTGAATCTAAACTGCCTAAGCTCGAGGCCATACAAAAAAAATACGGCCTTGCCCGGGAAGAAATGGCCTACCTCGGTGACGACTGGATAGATCTTGATCCCATGCGCTCCGTCGGTATGCCCATGGCCGTGGCCAATGCCGTGGCACAAGTGAAAAAGGAAGCGCTCTACATTACCGCCGCAAAGGGCGGAGAAGGCGCGGTACGCGAAGCCGTGGAGTTTCTCCTCGCCGCCCGCATGAACGGCAAAAATCCCGCGGACCTGTGGACCGCGGCGACAGGACCGGCGAAAGTATGAACGATTCGCTGCGAAGAACCCTCGCCCTTGTCGTGCTTGGTGCGGCCGTATGGGGAGCCTGGTACGGCTGGCAGAGCTGGAAAACACGCAAGGCGCTGGAGGCGCTGGAAAACGTGGTCCGCTCGGCCGACCTGAACAAACTGCTTTCCGATCCGCCGGAGGAAGTGAAAAATACGGTGGATCTTGCCGTACGCGGCATCCGGCTCTCTCAGGGCAGCGAAGGGCGCAAGAGCTTCGACCTCAATGCCGACTGGGCAACTCTGAACCAGGATTCCGGCGCCATTACCGTGCGCGAACCCGATATCCATTACATGCTGGAAAACTCTGACGGCGGAGAGGAGCGTATTATACGGGCTACCTCGGACATAGGCCGCGTGGAAGACGGTAACCAGAAAATTTCCATGTCCGACAACGTGCGCGCCACCTATGAAGAAAACGTCCTGACCGGGGATCTTGCCGTATTCCTCAACACGAACCGCACTCTCACCTTTCCCGGCGGCGCCGTGCTTGACGGGCCGACGCTTTCCGGCACGGCCACGCGGCTTGTATGGGATCTCAATACCAATATTCTCACGGGCGACCAGGGCGTGCACATGCGCTGGATCCCGTCCGATACCGAACCTTCAGACGGCGCAACCGACGCCGAGACCTTACCCGAGGCCGCGCCGAAAGACACGCGAGAGGAAAGCCAGTCATGAAAAAGATACTTCTTACCCTTCTCATCGTCGCATGCTGCGCGACCGGCGCCTTGGCGGCCCCTCTGCCCGGGGCAGACAGCAATCTCCCCGTGGATGTGACTGCCGACAACATGGTGTACAACGCCGACAAGAATACCGTGGTCTTCCAGGGCCGCGTGGAAGCCGTGCGCGGCGAGTTCAAGATGTGGTCGGAGCTTCTGACCCTGTACCTCAAATCCAAAGACGAGGCCGGCAAGGAAAAAAGTTCCACAGCCCCCTCCATGGAGGGAAGCGACCTTGACCGCATCGTGGCGGAAAAAAATGTGCGCTTCCAGAACGGCACGCAGACAGGTTCCGCGCAGAAAGCCACCTACTATTCGGCCAAAAGCCTCCTTGTTCTGGAGGGCAACCCCATACTGCACGACGGCGACAACTCCATCAAAGGCAATGTGATCCGCTACTATGTCAATGAAAACAGGAGTGTTGTGGAAGGCAGCTCCAAGCAGCGCGTCCATGCCGTGTTCTCCTCCAACGACAAGAAGGGAAAGTAATGAGTTCCACGCTTTCCGCCCAGCATCTGTGCAAGCGCTACGGTCAGAAGGAAGTCGTTCACGAAGTCTCCGTTTCCATGCGGCAGGGTGAAATCGTCGGTCTTCTCGGCCCCAACGGCGCAGGCAAGACCACGTCGTTCTACATGATCACCGGCATCATCAAGCCCTCTGCGGGCAAGGTACTCCTGGACGGGCAGGAAATAAGCAGCTGGCCCCTGTATCGCCGTGCCCGAGTAGGGCTTTCCTACCTGCCGCAGGAAAGTTCCGTGTTCCGCCGCCTCACGGTACGCCAGAACCTCCAGATCATCCTTGAGCATACCGGGCTTTCCCGCAGCGAACAAAAGGAACGCGCCGACCAGCTCATGGAGGAATTCGGTCTCACAAGGCTTGAAAAATCCTACGCCTCCTATCTTTCCGGCGGTGAGCGCCGCCGCCTGGAAATAGCCCGCTGCCTCATCCGCGATCCGCTCTTCGTACTGCTCGACGAACCCTTCGCCGGCATTGATCCCCTGGCCGTGGGTGACATTCAGGTACTCATCCGCGGCCTCAAGGAACGCGGCATCGGCGTGCTCATCTCCGACCACAATGTACGGGAAACCCTCTCCATCTGCGACAGGGCCTACCTCATGTTCCAAGGCAATATCATTCTTTCCGGGACGCCCGAGGAAATCGTAAACAACGCAAGAGCCCGCGAAGTCTATCTCGGCGAAGATTTTCACTTGGGATAATCGCCTTGCCAGCCATACGGAAGAAAGGCCCCTCCGTCACTGATATGCTCCCCGGCAGGCTGAACTCTGTAACCTGACGGGGAGCAGACCACACGGAAGGGGCCTTCAATTTTTTTCCTCATCGCCGTCAAAGATGCGCACATAGGCTTCGTAGCAGGCTGCCAGAGGCGAATCCGGAGGTAATTTCAGCTTGCCGAGTCGGGGGGGACGTGGAGGAGAAGGCAGGCTGGGGGCCTGTGTAATATCCACCCTGCGCAGGGAATCCTTACCCAGCAGAAGGTGCAGCTCCACCTTACGGAAATACTCCTCGTCCATGAAGGCGTTCACGCGCTCAAGAATTTCCGGAACGGCATAGGAAAGCTCCTGCATGGCGCAGGAATCATCCCCGCCGATGAGCAGTATGTCGCCCCGATGCCCCAGGGGATGAGCAAGAGGCGCAAGCTCCGCTCCCATAACGATATCCCAGTTCTGCCAAAGGGCTGTGAGCATGTGGTGCCGGCCCTTCATCCCGTGGGACGCAAGCCAGCCGTCCAGTCCTTCGCTGAGAAGGGTGGCTCTGCCGCTTCTGTGCCCGAGGTCGAAGCCCGCGAATCTCCGATGCTGCTTTTTCTCCATGCGCTCTCCCTGAAGCACGGTATATCCCTTGCGGCACGAGGTATCCGCGCCCCGCTTCCACGCTCCTCAAAGGCTCGGTTCCGCTTTCACACATCTGCCGCGACGGAAGCACGGCTTATGTAACGACAGCATCAACAGGCCGTCATATCCCCTCGGCTGCTTGGGAAGCTTAACAGAATTTCTTCATAACCAAAAGTCCCGCGCCGTTCGGCGCGGGACTGGAGAGAAAGGCAGCTCTTTGTGCATGGCTGGGAACAAAGAGTACATGGACGAGACGCAGGGCCATGGGAAATGAACTCCAGGCGCCCTGCGAATTCAAAAGGGCAGTTTCGGAAGGCCTACTTTCCCAACACAGCGGCGAGGTCTTCTTCCGGCGTGGAAATGGGCCGGATGCTGAATTCCTTCACCAGAAAATCCAGTATGGCCGGAGAAACGAAGGCGGGCAGGGAAGGACCGAGGTAGATGTTCTTCACGCCCAGGTACAGCAGAGTGAGCAGTATGGCCACGGCCTTCTGCTCATACCACGAAAGCACGAGCGTGAGCGGAAGGTCGTTCACGGTACACTGGAAGGCCTCCGCCAGGGCGAGAGCCACCTGAATCGCACCGTAGGCGTCGTTGCACTGGCCCATGTCCAGAAGCCGCGGAATCCCCCCTATCTCGCCGATGTTCATGTCGTTGAAGCGGAACTTGCCGCAGGCCAGGGTAAGCACCACGGTATCGGCAGGCGTCTTCTTCACGAATTCCGTGTAGTAGTTGCGGCCGGGCCTTGCGCCGTCGCAGCCGCCCACAAGGAAGAAATGCCGTATGGCCCCGGCCTTCACAGCCTCCACGATGGTCCCGGCGTGGGAGAGCACGGCCTCGCTGCCGAAGCCCGTGGTCACGGTCTCGCCGCCGTTGATACCGGGCATGACGACATCTTCCCTGTAGCCGCCAAGTTCCAGCGCCTTTTCTATGACAGGGGAGAAATCCTTCCCGCCGTCGATATGGCGCATACCCGGATATTCGACCACACCGGTGGTGAACACGCGGTCGGCATAGCTTTCCTTCACGGGCATGATGCAGTTGGTGGTGAAGAGCACCGGAGCGGGTACGGAAGCAAATTCCTTTTGCTGATTCTGCCAGGCCGTACCGAAATGCCCCTTGAAATGCGGGTACTTCTTAAGTTCGGGGTAGGCATGGGCGGGCAGCATTTCGCCGTGAGTGTAGATGCTCACGCCCGTGCCTTCGGTCTGGGCCAGAAGAAGCGCAAGATCGTGCAGATCATGCCCCGTCACGATGATGAAGGGGCCTTTTTCCACGGTGCGAGATACCGTGACGGGAGAAGGCACTCCGTACGTTCTGTTGGCCTTGTGCAGAAGCTCCATACATGCAAGGTTGACCTTGCCCGCTTCCATCACTGCGGTGAGAAGCTCTTCCTTCGTCGCCTCGGAAGCAATGAGGATCAGGCCTCTGTACAGAAAATCAGATATCTCGTCACTGGTTTTACCGAGCGTGCGCGCATGGCTGGCATAGGCCGCGATGCCCTTCAGGCCGAAAAGCAGCAGGGACTTCAGGCTGCGCTCATCTTCTCCGGCCTGCCACACAAGCCCCATGTCATAGGCCTGCTTTGCTCCGCTTTCCACACGCACCCTGCGTACCTTCTCCACCAGAGCGGCAAGGGAGAGATCATCGAAGTTCACGTTGGTCAGCGTGCTGAACAGCGCGTTTTCCACAAGCTCGTCAAGCTCGGGCGTGCGCACGCAAACACGCGAAAGCGCCGCAAGTTCGCCCACCAGCATATCCTGCAGAAGAGCCGTGCCCGGTTTCTTGCCGCACACGCCGATCCTGGTGCATCCGGCGCCGCCCGCCGTCTGCTCACACTGAAAACAGAACATCTCGCTCATAGCTATCCTCCGCGATATCGTTGCGCTACAGTTTTAAGAGCTTTCACCCTAGGAGGCTTTGCCCGCAAAAACTGTGCTCATGGTCACATTCTGCCATGGTTTGACTCGCGACTCAGCTATTTTCTCCTTCTGACTGACTTTCTTTGTTCCAGGCCGTATAGGGCAGGCGCGAAAGTTCCACATTGAGGTAGCGGGAAACCTTGCTCACCTCCTCCCCCAGCCACGGAGGACGAGAAAAGGCCTGATCCTCGGCGTCAAGTTCGATTTCCGCCACAATCAGGCCTTCGTTGGCTCCCAGAAATTCATCCACTTCCCACACGTCCCCTTCATATTCAAAGGTATAGCGCAGCTTTTCAATGATTTCCCCGGGGGCAAGCCCGTCCAGGAGGGCCTGTGCCTCCTCCAGGGGAATATCATATTCAAATTCGCTGCGGGCTATGCCCTCGCCGCGGTACTTGATGGTAAGATACCCCTTGTCCCCGGCCACGCGCACGCGTACCGTCCTGTCCTGCGTGCGGGCGATATATCCCTGCCGGTACGGCACGCCCTCGCCGAGGCCGCGCCAGCCTTCCCCTGCGACCAGAAACTTGCGCTCTATTTCCTGCTGCTTCATGGCACCCCCGGAACGCATCCGCCCTTTCCTTCAGCATATGTCGGAACAGCCCCCCCACACACGCGACGGAGTACGGAGCGGCATGCCTTTTTCTACCCATAACCTAAAAAAAGCGGGGCGGAAAGCTGTGCTTTCCGCCCCGCGTAGATTCATACAGAATCAGCAATTAGTCGTTGAACTTCTGCTTGAGAAGATCGCCGAGGGTCTGGCTGATGCTGTTGTCGCCGGAATGGTAATCCTTGGGCTTGCGGCGTTCTTCGTCGTCCTTGATCTGCTTGATGGAGAGGCCGAGGCGGCGTTCATCAGCAGACACATGAATGATCTTGGCCTGCACGGTGTCGCCTTCCTTGTAGAGTTCGGAAGGAGACTTCACCTTCTTGCCGAGTTCGGTCACATGGATGAGGCCTTCAATGCCTTCTTCCACTTCCACGAACAGGCCGAAGTCGGTCACGTTGGTCACGGTGCCGGTGATGATGTTGCCCACGGGATAGCGGGCAGGCACGCTGCTCCAGGGATCTTCGGTGAGCTGCTTCATACCCAGGGTGAACTTTTCGTTCTCCTGATCCACGGTGAGCACCTTGGCCTGCACCACGTCGCCGACCTTGTAGAGTTCGCCGGGATGACGCAGCTTCTTGGTCCAGGAAATGTCGGACACATGGATGAGGCCGTCGATGCCGTCTTCAATACCGATGAACATACCGAATTCGGTGATGTTCTTGATGACGCCTTCAATGACGGTGCCTTCGGGGAAGCGTTCACCCACGAGTTCCCAGGGATTGGGCTTGACCTGCTTCATGCCGAGAGAGATGCGCTTCTTCTCGCTGTCCACGCCGAGGATGACCACTTCAACCTCGTCGCCCTGATGCACCATCTGAGAAGGATGACGCAGCTTGCGGGTCCAGGACATTTCGGAAATATGCACCAGGCCTTCCACGCCGGGTTCGAGTTCCACGAACACACCGTAGTCAACAAGGTTGGTCACCTTGCCGGTGTGATGGGAGCCTTCGGGGAAGCGGGCGGTGATATCCTGCCAGGGATCGGGCACAAGCTGCTTCAGGCCGAGGGAAACCTTCTGGTTTTCCTTGTCGAAAGAGAGCACCTTGAGTTCCAGTTCCTGGCCCAGGGAAACCATTTCGCGCGGATGGCGGATACGCTTCCAGGACATGTCGGTGATGTGCAGGAGGCCGTCGAGGCCGCCGAGGTCGACGAACACGCCGTATTCGGTGATGTTCTTGGCCTTGCCCTTGACGATCTGGCCTTCAGCCAGGGTCTGAAGCAGAGCGCTGCGCTTGGTATCGCGTTCTTCTTCAAGCAGCACGCGGCGGGAAACAATGACGTTGCTGCGGCGGCGGTTGATCTTGAGAACGCGGAATTCGTACTGCTGATTGACGAGGGCATCCATGTCGGGAACAGGACGGAGGTCGACATGGGAACCGGGCAGGAAGGCTTCCACGCCGCCGAGATCGACGGTGTAGCCGCCCTTGATGCGGCGGGTGATGGTGCCGGTGATGACGCCGTTCTTTTCCAGAACTTCTTCAAGCTGATCGAACAGCTGCATACGCTTGGCCTTGTCGAACGAAAGGGTGATGGTGCC
>NZ_DYZA01000068.1 GCF_020741395.1 Mailhella massiliensis | reverse complement strand
GCCCGGCACTCCCGGGCTGTCAACAATTTTTTTTCGCGCCTCAAAAAATTTTTTCCGCTCCCCCTTATCCGTAAATAACTACTTGCTGACTTCCCTTACCTTTTATGCTAAACTTTTCACCAACGTATCTCGTATATGGGTTTAACATCATGAAATTCTGGGAAATATCCGATTCTTTCTGGGAAGCCGTCAAACCGCTCATCCCCGAAACCGTCCGCGATCCTGAGAAAGTGTACCAGCGCATTTCCGGCGGTGGACGCAAGCCCCTCGATCAGCGCAAGGTCTTTTCGGCCATTATCTATGTCCTGAAAACCGGCACACAGTGGAAGTCTCTCCCCAAGGAGCTCTACGGCAGCCCGAGTTCCATACACGCCTACTTCAAAAAATGGGAAGCCCAGGGCTTTTTCAGCGAACTCTGGAAGAAGGGGCTTGCAGAATTCGAAGAAATGAAGGGTATTGCGTGGGAGTGGACGCTGGATACCACGCGCGGGGCAAAGCCCGCCGCACAGGGTGCGGGCAAGGGCGGCGCAAGCCTTCCGGACGGCCACGCGGGGCCCGACGCCCCGGAGGAATACCGCATCTGGCGGCCCGTCATCAGCCGCCGCAGCCGCGAACGCGCCAAGGCCCTTTGCGACAAGGCCACGGCTTTATTTACGGATACATTCAAATCTTGATTTAACTTATCAAGACGGCCTATCGTTCATCATATGGTTTCCGGCCGTGCCGGCCCGCCTTTTTTGCATCTCGGCAGCAGGAGTTATGTGATGAACCGTTTTTCCATGCGTGCGCGTGCCCTTTGCGCGCTCTGCCTGTTTGTTTCCCTTTCTTTCCTCCTTCCTTCGGGCAAAGCCTTTGCTGAAGGTTTCGCCATCATGGAGAACAGCGCCAGGGGCATGAGCCTTGCCGGCGGCCTCATCGCCCGCGGAGGCGACGCCTCCACGCTGGCCTACAACCCTGCGGCCATGACGCTCCTCGACGGGACGCAGATGCAGGCCAACCTCGCCGTATCGCAGTTCTACTGGGGCGTGGATACGAGAGACTTCGAGGGCAACGACACGGGCAACTACCACAGCGCCCATCAGACCTGGCCCATCCCCGCCTTCTACATCACCCATCAAGTCAACGACAGGCTGTGGTTCGGCCTGGCATCCTATACCCGTTTCGGCCTGGGCGTGAAGTACCCCAATGAATGGCCCGGCGGCTACAACCTGCAGAGCGTGCAGCTCATCACCAATTCCCTCAATCCCAGCATCGCCTACAAGATCAACGACCATCTCTCCGTGGCCGCCGGTGTGGAAATGATGAGCGCATCCATGCAGATGCGCAAGAATCTCAATCAGAACGCCATGATTTCGGGATTCGGACTTGGCGACCTCGGCGACGTGAACATCAACGGGCACGGCGTTTCCTTCGGCGGCAATGTGGCCCTGCACGCGAAAATCAACGATCAGTGGTCCCTCGGCCTCACCTACCGCGCGCCCATGAGCCTCAAGGTCAGCGGCAAAACGCGCTACGACAGGCAGCTTGCCCAGCTCAACCCTGCCTTCAATATGATCCAGAATTCCCGCCTGCGCGGCACGCTTCACCTGCCCGACTCCATCGGATTCGGCGTAGCCTATAAGCCGCTGGAGAACCTGAGCTTTGAAGCGGACGCCGTGTATACGCTCTGGAGCCGCTTCCGCGACTTCAACATGTATATGAAGGATCCGGTGAACGCCTGGCAGAACACCGACAGGCACTGGAGAAACAGCTGGACCCTCGGCCTTTCCGCCGAATACAAGCCCGTGGACTGGATGGCCCTGCGCCTCGGCTTCATGTATGAAACCTCGCCCATGAACCTCGGCAACGCCGACTACATGGTGCCTTCCAACGGCAGGAACTACTACACCGCCGGCGTAGGCTTCTTCTACGGGAACTGGACCTTCGACCTTGCCTACATGTACATTCACAACCATGTGCTCGATTACACGGATGCCGCCAGCATCGAAAGCGGCGTCGTGCCCGGGCATACCACGCACCCCCATGCCCACAATTTCGGCATAGGCATCGGCTATAAATTCTGAAAATCCGTGCATGATGTACAAAAGGGAAGACCGCGCTATGGTCTTCCCTTTTTTCTTCCCCGAAAAACCGCCTCTTTCAGCGCTCCGGCACGGCCCAAGCGAACAATGCCGTTTTCCCCGGAAACCGGAACGCAGGTTTCCGTCCCAAGCCGCCTCTGTCTTAAAAAAGCAGGCTGCTCCACGGCCGCCCACCCGGAAACAGGGAGGCTGTTCCAAACGCAGAGGCAGGAGCAACGAACTCTGAACAGTCCGTTCCCGCCGACCTTCTCCGCCCCTTACCCGAGGGAAGAGGAACCGTCATCCTCTTCCGGCGCTGCGGCTTACTCTTTCCACTGCTTTTCCAGCTCTTCGGCAAAGGCCTTCAGCTTTTCCGGGGCGTAGAAGTTGACGAAGCGCAAAGGCACGGTGGCCACGGCCCCGAAGCTGCCGCCTTCCTTCATCTCAAAAAATAAAAGCACCACATCCCAGGGCGCGAAGTAACGCGAGCCGTCGGGGGTCTCCAGCCCCTCGCGGGCAAGCGCAAAGCAGAAGGCGGAAAAGCGCTCCGCCCCTGTGCGGTACAGGCCGGAAATCATGGCGCAGCGGCCTTCGTGTTCCGCATATTCGTCGGCAAAGGAACGGTACAGCCCCTCCATCTGCTCTTCGGTATAGGGAGGCTCAAGCTTCATGAGGGAATCGCAGAAGGGCAGGCAGTAATCCCGGGCGCAGAACATATCCGTCCATTTTTCATTCCAGGAAGGAGAAGAAGACTGTACGGCCTTTTCCTCCGCCATGCCGATGAAGGGCCGCAGGCTGCCTTCCTTTTCAAAAAGATGCTCGGGAAAGACCGTGAAATTATACCCGTCTTCCTCTTCTCTCAGGAAAAGCCTCACCCTTTCCCGGGGCTGGAACATCCCCTCCACCCCGTCAAAGGCCACGGCCTGCGCCGTGAGCGGGTAGCGGCCCCACAGGCTGCGCCGCAACGGCCCCAGCAGGGAATACGGCCCCAGAGTTCCATAAAATGCGGCAATCTCCTCTGCGGAAAATTCCTCGCCTTCCTTCACATTTTCCCAGCCGTTGAACGCCATGGCCTTCCTGCCTTTGTTATGGTTGCGTGCCCTTTGCCCCGGCATGGTACAAAAAAGAGAAACAGGAGAAAAGCCCGCCGCGCGCTCCCCGTAACGACGCTCCCGCCGGGAAAGAAAGGGCTTCAGGCCCCGCGCCTTTCATCCCCATCCTCAAAGAAGCCAAAGCTCCTCAGGCACAAAAAAAGCACCCGCAAAAGCAGGCGCTTGAAATATCTGGTACCGGAAGTGGGACTTGAACCCACAAGGCATTGCTGCCGGCGGATTTTGAGTCCGCTGCGTTTACCAATTCCACCATTCCGGCACAAAAGCATCTATATAGATTTCGAGGCGCAAGGTCAACCGTGCTCCCCTCATCCTGAGGAGAGGAGGCGGAAAAAAGGTTCCCGGCCCGCGCCGCGTCTTGCCTTTTTGGTCTGAACAAGCTAACCTGACCATCAAAATCTGGATCTGACATGAACGACACCTGCCCGACGACCGCTCAAAGCAACGACAGCCCTCTCCCTTCCCAGGAAGATTCCGGCTGCCAGCCTTCCGACGTTCCCCTGAGAAGGGCCGACGCACGGGTGCGTTTCTGTTTCCAGGGCCATGCCCTTTTTGCGGCGGCCTGCGTATGTTTTTCCGTCATTGTGCCCGATGTGCGGGCTTTCCCGAGCCGGAGCCGGACTTCCCGGCCCTTGCCCTGCGGCATGGCATGTTTCCCGGCCTGAACTTTCTATCAAGGAGTATCGTCTTGGACGGCGAATCCCACAGTAGCGTGTGGTCGAAACTTGGTTCTTTCTTTTCCGGCAAATCCTCGGAAGATCATCTGGAACAGGCTATCCGCGAAGCCCGTGAAGAAGGCGAGCTCAAAGCGGAAGAAGGCTCCATGCTGCTTTCCATCCTCTCCCTGGACGAGCTCCAGGTACAGGATATCATGACGCCCCGCACGGATATCGACTGCCTGCCTTCCGGCACGACCATCCTTGAAGCGGCAGGAGCCATTGTGGAAACAGGCCATTCCCGCCTGCCCATATACAAGGAAACTCGCGACAACATCATCGGCATCGTGCACGCCAAGGACATGCTGAGCTCCCTCATGGAGGTCGAGCTTCAGACTTCCCCTGTGGACTCCATCATGAGCCAGCCCTTCTTCGTGCCCGAAACCAAGATAGCCAGCGAACTTCTGCAGGAATTCCGCAGCCGCAAGAACCATCTGGCCATTGTGGTGGACGAATACGGCGGCACTTCGGGCCTTGCCACCATCGAAGACCTTCTGGAAGTCATCGTAGGCGACATTGAAGACGAACACGACGCCCCCAAGGAAGAAGATATCCGCCCCCTGGAAGGCGGCAGCTACGAGCTTTCCGGCCGCGCCTACCTGGAGGAGCTGGAGGAACTCGGTATTCACCTGGAGTCCGACGAGGTGGACACCATAGGCGGCTACCTCAGCCTGGACGCGGGGCATGTGCCTCAGAAAGACGAGGAATTCCGCATCGGCGGCTGGATCTTCACCATCGCCGACGCCGACGCCAAGCAGATACATACCGTCATCGCCAGGCGGGAAGAAGAATAAGTCCGCAAAGGCCATGGGCGACAACCATGGCTTTTTTTATGCCCGTCGCGTGGCGGAGCGAGGAGGTATACACGCTTCGGGACACATGCTTTCCCGCCAGGTGCAGCCTCGGAAAGATCACGGTACTCTTCGGCCTATCCCCCTCCCTGGAACCGTCCCGCAGCTGCAGCAATCTCACCACAGGCTTCAAAGTCTCCCCGTCCGTTCCCCGGCCCTGCCGCATGGAGAGCAGAAAAAGCCTGCGCGATGCGCAAAGTATCCGGGCGCTTTCGGCGCAGCATGAAAGCACGGCGCTTGATTATCTCGGGGCATTGTGTAATCATACGCAAGTTTAAACCCACTTTAGGAGCGGAATATGCCTAAGCGTACAGACCTTAAGCGCATTATGGTCATAGGTTCGGGCCCGATCGTCATCGGCCAGGCCTGTGAATTCGACTATTCCGGTACCCAGGCCGTGAAGGCCCTCAAGGAAGAAGGGTACGAAGTCATCCTTGTCAATTCCAACCCGGCTACCATCATGACCGACCCCGGTCTTGCCGACCGGACCTATATCGAACCCATCGAACCTGACACTGTGGCCGCCATAGTCCGCAAGGAGCGGCCCGACGCCATTCTGCCTACGCTGGGCGGCCAGACCGGCCTGAACACTGCTCTTGCCCTCGAAAAGATGGGCGTGCTCGCGGAGTGCGGCGTGGAACTCATCGGCGCCAACGCCAAAGTCATTGAAAAGGCGGAAAGCCGCGAGCTGTTCCGCGCCGCCATGGAGAACATCGGCATCAAGGTGCCGCGCAGCGAAATCGCCCGCAACATGGAGGACGTGCGCCGCATCGCCTCGGAAATGCCCTTCCCGCTCATCATCCGTCCGGCCTTTACCCTGGGCGGCTCCGGCGGCGGCGTGGCCTACAACCAGGAAGACCTGGAAGAAATCGCCGCAGGCGGGCTCGACGCCTCCATCACCAGCGAAGTGCTGGTGGAACAGTCGGTGCTCGGCTGGAAGGAAATCGAAATGGAAGTCATGCGCGACCGCAAGGACAACTGCGTGATCGTGTGCTCCATCGAAAACCTCGACCCCATGGGCGTACATACCGGCGACTCCATCACCGTAGCCCCGGTGCAGACGCTCACCGACGTGGAATATCAGAAGATCCGCGATGCCTCCATCGCCATCATGCGCGAAATCGGCGTGGAGACCGGCGGCTCCAATGTGCAGTTCGGCCTGAATCCTGAAAACGGCGAGCTGGTCGTCATTGAGATGAACCCCCGCGTGTCCCGCTCCTCCGCGCTGGCATCCAAGGCTACCGGCTTCCCCATTGCCAAAATCGCGGCCAAGCTGGCCATAGGCTACACGCTGGACGAGATTCCCAACGATATCACCCGCGAGACCATGGCCAGCTTCGAGCCTGCCATTGACTACTGCGTGGTGAAAATCCCCCGCTTCACCTTTGAAAAGTTTGCCGGCGCCAAAGATGAGCTCACCACCTCCATGAAGAGCGTGGGCGAAACCATGGCCATAGGCCGCACGTTTAAAGAAGCACTGCAGAAGGGCCTGCGCTCCCTGGAAATCGGCGCTCCGGGCCTCGGAAGCCGTTTCCGCGATGCCCTGCCCTCTATGGATGCCATCATGGCCAAACTGCGTACTCCCAATTCCAGGCGCATCTTCGCCCTGCGGCAGGCCCTTCTCGCAGGCATGAGCGTGGAAGAAATTCACGCCGTCACAGCCATTGACCCGTGGTTTCTGCGCCAGATACGCGATATCGTGAAAATGGAAGGGGACCTCAGGGACTTCGCCCTCGGCAACTCCATGACTCCGGACAACCCGGAACTTGTCCGCCTTCTGCGCCGCGCCAAGGAATTCGGCTTCTCCGACAGGCAGCTCGCCGAAATGTGGAAGCGCCCGGAAAGCGACGTTGCCGCCCTGCGCAAGGCCACGGGCACGGAACCTGTGTACTACCTTGTGGACACCTGCGCCGCCGAGTTCGAGGCCTACACGCCCTATTTCTACTCCACCTATGAGACCGGCCGCGAGCTCGACGTGCACGACCGCAAGAAGGTCATCATCCTCGGCGGCGGCCCCAACCGCATAGGCCAGGGCATCGAGTTCGACTACTGCTGCTGCCATGCCTCCTTCGCCCTGCGCGACGAGGGCGTGGAAGCGATCATGGTCAACTCCAACCCCGAAACCGTGTCCACCGACTACGACACCTCCGACCGCCTGTACTTCGAGCCGCTCACCTTTGAAGACGTGATGCATATCGTGGAAACGGAAAAGCCCGACGGCGTCATCGTGCAGTTCGGCGGGCAGACGCCGCTGAACCTCGCCGTGCCGCTCCAGCGCGCGGGCGTACCCATCATGGGCACCAGCCCCGACGCCATTGACCGCGCCGAAGACCGCGAACGCTTCCAGGCCCTCATCCAGAAGCTGAACCTCCTTCAGCCTCAGAACGGCACCTGCATCTCGCTGGACGTGGCCAAGGAAGAAGCCGCGCGCATAGGCTACCCCATCATCGTGCGCCCGAGCTATGTGCTCGGCGGCCGCGCCATGATGGTATGCTACGGCCCGGACGACCTCGACGACTACTTCCACAACGTGGTGGGCACGGACACTCCCGAGCACCCCATCCTCATCGACCAGTTCCTTGAGAACGCCATTGAAGTGGACGTGGACGCCCTGGCCGACGGCAAGGAGGTGTATGTGGCGGGCATCATGGAACATATCGAAGCCGCAGGTATCCATTCCGGCGACTCGGCCTGCTCCCTGCCTCCCTACTCCCTGCCCGAGGCAATTGTGGAAGAAATCAGCCGCCAGACCATAGCTCTTGCCAAGGAGCTGCGCGTGGTCGGCCTCATGAACATCCAGTTCGCCGTGAAGGACGGCAGGATCTTCATCCTTGAAGTGAACCCCCGCGCCTCGCGCACCGCCCCCTTCGTGTCCAAGGCCACGGGCGTGCCCCTGCCCCGCCTTGCCACGCAGATCATGCTGGGCAAGACCCTCGCCGAACTCGACCCCTGGTCCATGCGCAGGACGGGCTATGTCTGCGTGAAGGAAGCCGTGTTCCCCTTCAAGCGCTTCCCCGGCGTGGATATTCTGCTCGGACCGGAAATGCGCTCCACCGGCGAAGTCATGGGCGTGGCCTGCACCTTCGACGAAGCCTTCCTGAAGAGCCAGCTCGGCGCGGGCCAGACCCTGCCTTCCTACGGCAAGGTGTTCATTTCCGTGAACGACCGCGACAAGGAATTCGTGGTTCCCATCGCCAGGTCCTATGCGGACCTCGGCTTCGAGCTTCTCGCCACGCACGGCACGGCAAAGCTCCTCAAGGAAGCCGGGCTGGAGGTCAAGCCCGTGCTCAAAGTGCATGAAGGCCGCCCGAACATTGTGGATATGATTAAAAACGGCGAAGTGGCCATGGTCATCAACACCGCTTCCGGCAAGCGCACCACCCACGATTCCCGGGCCATACGCCAGACCACGCTGCACTACGGCGTGTCCTTTACCACCACGATTTCCGGCGCCCGCGCCATAGCCCGCGCCATCCAGCATCAGCAGAACAAGGCCCTCCGCGTGGAGTGCATCCAGGACTACTATGCCGGAGCGATCAAAGGAGAACACGCATGAAAGCTCTGCTCGCCCTCGAAGACGGCTTCACCCTTGAAGGCGAATCCTTCACCGGCCCCATCGAACTGACCGGCGGCGAAGTCATTTTCAATACCGCCATGGCCGGATATCAGGAACTGCTCACCGACCCGTCCTACGCGGGCCAGATGGTGTGCCTCACCTATCCGCTCATCGGCAACTACGGCATCAACCCCGACGACATGGAATCGGAAAAGGTGCACATGTCGGCCCTCATCGTCAAGGAATGCTGCAAGGAGCCTTCCAACTGGCGCGCTACGGAAAGCCTGCCCGACTTTCTCATGCGTCAGGGCGTGCCGGGCATCGAAGGTATCGACACACGCGCCCTCACCCTGCACCTGCGCAAGAACGGCGCCATGCGCGGCTGCATCTCCACCAGCATCCTCGACCCTGAAGAACTGGTGAAAAAGGCGCAGGAACTGCCCTCCATGGAAGGGCAGAACCTCGTCACCCGCGTGGCTCCCGCCGCCCCCTACCGCTGGGACGACGCCGCGGGCCGCCCCGCGCCCGTGACTCTGAACGCCGACGGCTCCTACGACTGGCCGCAGGGCAAGGCCCTCAACATCGTGGTGTACGACTTCGGCATCAAGTGGAACATCCTGCGCCTTCTCGCCGCGCAGGACATGGAACTTCTCGTGGTTCCGCCCTCCTTCACCTGTGAACAGGTGAAGGCCGCAGCCCCCGACGGCGTGTTCCTCTCCAACGGCCCCGGCGACCCCGCCACCCTGAAACCCGAAATCGCGGAAATCGCCAAAATGGCGGAAATCTTCCCCATAGGCGCAATCTGCCTCGGGCATCAGCTTCTCGGCCACGCCCTCGGCGGCACCACCACCAAACTGAAATTCGGCCATCACGGCGTAAACCACCCGGTCAAGAACCTGCTCACCGGCCGCATCGAGATTTCCTCCCAGAACCACGGCTTCTGCGTCATTCCGCCCGAAGGCGTGGAAAAGGTGTATGTGAACCTCAACGACGGCACGCTGGAAGGCTTCCGCCATCCTGAAAAGCCCATCATGACGGTGCAGCATCACCCCGAAGCGGCCGCCGGCCCCACCGACAGCCGCACCTTCTTCACCGACTTCAAGGAGATGGTGCTGAAGTCCAAGGCCGGGAAATAAACCTTCCCGGGCATGTTCCCTGACATGACGCGGGCGGGGCGCAACAGTGCGCCCCGCCCGCCTTTTTCATGCAGAAACTCCCGGAAAGGGACGCAGGTAAAAAAGTCCCGGGGCAGGCGGCAAAGCCACGGCAGGAAGAAAGGAATCTGCCCCTGCGGGAACAATTGGCTTTCAGAAAAAAAAGCCTTATCCTCCATGCTGAGATGATTCCCGGGAACGCCCTTCTCCTTGATTCCGCGCCTATGCCCACCCTGCCGACAGGACGCGCCTTCGCGGAAAAGCCGCCATGGGGCAAGCTCCGGCAACAGCACGGCCATGCCGCCGCAGAGGACAACACCATGCTCACTTCCGATAAGCGCCTTTTCATCGCCGCCGCCGAAAACCCCGTCACTCTTGAGGCCGACGGGCGGGCACTTTGCCTGGAAGCGCGCATGGCCAGCCGCCACGGGCTCATCACCGGGGCCACAGGCACGGGCAAGACCATTTCCCTTCAGACTATGGCGGAGAGCTTCAGCGCCATGGGCGTTCCCGTGCTGCTTACCGACATAAAGGGCGACCTTTCCGCCATGAGCCGCCCCGGAGAACCCGGCGGCAGCGTCGCTGCGCGTATCAAGGAGCTGGGGCTCCGTACCCTGGGATACGAGAACAGGGCCTACCCCGTCTCTTTCTGGGATGTGGCGGGAGAGCAGGGAACACCGCTTCGCGCCACCATAAGCGACATGGGGCCCGCCCTCCTTTCCCGGCTGCTGAACCTCAACGAAGTCCAAAGCGGCATACTGCACATCGTGTTCCGCATAGCGGACGAAAGCGGCCTTCTGCTTCTTGACCTCAAGGATCTCAGGGCCATGATCACCCATGTGGCGGAAAACCGCAGCGAATACGCCTCCGCCTACGGGCATATTTCCCCGGCCAGCATGGGAGCCATACAGCGCGGCCTCCTGCGCCTGGAAGAGGAAGGCGCAGGCGCGTTCTTCGGCGAGCCGGCCCTGAATATCGAAGATCTTTTCCGTACCGACCTTGAAGGCAGGGGCTATGTCAACATCATCGCCGCCGACAAGCTCATGCAGAAGCCGCGCCTCTATGCCTCCGTGCTGCTCTGGCTGCTTTCCGAGCTGTATGAACAGCTCCCGGAAAGGGGCAACGCCGAAAAGCCCCGCCTCGTTCTCATGTTCGACGAAGCCCACCTTCTCTTCGACGATATGCCGGAGGTGCTGCTGCAGAAGGTGGAGCAGGTGGTGCGCCTCATCCGTTCCCGGGGCGTAGGCGTGTATTTCATCACCCAGAATCCGGCGGACATTCCCGACAGCGTACTTTCCCAGCTCGGCAACCGCGTGCAGCATGCCCTTCGGGCC
Source organism: Mailhella massiliensis (assembly GCF_020741395.1). Classification (GTDB taxonomy): domain Bacteria; phylum Desulfobacterota; class Desulfovibrionia; order Desulfovibrionales; family Desulfovibrionaceae; genus Mailhella; species Mailhella massiliensis_A. Next base: position 17,947 of record NZ_DYZA01000068.1, on the reverse strand, counting down.
TTCACACCCCGCGAGCAGAAGGCCGTGCGCGCCGCGGCCGAAACCTTCCGCCAAAATCCCGCTCTGGATACGGAAGAAATCATTTCCCTTCTCCGCACGGGCGAGGCACTCGTCTCCTTCCTCGACGAACACGGCGCGCCCGCCATGGTGGAACGCGCCCTCATCCTGCCGCCGGAAGGAGGCATCGGCGCCCTTTCCCCGGAAGAGAGGCGGCAGATCATCGAACGCTCTCCCATGCAGCGCCTGTACGGCACGCCCCTCGACAGGGAATCGGCCTACGAAAAACTCACCGCACAATTTCAGGAGCGTCGGCGCGACGATGAGGAAGAAGCCGGACAACGCTCAGGAAGGGAGCAGAGCAACCCTTGGAGCGACATTCTCGGCTCCGCCACAAGGCAGGTAGGCCGAACCGTGGGCAACGCCGTAGGCCGCGAGGTGGGCCGCGCCATACTGCGCGGGCTTCTCGGCGGCATTTTCGGCGGCAGGCGCTGAACCAGAAACACCCCGCCTGCTCTTCGCGGGGCACACATATTGAGGATAGCCATGAACAAAGAGACCTTTGCCCTGCGCAGGGAAAAACTGCGCCGCCTCATGCATGAACAAGGGCTGGACGCGCTGCTCGTCAGCCAGAGCGCCAACCGCTTCTACCTTTCCGGCTTTGAGCTGCACGACTGCCAGTGCAACGAAAGCTACGGCTGCCTCATCATCATGAAGGACGGCAAGGACTGGCTGTGCACCGATTCGCGCTATGAGGAGGCTGCGGCAAAACTCTGGGACAGGGAAAGGATATTCATTTACCGCTCCGCCTCCTCTGAGGAGCTCAACGGACTTCTGAAAAAGCTGTGCGGCGCTTCCGGCGTCATCGGCATTGAGGAGGAACACCTGTCCCGTGCCTATACGAGGAGACTGGAGCCGGGCCTTTCGCTTCAGGGCGCAGACGGGCTGGTGGAACAGCTGCGCGAGATCAAGGATGAAGAGGAAATACGCCTCATCGCCGAATCGGTGGCGCTCAACCACCGCATGCTCGCATGGCTCCCCTCCGTGCTTGTGCCCGGGCAGGACGAAGGCTCCGTATCCTGGGCCATAGAAAAATTCTACCGCGAGCACGGCGCGTCGGAGCTGAGCTTCCCCTCCATCGTGGCCATGAACGCCAACGCCGCACTCCCCCACTATGCACCGGAGCAGCCCTCCGTGTTCACGGACAACTGCATGGTGCTGGTGGATGAGGGCTGCCGCCTGCACCACTACTGTTCCGACCAGACGCGTACCTACTGGATAGGGAACAGGCCGGAACCTCGCTTCACGGAAATGCTGGAGCGCGTGCAGGAAGCTCAGCGCCGCGCCATTGCCGCCCTGGGCCCCGGCGTCACGGGCAGGGAGGTGCATCAAATCGCCGTAGATTACTTTACCTCCTGCGGCATGGAACGCTACTTCACCCATTCCCTGGGGCACGGCGTAGGCCTTGAGACACACGAAGGCCCTCGCCTCAGCGTGTTCAACACCAAGGCCCTCAGGCCCGGCATGGTAGTCACCATCGAGCCGGGGCTGTATTTCCCCGGCTGGGGCGGTGCGCGCTGGGAATACATGGCCGTCATCACCGAAGACGGCTGCCGTGTGTTCTAAGAATATGTCCCCCCCGCATGCGCTCTCCCCTTGGAAGAGACTCACGACGTTCCCCAACAATTATCAACCGGCTGTCCTGACTTTCAGGCAGATTCCCCGCTTTTCCCCGCTTCGGCCCCGCCCGCGCAAGTACTTTCCCTGAGCTCCCGGGCGGGGCCCTTCCGATGCTCTTTCCCGCCTTCTGCGCATATCCCTCTCCCCCCCAAAAAAACTCAACAGGCTTCCCGGGAAAAAGGAAGCTTTACAGTCTGTAATATTTCAAAAGTTGAAAAGGTTCGGGGAATGATTATAGTTATTGCGGAATATCCCCGGAAGCCGACCGGCGCCTCCGCGGCGCGGTTTCGACCTCAACCTTTTTCAGGAGAAAAACATGTTGCACCCCGAAAAGCGACACTTCCTTATTGTAGCCAAAACACTGGGCATCCAGGTGCTGCTTTTTGTCGGCATACTGTTCACGATATGGGGCTCCCAGAAGCTCTACACCGTGATAGACCCCGTCACATTCCCGGTGTACCAGACAAATGTGCAGAAAGACATGACGGAACAGGCAAAGGGCGCGGAGCTGCTCACGGCCCTGACCCACCGCATGAATGTGGAGCTCGGCTCCACCTTCGGCTGGACGGCCAACGACATTCTCTTCAACCGCTGGCTCATAGACAACCGCGCCTACCGGCAGTTCGGCACCTATGTGGCCACAAAAATGCTCTTCGACCATTATTCCACAGTTATTGCCAAGCTCGGCAACAATGACAGGGAAAACGACCTGTTGTACAACGCGCGCCTCAATTACTTCGCTATCAGCCCCCAACGCTGGGGTATGCTGTTCATCCCCTCGGCGGAGGGTTCCTTCAAAAAAGCCCTATCCATGACGGAACAGTACAAGAAGGACCTTTTGGCGGGTAAGGCCGTGTACAACTGCCGCACCGACGATATCTATTCCGCCTTCAACCTCATTCTCGGCGAAACCGTGTTCGGCTACGCCCTCGGCCTGCTCAACGACAGTCAGGATCTGCCCTTCTACACACTGGACAACCGCATCTACGAAGCGCAGGGCGTCATCTATGTCGTGCGCGACTACCTGAAGGCCCTGTATGAACTGTACCCGGAAATCGGCAACAAGAACAATGAACAAAACATGGCCGAAGCCATGCGCTACATGGATCTTATCTGCAATTACGACCCCATGTACATTACTTCATCGTTCAACTCCGGGGAACTCATCATTTCCTACCTGCTCTTTGCCAAAAACCGCCTGGCCGACATACGCGACAGCCTGAGGATCTGAGACGTCCGGCTCCCTGAATTCCCTGAGATAGAAAAGATCCTGTCTTTTCCGCCTGAGCGGCAGTAAACCCGAAAAAATCTGGGGAAGGAACCAGTTCCTTCCCCTTTTCCGCATCCCCGACCACCATGACAACATACCATCCTCTCATCTCCCAGGAAAGGCTCACGGCCCTTCGCAGGCTGTTCCACAGGCATGCCGAAACAGGCATGGCGGAATTCTGGACCACTGCCCGCATTGCGGACGAGCTGGAAGGCATCGGCCTCTCCCCCCAGTTGGGGGAAGCCGCCTCCCGCCGGGAAGCCCTTATGGGGGTGCCCGACGAAGAGACGCTGCGCAAGGCACGGCAAAGGGCGGAGAGCGAAGGAGCGTCCCTGCACTGGCTTGAACGCATGAACGGCATGACGGGCCTCTTTGTGGACATACGGCCGGATCTGCCCGCCCATACCGTGCTGCGCTTCGATATCGACGCCGTGGATGTTGAGGAAAGCGAAAGCGACTCCCATCTCCCCTACAAAGAAGGCTTCGCCTCCCTGCACAAAGGCATCTGCCATGCCTGCGGGCACGACGGGCACATAGCCCTGGGCCTCGGGCTGGCCTGCGAGCTTGCGCGCCTGCGCGGAAACCTTGCGCACAACGTGCGCCTGCTCTTCCAGCCCGGGGAAGAAGGCTGCCGCGGGGCAAGGGCCATGGCGGAAGCCGGGCTGCTCAAAGGGGCGCGGCACATGGTCGCCGCGCATATCGGCATGCGGGCGGACTGCGACCACAGCCTCGTGTGCGGGGCAAAGGGCTTCCTGGCCACCACCAAGTTCGATGTTACCTTCACCGGCCGCGCCGCCCATGCCGGCGCCGAGCCCCACAAGGGCGCGAACTCCCTGCTCGCCGCTGCAAGCGCCGCGCTCAACATGCACGCCCTGCCCCGCCACGGGGAGGGAGATTCCCGCGTCACTGTAGGAACGCTTACGGCGGGCAGCGGCAGGAACACCATTCCCGCCCAGGCTCGCATGAAGTGCGAAACGCGCGGCGCCGCCACCGCCGTCAATGAATACATGTTCAAGCACTGCCGCGCCATTATCGAACACACCGCTGCCATGTACGGGCAGAAGTGCGAGATCACCGTCATGGGCGGCTCCGACGGCGCAGACAGCGACGATGCCCTGATTCGCCTCATCCGCAAGACTGCCGGTACCGTGCCGTGGTTCCGCCCGGAACTTGTCAGGGACAGCGCGCCCGGCTTCGGCTCCGACGACGCCTGCGTGCACATGGCCGCCGTGCAGCATGAAGGCGGCAATGCCGCCTATCTCATGCTGGGAAGCGACCTTGCCGCCGGCCATCACTCCCCGGACTTCGACTTTCACGAAAGCGTGCTCCTGCCCTCCGTGGAACTTCTCACAAGGCTCGTTCTCGCGCTTGACGAGCGCTGACGGGCCTGCCCTTCCTTGTTCTCGCGCGTTGACGCCATGGAGCAGAAGCCTCATATTTTAAGGGCATTTTCCATTGCGGCAGACCTTACCCCCTGCCCAAGGAGGACATGATGAAAAAAGCTCTGACCTTCCTGACCGCGGGACTCGCAGGACTTCTCTTCTGGGCATCCCTGGCCTTTGCCGGGGAAGTAAACACCGAAAACTTCTCCCTCTCCCTTCCTTCCGGCTGGGAGCTGGCCCAGCCTGTCCAGTCTTCTCACGGCGCTTCCATGGTCATGGTACAGAATACCGCAGCCCAGTGCGCGGTAAGCATCGCCCTTTTCCCGATATCGCTTTCCGCTGCGGATCTTGCCTCCCAGACGCTCGCCAATATGAAAGTAGGCGGCTTCACCGTTGCCGAACCCAGGGCCTCCGGCGATTCCTATCTATGCGAATTCTCACAGGATCAGACAAAGGGCATCTGCTATTTCACTTCCAACGGAAAGTCGGGAAGCGTCGTCACCATCGTGGGGAGCGGCATGGAGGCGGCCAAGGAACTTCTGAACAAACATTTCAGGCCGACGGCCCCCGGGCTTTTCCCCGCCTCTTTCTGACGGAGCTTTCCCCTGAGTATGACATTCAGAAAAGTGCATCGGCCTCCGCCGTCTGCCGGGAGCTCCCTTTTCTGAAAGCATCATTGCCGATACGGGCGCTTTTCCTGCCCGTCGCCCCCTTCAAAAGCCTCCTCCCCAAAAGAAAAGCCGATAAAAGCAACCGGAACTTCCGTATCGCCCTTATCGGCTTTTCATGGGGGGAAACTTTGCGCTTCTATTCGCTCTTCCAGGCAATGCAGTCAAGCTCCACTTTTATATCCGTGGGCTTGCTTGCAAGAATACACACGCGGGCAGGAGCTTCTTCCACCGCAAAAAACTCTTTATACACGGCATTGAATGAGGCAAAATCCCGTGCGTCATCCAGATAGACCGTGATGCGGACCACGTCTTTCGGCTCATATCCGGCCATGTGCAGCGTCTCCATCAAGTTCTCAAGGGCCTGACGGCCCTGCACCTTGATGGAACCGTATACAATGTCTCCCTGCTTATCCTTCGGCACCATACCGGAAACATACAGCCAGCCGTCCGCCTTGACGGCCTTTGCCGCAGGCGTGGCCCCCGGAGCAGGAAGGCCGAAGCGTTCAATCTGCTTTGTCATGCGTTGCCTCCTCCCGAAACTACACGCCGGGCAGCTCACGTTTGATACGCTCTATCATGTCCTGATATTCTTCATCGGAAAGCATGACGGCACGGGGATTCATCTGGAACGTCCCGCCCCATTCAAACTGACCTTCATACTTGGGAACCAGATGGAAGTGCAGATGGGGGTTCAAGTCGCCGAAAGCCCCGTAATTCACCTTCTGGGGGTGGAACATCTTGTGTATCAGGCGGGCAATTCGGGCGACATCGGCCATGAAGCCCTGAAGCTGCTCGGGAGTGATATCCACAATTTCGCTGACATGGCCGCGATAGGCAACCACCATGCGCCCGGGATGGCTCTGCTCCTTGAAAAGATACAGAGAGGAATACTCGGAAATATCGCCGATTTTGATAGCAAAGTCCGCAAGAGCAGGACCGCCGTGGCAATAGGGACAGTTTTCAGCACTCATGGAAAAGTCCTTTCAATATGTTCTCTCCCCGAAGAGAGAGGGTTCCCCGTGAAGGTTACGACGCTCTGACAGTCGGCAAAAACCGGAGGCGTGACTTCTGCGGGAATAATGGCTCCGGGATACATGATGACGGCGGATGCCAGCCTGTGCGCCCGCTCCACGGCCTCTCTTGTGGACAAGCCGTAATGGACGGCCGCCAGATACGCAGCCGTGAAGGAATCTCCGGCAGCCGTGGTATCCCTGGGCTCCAACATGCGCCCCAGCGGAACAAGGCTCGTTTCCCCGGTCCTGTTGTTCAGGATAAGGCACGGCTTCCCGCCGTTCTTGACGATGACTTCCTCCGCTCCGAGCTCCTTGAGGGCGTCGTAAAAAGCGGGGTCTTCGCTGTCCTCGCAGGAGTATCCGGCCGCGCGCAGCTCTTCCGGGGAAAGAAAGACCCAGCGGCATACGCGCGAAAGGCGACGGTAGTGGGGAGCGGAATTCTTTTCCGGTTCCGCCCCCCAGAGGTGAGGCCGGAAATTGAAGTCAAACGATATGTTCACGCCCTGCGCGGCAAGCCTTTCCATGGCCGACAGCAGCCTTTCCCGGCTTTCCGGGTACAGCACAGCCAGGCTTATGCCGCTCAGATGAACGGCGTCGAAGCCGCTCAACCGGGCAAGCACCCCATCCGCATCAGGAGTCTCAAAGCAGCCCCGCACGGCGGCCTCGCTGCGCCAGTACTGGAAATGCCTCTCCCCGGAAGCATCCACATCAATGGCGTACAGGCCGGGCAGCCTGCCGGGAATACGCTGCGACAGTGCGGAGTGCACGCCGCAGGAATGCCAGAATTCCAGCATCTCCCGGCTGAAGGTATCCGAAGCCCCCACGGCGGAAACATACTCCACATGCACGTCGTTGCCGCACATTCTGGAAAGATAGGCCGCCGTATTCAGCGTATCACCGCCGAAGGTCTGGACGATATGGCCGCCTTCCTTATGGAGTTCTATCATACATTCGCCGATGACGGCGACATTCCACGTTCTGATCTGGGACATGGCCAACCTCTCACTTCACCAGGTAGCCGCCATCCACAGGGATCACGGCGCCGCCAAGATAATCGCTTGCGGCCGAGGCAAGAAAAATAACGGTTCCCTTCATGTCCTCGGGAGTCCCCCAGCGTCCGGCAGGTATGCGGTCCACGATCTGCTGAAAACGCGGATTGTTCCTGTCGGTAAGGGCCACGTTCATATCCGTGGCCATGTAGCCGGGAGCAATGGCGTTGACGTTGACGCCGCGCTTCATCCAGTCATTGGAAAGGGCCTTGGTAAGTTGGGCAACGCCTCCCTTGGACGCCGCATAGGCGGGAATGGTCTGCCCGCCGAAGAAGGATATCATGGAGGCCACGTTGATGATCTTGCCGCGCCCGGCTTCGAGCATCATCCTGCCCGCTTCCTGGCAGAGCACGAACACGGAATCAAGATTCACGCTCAGCACTTCATCCCATTCTTCCATGGGAAACTCTTCGGCGCTGTGACGGCGCTGTATGCCGTGGGCCGTCACAAGGATATCCAGGGAACCGCCCAGCTTTTCCACGCACTCCTGAAAAGCGCGATAGGTCTCTTCACGACTGTGAAAGTCGGCCTTCACCCCGTGGCAGCGGAAACCGCGCTCGCAAAAGCTCTCCGCCACGGAAAAACACTTGTCGGAAGTACCCACAATGACGACTTCCGCGCCGGCTTCCATCAGCCCTTCGGCCATGCCCCGGCCCAGTCCCCGGGTACCGCCTGTGACAATGGCCTTCTTCCCGGTAAGATCAAACAAATTCATGCTCATAAGCGCTCCATGCGGGCCGGCCGCATGCCGGCCCGGATCGTGTGATCTAAACCCTGTTCACAGGGCTGCGCAACTTTTCCGAGCGCGCGAAGCGCACGGCTTCCTCGGCGACCTTGCGCTTCAATTCGGAAGCGGCCTGCTCGGAATACCATGCCATGTGCGGCGTGCAGATGAAGTTGTCATGACGCAGAAGCGGCGAGTCGGAATCTATGGGTTCCTTCTCCGTCACGTCCAAAGCGGCGCCGGCAATGGTTCCGTCGGCAAGGGCCTTGTCCAGGGCAGCCTCGTCGATGAGCCCGCCGCGGGAAGTATTCACGATATAGGCCGTGTGCTTCATCTTGGCCAGGGCTTCGGCGTTCACGATATTGCGCGTCTGCTCGGTGAGCGGCATGTGGAGCACCACGAAGTCGGAGGTACGCAGAAGCGTATCGAGATCCACGGCTTCGATGTAGTCGGTGTCGTCTTCGGCGTTGGGCTTGTAGTACGGATCATAGCCCACGACCTTTCCGAAAAGCGCACGGGCCTTTGCGGCGAAGTTGCGGCCGTTGCGGCCGAGCCCGGCCACGCCCAGGGTCTGCTCGGAAAGACGGAACAGCGGGATGGAATCTTCATAATTCCAACGGCCCTTGCGTACGCCGGCATTCATGAAGGACACCTTGCGGGCCAGATCCAATGTCAGCGCAAGCGCCTGGTCGGCAACTTCATTCATGCCGTAATCCGGCACGTTGCAGACCTGGACGCCGAGTTCTGTGGCCGCGGCTATGTCGATGTTGTTCACGCCCACGCCGTAGCGCACAATCTGCTTGATCTCGGGGCGCAAAGCCTCCAGCACGCGACGGGTGAAGGGCGCATACTGGTTGATGAAGATTTCGCCGCCCTTACATTCGGCAATAAGCTCATCTTCAGTGTGGCACTGCTTCAGCTCGAAGGAAAGACCGGCAGCTTCAAAAACGGCGCTCTCCTCGTTCAGATTGACGTGATCGCAGTCGGAAATAATGATTCTCATGGCTTCTCCCCTTACTTCTTGTCGCCGGTAAAGAGCGCCACCATGTCCTGCACGCCGGGAAGCTGCTTGCCGAGATAGGCATACTGCGGCTCGAAGTTCTGCACCAGGGAATGCTGGGTATGTCCCACAAGAATGGTGAAGATATAGGCGGCATGGCCCGGGGACGTCACGCCGGGATGATAGCCCTTGGAAATAAGGAAGGTATCGCCGGAACGCATGTGCCACACATGGGGGGACACTTCATCGCCGGGGGTATAGTCGAACTGCGCGCCGAAACCGTTTTCAGGGTTGTAATGGAAGTGGTACACTTCCTCGAAACCGGTTTCCTGCCATACGCCTTCCGCCGTGGGAATGTCGTTGCCGTGCTTGTGGGGCGGATAACCGGCCCAGCAGCCGGGATCGGCATAAAGCTCGCTCACCAGCAGATTGCCGGTGCGGCCCTCGTCCTTGGCGCCGAGGATATGGTTGATCACGCGGCGGGAATGGGTCTCCACGGAACCGACTTCCACGGGCTTCACTTCTTCGGGAGTGATGCGGTAGGGTTCGTGATATTCATCGCAGCGCCCGCCGGCCACAAAAATGACCACGTCGTCGGACACGCAGGTGACGTTGATTTTTGCCCCGGCAGGAGCGTACACGGAGTCGGAACGCTGATTCTCCCAGATACTGTCGCGATTGCCGACGTTCTCGAAAAGCTTGCCGTCCACCTCGATATTGCAGCGGCCGTGGGTCAGCACCCAGCAGGTTTCATAGCCTGCCACGCAGGTATAATGGCTTTCGCCCTTCTTCAGGCGCACGATATTGAAATAGGTGCGGGGCAGGAAATCATCGTTTGCGTTGATGATGGGTTCGTTATGGTTATCATAAGCTCTGATGAAACGAGGCATGTTTTCCTCCTGTTCTTGCTCGATGGGAAGTTGTCGATATTGACGGCGCTCTGAAAAAGCTGCCGCAGCTTCAAACGAAAATAATATTCTTCAGCACGGTAAGCAGGCCGGTGACTGCCAATCCGGCATGGATCAGATCGCGCATCTTTCCGGCGTCAATGCGCGAAAGAATTTTCAAGCCCAGCGTCTTGCCCAGCCACATGCCGACTATGCCCCATACGGCCAGGGACATCATGCTCCAGGTAAGGATGCCCTCAAACACGCGGACTCCTGTATTGAAAGCGCCGATGATGAAAAAAAACACCTGCGTCGTTGCGATATAACGCATCTTGTCATCACCGAGCCTGGCCATGAAATACACGGCCATGGGAGGCCCGCTGAGCCCGAACCAGCCGCTGGTCACCCCGGAAAGCGCGGCAAGCGCCATGGTCGCCGGTTTGCTGAACTTTCTGTTCTTGTGGCCCTTGTCTGCAAAATGCAGCCATATGGCAAGCCCCAGAAGAAAAAAGCCGAACAGCGTGCCCAGCAGCCGCGTATTGATGGATGGGCCGATATGAATGGCCGTCGCAGAAAAGCACAGAAACACGGCCAGAGGAAATATCATCCCCCGATAATCTGCATGCCTGCGCAGCGACATGCCGAGGGAAAACGTCAGACAGAGCCCTGTAACCGTAGAGATGGCGGAGGCCTGAAGCAGCGGCACAAACAGCGGTAATACCATCATCAGCAGTATACCGGAACCAAATCCTGTCAGAGTCTGAAACACCCCTCCCAACAGAGTAGGAATAAAAATCAGAGGTATCAGTGACCAGTCCATGACCATTGTCCACCCCGGCCGCTCCAAAGAACGGCCGGGGTTTTTCAGCTACAGAGGACGCTTGTTGGCAAGAACCTCGGGATTCACCAGGTTCGGATGCTGACCGTATTCCAGGTAATCTATGATGTTCTTGCAGGCCAGACGAACCATTTCCGAACGGGTCTCATAGGTGGCGGTGGCCATGTGGGCTCCGAGCACCACGTTGGGCATGCCCCTCAGAGCGGCGGGGATGTTCGGCTCGTGTTCAAACACGTCCAGACCGGCGCCCGCAATGACGCCCTTTTCCAGAGCTTCAATGAGCTCTTTCTCACGGACGATGGGGCCGCGTCCCACATTGATGAAGTACGCGGTCCGCTTCATCATTTCAAACTGCTCCATACCGACGCTCTGACGGGTGGAGTCGGTAAGCGGCAGGTTGATGATGACGACGTCGGATTCGCGGAACAGCTGTTCCGCCGTCGGAATGTAGGTGGCGCCGTATTCCGCTTCCACTTCCGCAGGAAGCTGATGGCGGTTATGATACGTCACGTCCATGAGGAAGGCTTTGGCGCGGCGAGCCACGGCCTTGCCGATGCGGCCCATGCCGAGGATACCGAGACGCTTGCCGTTGAGCCCGTGGCCGAGGTTGGCCGTGGGGCCCCAGCGGAGCTCGGGCAGGATACGGAGCTTCTGGTCGGTGACGGAGATGCGGCGCATGACGGCGAGCATAAGCCCCATGCCGAATTCCGCGGTAGACTCGGTGACGACATCGGGCAGGTTGCAGACAAGGATACCCCGTTCCGTCATTTCCTTGAGCGCCACGTTGTCGTATCCCACGCCGTAGGTGCTCATGATCTTCACGTTGTCCATGCGGGCCACGGCTTCGGCATTGGCCAGGAACCCGCAGGAAATGAGCGCGTCGTATTTCGGAAGAATCTCCAGAATGTCCTGCCTCTTGGGATAGTAGTCTTCAGGATAGAAAACCTCGTATCCGCGGGTATAAAGTTCGGCAAGGCCGTCCTTAAGAACCGGATAAGGAACAAGAATCTTTCTTGCAGCCATGACTGTATCCTCCAAAAATTGCTCCGCAAGAGCAGTTATGAAACAATCCTTACAATCTTGAACACGGAGACATTTCCGTAAGCGCCGCCGTCGTTTCCCGTCGACGGACAAACATGCGGCAGCCGCTTTCCCCCTGCCGGGACAGGTCTTCACGCACCCTTTCTGGCGAACACGCAGTCGGGGTTCGCCAGGAAGGGGAAGAGAAGTCCGGCGAGATCAGATGTGGGCAGAACTTCGTCATGCAGGCGTATGCCCAGCGTCTCGCGCATGAAGCGCTGACGTTCCAGCATACGTTTCATGCACAGCGGCGCCATGCCCTGAATCCGGTCCCGCATGGCCTTGTCGGCCAGGATCACGCCGTCTTCAATATGCACGCCCAGGTTGCTGAAGCGGCTCTGTCTGGCCGTGAAGTCGCACTGGAGCATCATACCGGAGCGCAGTACGGTGCCGTCGCCTTCCGAAAACGGAGAATTGGTCCACTCTTCCGTATGAATGACATGGCCGGGGTTGAGCCCTATGCCGAACTCCGCATAGGAGCAGCCTATGCTGTCGCGCACGGCCTGCCATACTTCGCCGCCCGTCACGCCTACGGCAAGGGATTCGTACCAGACGCATACCGCCTCAAAGTACTTTTTATACAGCCCTTCAAAGGCTCCGGGGAAATTCTTTTCAAATTCCTCCCGGTCGCGGGCGTACACGCTCACGCGGTGTATCTGCGCGCAGCGGTATCCCATGCCGAAGGCTATGTCCCTGCCGTATTCCAGGCGAGTCCACGGATCGGGGCTGAGTATGCCCCTGCCCTTGAAGCAGATGTTGGGATGCGTCGGGCAGGGCTCACCGTCAATGTTGAACCCCTGCGAGGCTTCCAGCTCGGTCTGTCCGGGGCGCAGGGCACGGATGAAATCCCAGGTCTTGCGGCTGGCCTTGGTCGAAGCCAGCTCGGAAAGGACCAGTTCCTCCGCGCCGTGCGTCATGCGCAGGCCGGTCTGGTTGTCCATCATGAGGCCGTTGGCGTTGCGGACATCCGGGCACACCTCCCGCAGCGCGTCCACAAGGAAGGACGGCACTTCAAAGGTGTGTTCCCAGTCAGGAGTTTCCCGGGAGCAGAAGCTCTTCCAGCCGAGCAGGCCCACATGGGCCTCTTCGCTGATGCCCGCGCTGCGGAATATGCCTGCCGGAGACCGGCTGTCCCCGCGCGCCTGCCCAAGAGGGCTGAGCATCTGGCAGAGCACACGCTCCACGGGAATGGTGATGCAGAGCGACTGTCCCATCCCCTCATTGCCGAGAACCAGCACCGGTGTCTTCCCTTTCTGAAGAATGAGGAAGCACTCCTCAAAGCGGGGATCGTAACCGGTAACATATTCCAGATTGGAAAAATGTTCCCTGTCCGCATAAATGACCAGATGGGTGAACTCGCGCCCTGCGTCGAGAAGCGCCCTGATGCGTTCCTGATACATCTGCGGGGTAATGGCGGGAGCCTCGCCGAAGTCGAGAGCCACATTCTCGTTGAGACGACCGGTATGGGGAATGAGTTCTATGGCCATGCCCTAGTCCTTCCAGCCTATGCGGGCCTTGATGACGTCGCGGTGTTCCCAGGCAGGCGGATTGTGATCATTGCGCTCTTCAATATGGACGGCGAAGCCCGCAATCTGTTCCTTGAGGTAGATCACATACATCTTGCCCTTGTAGGGCTTCACATGCTCATGGTCGAATTCAATGCCCTTCTTCTCAAGATAGAACACCGCGCGTTCCAGGTTGTCGGTATAGTAGCCGAGATGGCCGTGGGGCCCGCGCACCTTGAAGGGAATCTTGGTGATTTCGACCTCGCGCCCCACATAGGAAGAGCTGGGAGTGTCGCCCATGACGAGGTTGAACATGTCCGCCAGGGCAAACAGGTTCTTGTACCCTTCCTCGTCGCTGTAGCAGTTGATGCCCATGTGGCAGAAGTTGAAGTTGAGCACGGCGAACATGGCGTCGCGCGCCAGCTTGCGTACGGCATCGAAATCACCGGCTTCCACAAGGGCGGCGGGAGCAACGCAGCTTGCGCCCACGGCTATGACATTGGGATTGAGCAGATAGGCCGAGAACTTGTCGGGCGTGATGCCGCCCGTGGGCAGAAAACGCACGCCCTTGTACACGGAGGCCAGGGAGTTGATCATCTTCAGCCCGCCCGCGGCTTCCGCAGGGAAGAACTTGACGACGTCGAGCCCGCAGGCCACGGCTTTCTGCACATCGGAAGGAGTGGCGCAGCCCGGTATGACGAGCACGCCCTTTTCCTGGCAGAATTTCACAACGGCCTCGTCAAAGCCGGGAGTGACAATGAACTTCGCACCGGCGTCCAGGGCCTTCTGCGCCTGCTCCACGGAAAGCACGGTACCCGCTCCCACCAGCATGTCGGGAAGGGCCGCCGTTATGTCGGCAATGGCTTCGGCCGCACAGTCGGTACGGAACGTCACTTCCGCAATTTCCAGTTCGCCTTCACAAAGGGCCTTGGCAAGAGGGACGGCGTGCTCGCGGACGTCTACCGCCACGACCGGAACAAGGCCATACTTGTAAATCAGTTCCTTGATATCGGACTCAGACATGGTTCTCTCCTTAATAATGTTGATCCTGAACATTGCCGTGGGGCATAATCGTCAGGCCGAAGCTTCGGAAGAAGCGTCGTCGGGGGCGGAAGGGGTCTTCTTGTTACGGTTGAAGAGCAGCGCAGCGGCAAACACCGAGTACCCGATGATATCGGTCATCACGCCGGGGATGATGCAGCATATGGCGGAAGCCAGAATAACACCTCTCCAAGGCATGCTCAGGGGCTTGGTATGGAAGCCGGCAATGGCAATAGCCAGAGCGTAGCAACCGATGAGCAGCGATACCGCCGAAGTAGCCGTCGCCATGAGCGTACCCTGCAGAAGCAGCGCAGGTTCATAGGCGAAGGCAAAAGGCACGAGGAAGGCGACTATGGCGTAGGTAAAGGCCGTCCAGCCCGTCTTCCAGGAGTCTGCGTCCGCGATGCCCGCTGCAGTAAAGGAAGCCAGGCACACCGGAGGCGTAAGCTGGGCCATGACGCCGAAGTAGAAGCAGAACATGTGAACGATGAAGATGGGCAGGTCGAGCCGCACGAGGGCCGAGGCGAACAGCGTCACGGAGATGAGGTAGGCGGCCACGGTGGGCATGGCCATACCGAGGATCATGCAGCAGCCCATGGCGATGAGCAGCGCGAGCAGGAGGCTGCTGTTGCCGACGACCGCGAGCAGGGCGGCGAACTTGTTGGCAAGGCCGGACTGCACCACAATACCGATGATGATGCCGCAGGCCGATACGGGAATGGTCAGGGACGCGCTCTGACGGATACCGTCCATGAAAGCCGCATAGAGATCACGCAGCCCCATCCGCTTGGGGTTGAACAGGTTGATCACGAGGACGGCGATGGTGGAATACACGGCGGACAGACGCAGGGAACTGCCGGTAAGCACCATGAAGATGAGGATGAGCGCGGGAATGAGCAGGTACAGCCTGGGAAGAATGGGAGCAACCTTGAAGGTGAGTGCTTCCGCCGAAACGGCGGCGCCGTGGCGCTCAAAGGTATTGCGCTTGGCAAGAAGGCCCACGAGCATGAACACGGAAATAAAGTATGCCGAAGCGGGAATAACGGCACAGATGGCGATTTCCCCGTAGCTCATGCCCAGAAGTTCGGCCATGATGAAGGCGCCGACGCCCATGATGGGGGGCATGATCTGGCCGCCGGTGGAAGCCACGGCTTCGATTGCGCCGGCCTGATGGGGCTGATAGCCGGCCTTCTTCATCATGGGGATGGTCATGACGCCGGTGGTGGTTACGTTGGCCACGGCCGAACCGGAAATCATGCCCATGAGGGCGGAAGACATGACGGCCGCTTTGGCAGGACCGCCGGAGCGAGGGTCACTGACCTTCATGCCTATGTCGATGAGCACCTGACCGCCGCCGCAGACGGCAAACAGCGCGCCGAATATGATGAAATAGAAGATAAAGCTGGCCGTGGTGGAAAGGGCCGTACCGTACACGCCGTTGGAAGTAAGCGACATGATTTCGGTGAAGGCCTCAAGATTGAAACCGTCGAAACGGAGGACGCCGGGGAAATAGGGACCGAACACACCGTAGGCGATGACCACCAGCACAAAGCCCAGAAGGTTCCAGCCTATGGTACGGCGCATGGCTTCCAGAAGAAGTACTATCATGAGCAGGCAGGCCACGATATCGGCGGGAAGAATCTCAGAGATATAAGGAATGCGGGTGATGATGCGTTCCTGATCCAGGTAGAAGAACGTGCCCATCCAGATGCAGGCAGGGATAACGGCAAAATCCAGGATGCGGAGGAACGGAAAACGCTGGCTACCGGGGAAGGGGCGCACCAGAAAAACGATGCAGAAGGCGAACGAAAGGAAAATCGGTGCCAGCGTCATCGGATTGATGGGGAAAAAGAACGAAAAGATGATCTGCGCTACAAACCATACGACACCGATGACCCCGAGCAGAAAGGGAACGATGCGCTCTTCTACGATACTTGCCATGAACATAACCTCTGGAATGTTTCACGACGGCGTGCCGCCGATCATGGAGAGAAGGGGGGAATCCGCTCCTTTTCCGAGAAACGGATTCCCCGGGATCCATGCTACTTCATGAATCCGGCTTCTCTGAAGTACTTGGCCGCGCCGGGATGCAGTTCAATACCGCAATACAGGGGATCCCAGGCCTTTTCAGGCTGGAAGTAACGCATGGCGGGAACGATGCTGGTGAGCTTTTCCTTGTTTTCGCAGATGGTCTTGGTGATGATGTAGGCAATGTCTTCGGGAATATCCTTGGAAACGAGGATGCATTCGCAGCCGACCACGGTTTCCACAGGCTTTTCCTGACCGTTCCAGCTGTTGGCGGGCATGGTCATGTTGGCATAGCCCTTCGCGTTCATGGCGGCCCGGGTCTTTTCCGAAAGCTGCACGACGTGCATCTTGGAGGTCAGGCACAGTTCGGAGAAAGCCGCCTGGCCGATGGACACCACGTCCATGGAAACGTCGGCCTGGCCTTCCTTCAGCATATCGGCCATGGTCGCGGGAGCAATGTGGGTATGGGAACCGCCCCAGCTCTCAATATCCTTCCAAGTCACGCCCATGCATTCCAGCATATCGGTGGCGCCGTCCATGCCGAAGGAACCCTTGGCCTTGGTCACAATGCGCACGGGATACTTGGCGGCCACCACTTCTTCCAGGGTGGTGAAGCCGGTCTTCTTCACAAAATCATCGGTGAACATCACCGTACCCCAGGTAATGTCCGAACCGCCGAAGAGCGCGGCCACCTTGGTGAGAGGCTTGAAGCTCTTGTCGTAGGTGCCTTCGGCCAGCTTCTTCACAGGAATATTGGAGCCGGTGCCGATTTTGACCTGGCCTTTTTCAATGAGCAGGGCGCTGGCGGCGCCGCCGGTGGAAATAGGCTGCACGTTGATCGTATTGGATCCGAGCTTGTCCCCAAGCACTTCAAGAAACGCGCTCACGCGGCTGTACACGGCGGTGTTCACGTCCTGCGTAGCAAGGATGTACGTCTGGTTCTTCGTCTGCAGAGTCATCTCGGCCGAAGCATCGCCCGCGGAAACTCCAAACAGCAGCGCACCCAGGGCCATAGCGGAAAAAAGTTTGGAAGGATTCATGTTTTTCTCCATAGTTGAAAATTTCCGAAACTCTGCCCTGAAGCTCTCCAGGGCAGATACCTGACCGAAGGCAAAAGGCTGAACGCTCCTTTCTGAAAAGGCGCGAAAGCGTTAATCATTACGCTCTTTTTTCAGCGCTCCCGTCACTGAAGCGATGAAAAACGTATGCATGTCGCCGGCATGTACCCCATGGGAGTACCAGTCGGCGTAAACGCTCCTGTCGATGAACTCATCCTCGATAATATTTCCGCTGTAGGCGACACGGCACAGAAGCACGCTTTCCGCTTCAGCGAAAAAAGGAATCTCCCCGGCAAACAGCGTCGAAAAGCCGCAATGGGAGATTTTGTCCACGTCCCGTCCGGAATTCCTTCCGCAAAAAAGAAGTTTATCCTTGTATGATTCTGCAAACACGCCAAGGGAAAACGACTTGTTCCGTTCAATGAAAGGCAGAGTATGACGGGACTTCCTTACAGCGACAAAGACGGCGGGCCGGTTCCACAAAAAACCGAACATGCCCCAGTTGATGGTCATCGTTGCCGCACCTTCGGCAGGATTACCGGAAGTAAGCAGCATCCATTCTTTTTCCAGCCGCCTGGTACTGTTTCCCATGATCTCATAAGGAGAAATCCCGCTCCAGCCAGGAATATTCATTTCGCTCATAGCATCCACCCTCCGCGAACCTTCTCTTGTTTCAAATATGGAAACAATTTCCAAAATATTCTCCAAACAAAAAAAGGAAAAT
>NZ_DYZA01000067.1 GCF_020741395.1 Mailhella massiliensis | reverse complement strand
GTCATATCCCTATGTTGCTTGAAATACCGCCTGAAATGAGTGTGTCGGCATTTGTCGGATACTTGAAAGGGAAGAGTTCTCTGATAATATTCGAGAGTTTTCCGCATCTGCGCTGCAAGTCCGGCAATCGCCGTTTCCGGTGTACCGGTTATGTTGTCGGCACGGTGGGAGTCAATGTGGCGACCATCATCAAGTATGTGCGGGAGCAGGAAGAGCGAGATAAAATAATCGATCAGTACAGCCTGGTGGAGCGGCCCGTCAGTTCGTTTACGGGCAGCCGGAAATAATTCTTCGGCAAGAGTCGAGACAGAGCCCTCTTAAAAGGGCAGCCGAGTACCAGACCCTTATAGGGTCAAACTGACTTGTGGGAGGCGCTCTGAGAATAACGTCCCGTGAGTAAGGGCGGATACTGGAGCGTTTTTTCCCGGCGCCCCGCGTCGTTCCGAAAGTGCTCTTGCCGGGGAAAGTTCCCGGGCGGAGGGGCGACGCACTTCTCTGGCTCGGCCCGGCAAGTCCCCGTATCCGGTCGTAGGCGGGGCACGGTCGAGGGGAAATATTGCAAAACCTTTCAAGGAGTTTTCAGGAGCGGCCGAAACTTTGCACGGAGGCCTTTTACTCTTGATGAAAAATCCGGGCTCGGCTATAGTTGTTTTACTGCGGCCTGCGCATGGGCCTTTATGTAAGAACACCCCCTTTCCGAGGAAGGACGATATGCAAGCTCCTGAAAAAAATCTGGCATTTGATCTGCTCCGTGTAACGGAATCTGCGGCTCTTTCCGCGGCGCGCTGGCTGGGAAAAGGCGCCAAGGAAGATGGCGACGGTGCGGCTGTGGACGCCATGCGTCTTTCCTTCGATTCTCTCTCCATCCGGGGCCGTGTCGTCATCGGCGAAGGGGCCAAGGATGAGGCTCCCATGCTGTATAACGGCGAAGAGGTGGGCGACGGAACGGGGCCTGAAGTCGACATAGCCGTCGACCCTGTGGAAGGCACCAACCTTCTGGCTCTCGGTCGTCCCAACGCCATTGCCGTGATAGGTGCGTGCAAATCGGGGTATATGTACAACCCCGGATCCAGCTATTACATGAAAAAGCTTGTGGTGGGCAGGGAGGCCCGCGACGTGGTGGATATCGATGCTCCTGTGGCCGACAACCTTCACGCCGTGGCCCGTGCCGTGGGCAAGGATATCAACGACCTTGTGGTGTTCGTGCTTGACAAGCCCCGTCACAAGGGCCTTATCGAGGAAATCCGTAAAACGGGGGCACGCATCACTCTGCATACCGACGGCGACGTTGCCGGTTCGCTCATGGTGGCCGACCCCGGTGTGGACGTGGATGTCATGATGGGCACCGGCGGTACGCCGGAAGGCGTGATTTCCGCCTGTGCAATCAAGGGTGTGGGCGGGCAGATGTTCGGCCGTTTCGATCCACAGTCCGAGTCCGAACGCCAGGCCATGATCGCGGAAGGCACGAGGCTGGATGAAATTCTCACCGTGGATTCCATCATTCGCGCCGATGACGCCTTCTTTGCCGCTACCGGTATTTCCGGGGGTACGTTCCTTGGCGGCGTGAGTTATTCCGGACGCGGAGCTGTGACCCATTCGCTGGTCATACGCGCCAAAACCGGAACATTCCGCTATATTGAGTCGCACCATAACTGGGAACGCCTGATGAAATTCAGTTCCGTCCGTTACGACTAAGCGTTGCCTGAAAGCCCGGTTTCGGAGCGCGCCGCCGGAAAATTTCCGGGCGGCGCGCGGTGTTCCCCAAACAGGTTGAGAAAGAAGGGCCCCGCCCACAGGCGGCGGCCCCTGTGTTATGACCCATAATCCAGTTCAAGGAGTATGGAATGAGCAGTGTTCAGACGGCTATCCTGTTCCCCGGTCAAGGGGCGCAGGCATCCGGCATGGGGCGGCGTCTCGCCGAGGCGTCCTCCGATATCATGGATCTCTGGAAGAAGGCGGAAAGCATAAGCGGCCTGCCGCTGCGTGAAATATATTGGGAAAGCAACGACGCTACCCTTATGGCTGAAACCCGCAACCTTCAGCCTGCAATCACGGTGGTTAACCTTGCCCTGTGGATAAGTGTGGCGGATCGCCTTTCTCCCGCCTGCGCGGCCGGGCACAGCCTCGGTGAATTCAGCGCTCTGGCCGCCGCCCGTGTGCTCCCTATGGACAAGGTGCTGGAACTTGTGGCCCTGCGCGGCCGCCTCATGGCCGATGTTGACCCGGAACATATAGGTACCATGTGCGCCATGATTCGCCTTTCCCAGGAACAGGTGGAAAACGTCGCCCGGGAAGTTTCCGAAAGTACCGGCAAGCTGGTGCGCGTGGCCAATAAGAACACCCCCTTGCAGTTCGTGCTGAGCGGTCACCGCGAAGCCGTGGAAGCCGCCGCCGAACGCCTGAAAGCAGAGAACCCGCGTGCCAAGGGCTTCCCCCTGGCAGTGAGCGGCGCGTTCCACACGCCCATGATGGCCGAGGCTTCCGCCGAATTTTCCAAGCTTCTGGACAAGCAGGACTGGCACGACGCGGCTTTTCCCATCTATTTTAATATCAACGGCGAACACCTGAGCGATGCCGAATCCATCCATAGTGCCATGCGCCGCCAGATGACTTCGTCCGTCTGTTGGGTGGATACCATTTCAAATCAGTGGCGCGACGGCGTGCGCCGCTGGGTGGAATTCGGGCCTCAGGGGGTGCTCACCCGTATGGTTCGGCCCATTCTCGTGGCCGCCGATGTGGCGGACGGCAGCTATACTACCGTTCATATTCCCAATAAAGACGCCGTGGAAGCGTTTGAAGGATAACAATGCGTGACATACTCCTCATTGAAAAGGCCCTGAAGGACATGGTGGCCGCCGAGGGCTGGGAATGGCCGGAAAAGGCCGTTCTGGAAATCCCCCGGGATGAAAAGCACGGGGACCTGGCCACCAATCTGGCCATGGTGCTTGCAAAACAGGCCAAGGCCGCCCCGCGGGCCGTGGCGGAAAAGCTTGTGGCCGGGCTGAACAGGAAGTTCCCCGGCCTGATCACGGCCGAGATAGCAGGCCCGGGCTTCATCAACATCACCTTCGCCCCGTCGTTCTGGCAAGGGGTGGTGTGCGACGTGGAAGAGCAGGGCAGAGCTTTCGGTTCCTCGAAGAACGGGAGCGGCCGCCGCATCGTGGTGGAGTATGTTTCCGCCAATCCTACCGGCCCGCTGCACATAGGCCATGGCCGCGGTGCAGCTGTGGGCGACTCCCTTACCCGTCTGTTGCGTTTTGCGGGCTACGACGTTTCCACGGAGTATTACATTAACGATGCAGGCCGCCAGATGCGCCTGCTCGGCGATTCCGTGTACTTGCGCATGCGCGAGCTGCTTAATCTTCCCGTGGTCTACCCCGAAGATCCGAAAGGCTGGTATCACGGCGAGTATATCCGCGACATAGCCCGGGAAATGCTGGAAAAGGATCCTGAGCTTCCGAACCGCCCCGAGGCTGAGGCCAAGGACCTGTGCTACGAATACGCCTGTGCCACCATTCTGGCAGGCATCAAGGAAGACCTCAGGGAATTCCGCGTGGAACATCAGGTCTGGTTTTCGGAGAAGAGTCTTGTGGATGCGGGCAAGGTAGAGGAAGCCTTCGAAAAGCTGCGCAGCATGGGCCTTGTATACGACAAGGATAATGCCGTATGGCTGGCTACGGAGCAGTTCGGCGACGACAAAGACAGGGTGCTTCGCAAAAGCGACGGCTATCTGACTTATTTTGCTTCCGACATAGCCTATCACGCCGACAAGTTTGAACGCGGTTTTGATGAGTGCATAGACGTATGGGGTGCGGATCATCACGGCTATGTTCCCCGCATGAAGGCGGCCGTTACCTGCATGCAGCATGATCCGGAAAACGACTTCCATGTGGTGCTCATCCAGATGGTGAACCTCATGCGCGGCGGCGAGCCCGTGGCCATGTCCACTCGCTCCGGCGAGTTCGTGACCCTGCGCGAAGTGCTCGACGATGTAGGCACGGATGCCGCAAGATACATGTTCCTGTCCCGTAAGAGCGACAGTCCGCTGGATTTCGACCTTGACCTTGTGAAGCAGCGCAACATGGAAAACCCGGTGTATTATGTTCAGTACGCCCATGCCCGTGTGGCCGCGCTTCTGCGCCGCGCAGCCGACAGGGGCGTGGAGATGCCGGAACGAAGCTCTCTGGAAATGCTGGCTCCGCTTACTTCGGCGGACGATCTCTCGCTGCTGCGTGAGGTGGAGCGCTTCCGCAATGTGGTGGAAGACGCCGCCCGCGCCCGCGCCGCCCATCCCGTCAGCTTCTATCTCATGGAACTGGCCGGAAAGCTGCACAGCTATTATGCCAATAATCCTGTTCTGAGCGGCGACGATGAAGCCGTGATGAAAGCTCGTCTGGCGCTTCTGCGCGCCGTGAGCGTCGTCATTGCCAACGGACTTGACCTGCTCGGCGTGAGCGCGCCGGAATCCATGTAGCCATGGCCAACGCGTTTTATCGCAATTCCTCTTCCAGCGCGAAGAAGAACAGCGACCGGGAACGGAGACAGTCCGTTTTTTCGGCCTCTGAGGAAAGTTCCGACGCCGCAGTCAGAGAGGCAGCGGCGGAGAAGGAAGCCTCCTCGCGCAAAAGTGCGTCCTCCCGCTCGGAAGGGCGCGGCGTGTTCACCTGGAGGGCGAACATCACGCCCTCCGCGCTGGTGACCATAAGCGTGCTGGCGCTGGTTCTCCTCGGCTTCAGTTTTCTTTCCGGAGTCATTGTGGGGCGCAGCAGCATGCCGCTGCCCCAGGCTCTGGAGCTGGAAAAGCTCCTTGCCGAAGATTCTCCGGAGGGAGAAAGCGAGGCTGAGGAAAAGGAGAAGATTCTCCCCAAGGAAGAGCTTCGCTTCATGACCAGCCTGAAGAGCGACGCGTCGGGCGGTGTGCTTTCCGATGTTCCGACCGCGCCTGCGCCGTCCGTTACCCAGGCGGCTCAGGAAAAGCCGAAACAGGAAAAGTCGAAAGAGGAAGTGCAGAAGCCGAAGGAGCCGCAGTTTGACTATGTGCTGCGCGTGGCGGCCTTCAAGGAGCAGGCACAGGCCAAAGCCCTGTACGACAGACTGACGAAGGACGGGCTGAAGGCGCGCCGCACGCAGACGAAAACAAAACGTGGCACTTGGTATTATGTGCAGGTACTTTTTCGGGGCGGCAAGGCCGATCTTCAGCTGATGCGCCGCACCCTCGATAAGTACGGTCTGCACGATGCCATGCTTATCAGCGAGAAGGCGGTGAAAGGGAAGTAGGGGGCCCTTGTGCCTTTTTCCTGCCGCCATGTTTTTGCGTCCGTTTTTTCAGGAGGGACGGGAGGAAATTACCACCCGGAGAGGGTCGCGGAAGGCTTGACAAAGATGGCTGCCGTCGGTATTTTGTCATGTTTCCAGAGGTAAGGCATGGATTTAAAGCACATCGCACTCAATGAGATAGAGCCACAGGGCTGCTCCATTACGGTTTCCGACGAGACGGTATGGACGGATCCGGCTGCGCAATATCATCTTTTCTGCCGCATGGTTGAGCCCGTCTTTGCGGAAGTGTTCATCCTTCCGCAGGAGGATGGTTGCCTCATCCGCGGCACGATCAGAGGTGTGGTGGCCATGCCGTGCAATCGCTGCATGGAAGAAACTCTTGTGGTGCTGAACCAGAGCTTCGACGAGTTCGAGGAATACCCCGGACAGGTCGAAACCGAACCGGAAGAGGAAAATTCTGCCGGACTTCTGGATGAATGCGTCATCAGCATGGAGAGCGGTGCGCCCGTTCTTGA
>NZ_DYZA01000066.1 GCF_020741395.1 Mailhella massiliensis | reverse complement strand
GAAAGGTAAGAGTAGTCTGATGATATATGAGCAGTTCGGAGAACTGAAGTTTAAATATCGTAATCGAGAGTTCTGGCGCCGTGGCTACTATGTCGATACGGTGGGTAAGAATAAGGCAAAGATAGCCGAATATATCAGGCATCAACTGACCGAGGATAGACTTGGAGAACAGTTAAGTATCCCGTACGCCGGAAGCCCGTTTACGGGCCGCCGGTAACAGAAACGCAGAGGTCAGGCCGTGCATGCGCCTGTTAGGGCGCGGCTGGTAAGAGAGCCTTACAGGCGCACAAGAGGAACCACCGGCTATGCCGGTGGGCCCCCTTATGCGGAAATTCGGTTGACGGGCAGGCTGAGGAGGGCAGAAGTGCGGAAGCTTTTCCCCAAAAAAGGCGGATTTGCCTGCGATGAGGGAGCCGCCGCACAGAAGGCGGAGGGGAAGGAAAGCTCGCCGGATGCGTTTCTGGAGGCGGCGCGCAATAATCCTGCGCGGGCGCAGAAAAGGGGAAATTCCTATCTGGAAACGGCGTGGAGAGGTGGAGAGCCTGCACGTCCGGTCCCTTCGGCAGGGATTCCGCTCAGAGCCTGAGTTTACGGAGCCGCCTTCAGCGTTTTTCCGGCAGGCGGGCGGAGGATACCGCGAGTCTGTCCTTTTCCGTGATGGGGCGAAGGGGCCTGCAGGGGTTGCCTGCGGCCACCACGCCGGGAGGCATGTCCCGCGTGATCACGCTCCCTGCGCCGATTACGCTGCCGCTGCCGACGGTTACGCCGGGCAGCACGGCGACATGGCCGCCGAACCATACATCGTTGCCTACGGTGATGGGCTTTGCGTATTCAAGGCCGGAGGCTCGCTCCATCGCATCCAGAGGGTGGCAGGCCGTGTAGAAGCCGCATTGAGGGCCGATGAAGCAGTTGTCGCCGAAGCGCACGGGCGCGCAGTCGAGAATGGTGAGACGATAGTTGGCGAAGAAGTTTTCCCCGATTTCGATGTTGAAGCCGTAATCGCAGAAAAAGCCCGGCTCGATGAGGAATCTTTCCCCGGTTCTTCCAAGAATGCGGGCAAGGCGTTTTTTCCGCTCCTCAAGCTGCGAAGGCAGGAGCCTGTCGCAGAGGGCGCAGGCATCCACACAGGCCCTGTGCAGGCGGATAAGTTCCTCATCGAGTACGCTGTAGGCCATGCCCGAGATCATTTTTTCCTTTTCCGTCATGATTTCTCCATGAAGAGTCTTTCCGGGGCGGATTTCATCTTGTGCGGCAGGCGTGAAAAAGCATTTTCCGCCGGTGGCGCAGCCCCTTCCTTTTTCGTTCCTGGTGCGCGTACCGCAGAGAAAAAGGCGCGTTGCCGTGTGCTCGCGTTCCCGGCGCGCGGCAACACGCTCGGAAGCAGGGTGCAAAGAAGGCCGGAGCCTGCGCCCCGGCCTTCATGTTCTCTGGCCTTTCGGGAATACCTGTACGACTAGTTCTTCTTGCTGGCTACCAGTTCTTCAGCGATGCTGGCGGGCACTCTTTCGTAGTGGTCGAACTGCATGCTGAAGGTGGCGCGGCCCTGCGTGCGGGAACGCAGGTCGGTGGCGTAGCCGAACATTTCAGACAGCGGCACATGGCAGCTGATGACCTGGGCGCCGGCGCGGGCTTCCATGGCCTGCACCTTGCCGCGGCGGCCGTTGAGGTCGCCCATGACGTCGCCGAGGTAATCTTCGGGAGTCACCACTTCCACGCTCATGATGGGTTCCAGAAGCACGGGCGTGGCCTTGCGCATGGCATCCTTGATAGCCATGGAACCGGCCACATAGAAGGCCTGTTCGGAGGAGTCCACTTCGTGGTAGGAGCCGAACACGAGGTTGACCTTCACGTCTACGGCAGGGTAGCCGGCAAGCACGCCGCTCTTCAGGGCGTCCTGGATACCCTTGTCGATGGCGGGGATGTATTCCTTGGGAATCACGCCGCCCGTGATGGAGTTGATGAACTCGTAGCCGTTGCCCGGATTGGGCTCGATCTCGATGACGGCATGGCCGTACTGACCGCGGCCACCGGACTGCTTGGCGTACTTGGTGTCGGATTTGGAGGGTTTGGTGATGGTTTCACGGTACGCCACCTGGGGCTTGCCCACGTTGGCGTTCACGTTGAATTCACGGGTCAGGCGGTCGACGATGATATCGAGGTGCAGTTCGCCCATACCGGCGATCAGGGTCTGTCCGGTTTCCTCATCGCCCGTCACGCGGAAGGAGGGGTCTTCCTTGGAGAGCTTGTTGAGGGCGGCGGAAAGAGCGTCGCGGTCGGCCTTGGTCTTGGGCTCAATGGCCACCTGGATCACGGGATCCGGGATATCCAGGGATTCCAGAACCACAGGGGCGTCATCGCGGCAGAGGGTATCGCCGGTGGAGACGTTCTTGAGGCCCACGAGGGCGACGATATCGCCGGCGCCGGCCCACTTGATTTCTTCACGCTTGTTGGCGTGCATGCGCACGATACGGCCGATGCGTTCCATCTTGCCGGAGGTGGAGTTCAGCACGGACATGCCGGGTTCCACAAAGCCGGAGTACACGCGGAAGAAGGAGAGGTGGCCGATGTAGGGGTCGGCCGCCAGCTTGAACACGAGGCCGGCAAGGGGAGCCTTGTCGCTCGCGGGGCAGAGCACTTCGGCGCCGGTGTCGGGATTGGAGCCCTTCATTTCCTCAATATCGAGGGGAGAGGGCAGATATTCCACAATGGCGTCGAGCAGAAGCTGCACGCCCACATTGCGGAAGGCGGTGCCGCACAGCACGGGCACGATGGACTGGGCGATGGTGGCCTTGCGGATGCAGTAATGGAGGTCTTCCTCGGAAAGGGTGCCTTCTTCAAGGTACTTTTCCATCATGGCCTCATCCTGCTCGGCCACGGCTTCCATCATTTCCAGGCGCTTTTCCTCATACAGGTCCATAAGGTCGGCGGGGATTTCTTCTTCCCAGAAGTTGGAACCCTTGCTTTCCTTGTCGAACATGATGGCCTTGCCCTTGATGAGGTCCACCACGCCGCGGAATTCGTCTTCGTGGCCGATGGGCAGCTGCAGCATGACGGGGTTGGCCTTCAGGCGGTCGTGGATGGTCTGCACGGAGTGGAAGAAGTCCGCGCCGATTCTGTCCATCTTGTTGATGAAGCAGATGCGGGGCACGTTGTAGCGGTTGGCCTGACGCCACACGGTTTCGGACTGGGGTTCCACACCGTTCACGCCGTCGAACACGGCCACGGCGCCGTCGAGCACGCGCAGGGAACGTTCCACTTCGATGGTGAAGTCCACGTGGCCGGGGGTGTCGATGATGTTGATGGTGCGGCCCTTCCACTGGCAGTGGGTGGCGGCGGAGGTGATGGTGATGCCGCGTTCCTTTTCCTGCTCCATCCAGTCCATGGTGGACTCGCCTTCGTGCGTTTCACCGATCTTGTGGTTCACGCCGGTGTAGAAAAGGATGCGTTCGGTGGTC
Source organism: Mailhella massiliensis (assembly GCF_020741395.1). Taxonomy (GTDB): domain Bacteria; phylum Desulfobacterota; class Desulfovibrionia; order Desulfovibrionales; family Desulfovibrionaceae; genus Mailhella; species Mailhella massiliensis_A. Next base: position 9,998 of record NZ_DYZA01000066.1, on the reverse strand, counting down.
GTCGTCTTGCCGGCGTCAATATGGGCCATGATGCCGATATTGCGCAGATCCTTGATTTCAAAGGTACGGTTGGACATGGCGGCCTACCAGCGGAAATGGGCGAAGGCCTTGTTGGCTTCGGCCATGCGATGGGTGTCTTCCTTCTTCTTCACGGAACCGCCGCGGTTGTTGAAGGCATCGATGAGTTCCGCGGAGAGCTTGGCGATCATGCCCTTTTCACCGCGGGCGCGGGAATAGGTGATGAGCCAGCGCAGAGCCAGAGAAATCTGGCGTTCGGGACGCACTTCGACGGGCACCTGATAGTTGGCGCCGCCCACGCGACGGGACTTGACTTCCACATGGGGCTTCACGTTTTCCACGGCCTTTTCAAAGGCATGCAGCGCTTCTTCGCCGGTCTTTTCGCCGAGGATTTCCAGGGAGCGGTAGAAGATGGTTTCCGCCGGGCCCTTCTTGCCGTCGTACATGAGACGGTTCACGAAGCGGGCCACGAGGCGGCTGTTGTAGATCGGATCAGGCAAAATTTCCCTTTTTGCAATGGGACCTTTGCGGGGCATGGTGATTCCTCCGTAAGAAAGTTGGAATGGCCTTCAGAACCACTGGAAGACCATAAAAATGGAGCGGAAGCTCTAGGATCAGTTCTTGGGACGCTTGGCGCCGTACTTGGAACGACGCTGACGGCGATCCTGCACGCCGGAGGTGTCCAAGGTACCACGGACGATGTGGTAACGGACACCGGGAAGGTCCCTCACACGGCCGCCGCGGATCATCACGACGGAGTGTTCCTGAAGGTTGTGGCCTTCGCCGGGGATGTAAGCCGAAACTTCGATGCCGTTGGTCAGGCGCACACGGGCGACCTTACGCAGAGCGGAGTTAGGCTTCTTGGGGGTGGTGGTGTACACGCGGGTGCACACGCCGCGGCGCTGGGGGCATTCCTGCAGGGCCGGGGTCTTCTTTCTCTTCACCACCTTCTTCCGTTCGATACGGATAAGCTGCTGAATAGTAGGCATGTGTTCCTCCAAAATAAAAACACAAAGTTAGGCCAAAGAACGATATCAAATATCTTTGAACGTACGTTTTGTCAAGGAATTTTTCCACGAAGACGGGACGACGGTAGAGCACGCTCAAAAAGCATAAGAAAAACAATATTAAAGACTTGCCGTGTTTTGAACGTGCCGCATGACGCTCGGACCTTTTCCCCGGGGGGCGTCTGTTATGTCCTGCCTGCACGCTTGGCGAAAGATGCGCGGGCATGCAAGGCAAAGAGAGGGTTCCCTTCCTTTTTCCCGGAGGGCGGGTGCAGGCAGAGGCGTGTTTCGGAGGAAGCCGTTGACAGGGCGAGTCACGGCGTTTACCCAAGAAGAGAAACAGATTCAGGAGCAGGCATGGACATTTCTTCCTCCTTTCACGATCCGGCGCTCTGTCGCGCCCTGCTTGCCCGGCTTTCCCGCGAGCTGGAGGCTCTGGGCAGGCCGGTGCGCTTTATGGAAGTGTGCGGCACGCATACTGTTTCCCTTTTTCAGAGCGGGCTGCGTTCTCTTCTGCCCGAACATCTTGAGCATCTTTCCGGGCCGGGCTGTCCTGTGTGCGTCACCCATGATGCCGAGGTGGCGGCCTTCATCCGCGCGGCGGAAAAACCGGGCGTCATCGTGGCCACCTTCGGCGACCTTCTGCGCGTGCCCGGGCCGGACGGGCGTTCCCTCAAGAACGCCATGGCGGAAGGGGCGCGCGTGCAGGTGGTCTATTCTCCCCTGGATGCGGTGAAGCTTGCTGCGGAGCATCCTTCGGATACCGTGGTTTTCCCATCCGTGGGCTTTGAGACCACGGCCCCGGTCATGGCCGGGGCGCTCATGGCCGCGCGCGGGGCGGGCCTTTCCAATTTCTGCATCGTGCCCTGCAACAAGCTCGTGCCCCCGGCCATGCGCGCGCTTCTGGACGGGGAAGGGGGGAACCGCATCGACGCCTTTCTTCTGCCCGGCCATGTGGCCGTGGTGCTGGGGCTTGCGCCTTTTTCCTTCCTTGCGCGGGAGTACGGAAAACCCGCCGTGGTGGGCGGTTTTGAGCCGGCGGACATACTTTCCGCCCTCTGCCTCATGGTGGGCATGCTGAGGGAGGGAAAGCCGGAGGTGGGCAATACCTACACGCGCGCCGTCAAGCCGGAGGGGAGCCCCCATGCCCGGCATATCATGGAGGCGGTGTTTTCCGTGGCCGACGCACGCTGGAGGGGGCTCGGGCTTATCCCGCAAAGCGGGCTTGCCCTGCGCGGGGAGTGGCAGGATTTCGACGCGCTGGAGCGGCTCGGCCTGGAGCTTGAGGACACGGGGCATATCCCCGGCTGCCGCTGCGGCGATATCCTGCGCGGCGCGTTTTCGCCCGATAAGTGCCCGCTTTTCGGCAGTGTCTGCACGCCGCAGAATCCTACCGGCCCCTGCATGGTCTCCACCGAGGGAAGCTGCGCGGCATGGTACCGGTACAAGGGCGCGTAGAGCCGTTGCGCGGCAAGGCCGCCGGCGTGCATGTTGCGCCCGGCGGAAGGCCTGTGCGGGCTTCGCCTCTCCCGCAGGGAAAAAAGCTGTCCCGCAGCCGGAAGAGAGAGCGGAACTGCGTTTTTCAGGGCGATTTTTCCTTGACAGAAGTCCCCTGTTTTGTTAGAAGATAAACCCATGAATACGAAGAACGCCATATCCTTTTTCTGCCAGTGGTGGTGGCCCTGCTAAAAGGGCCGGGTTCTGGAGTATTCACCACATTACCTATCGAACCGCGGTCGGAGCAACGGCCGCGGTTTTTTTTTAGGCAGAATCGGAAGGCCGTGCTCCCCTCAAATAAGAAGGAGCAAGCCATGAGCGTTTCCGAATCCAGCAAGACCTGTGCCCAGGCGTTTGAAACCGGTTTCTTCGGCCCCTACGGCGGCCAGTATGTGCCAGAACCTCTGAAGAAGGTGCTGGACGAGGTCAACGAAGCCTTCATTAAATACAGGGACGACCCCGAGTTCAAGGCCGAGCTCGCCGATCTTTTCGCCCATTACTGCGGGCGTCCTTCCCCGGTGTTCCACTGCCGCAACCTGAGCCGTGAGCTCGGCGGTGCGCAGATTTATCTGAAGCGCGAGGATCTGAACCACCTCGGCGCGCATAAGATCAACAATACTCTGGGCCAGGTGCTTCTGGCCAAACGCATGGGCAAGACGCGCCTTGTGGCGGAGACCGGCGCGGGCCAGCACGGCGTGGCCACGGCGGCCACGGCCGCGCTCTTCGGCATGGAATGTATCGTGTACATGGGCGAGGAAGACATGCGCCGCCAGGCCCTCAACGTGTTCCGCATGCGCATGATGGGCGCGGAAGTCCGCCCGGCCATGAGCGGGCAGCGTACCCTCAAGGAGGCTGTGGACGAGGCCTTGGAATGTTTCGTGAAGGACCCCGACATGTTCTATGTGCTCGGCTCCGCCGTGGGGCCGCATCCTTACCCTGTCATGGTTCGTCATTTCCAGTCCGTCATAGGAAAGGAATCGCGCGCTCAGTGCCTTGAGCAGATAGGCCGCCTGCCCGATTATGCCGTGGCCTGCGTGGGCGGCGGTTCCAACGCCATAGGCATGTTCGCGGGCTTCCTCGACGATGAGGGCGTGAAGCTTGTGGGCGTGGAACCCGGCGGCAGGGGCCCGGGCTACGGGGAACATGCCGCCAGCCTGTGCAAGGGCAAGCCCGGCATCCTGCACGGCTTCAACGGTTATCTTCTTCAGGATGAGAACGGCGGCGTCGCCCCGGTGTATTCCATTTCCGCCGGTCTCGACTACCCCGGCGTGGGCCCGGAACACAGCCAGCTTAAAGATTCCGGCCGCGCCGAATACGTCACCGTGACGGACGAGGAGGCCGTGGACGCCTTCCTCACGCTGTCCAGAAAGGAAGGCATCATCCCCGCGCTGGAATCCTCCCATGCCCTGGCCCACGCCATGCGCATCGCGCCTGCGCTTGATAAGGACAAAATCATCCTGGTCTGCCTTTCCGGCCGCGGCGACAAGGACGTGACGCAGATTGCCGACCTGCTGAAGGGCAGGGTGTAGTTCTTCCCAAAAAAGAAAACGAAAGGGGCGGCTCCGCAGGGTTCCGCCCCTTTTCACAGGGCTTTTGTCCGAAACAGCGTACGGACGGAAGGGGACGCTCAGCGTGTCGCGGCATCGCCCCGGGAGAAGGCGGGCAGCGGCGCAAGCGAGGATTCATTCCTTCCGCCGCCCCCAGGAAGCGCAGCTTTTGAAAGGGCCTTCAAAAGCTGCGCTTCATCAATAACTACCGGTAGTTGTTTTCCTTATTGTAGGGATGCTCCCGCAGATACTCCAGCCTGTCGTACAGTGCGCAGCCCAGATTCCACGGACGCTGGTTCAGAGTTTCGCCTTTGGCGCGCGCTTCCATAGCGGCCTTGACTTTGTCGGGCGTCGCGGGGAGCGTATGCATGCGCACATGCACGGCATGGGCAATGGCGTTCAGGATTGCGGCGTGTCCGGCGCTCTGGAAGCCTTCGGAACAGCCCGTGCCGCCGAGGGGGCCTTCCGGGCGCGGCGTTTCATGGAAGATGATCTGTATGTCGTCGGGAATATTGTTGCAGCGCGGCACACCCGCACCCAGCATGGTGGCATGTTTTTTCACGTCGTCGTAGTTTTCGCTGAGCGCAAAGCCCAGGGAATGGGCGAAGCCGCCCCAAGCCTGTCCCAGCGCGCCGTGCAGGCTTCCCACCCTGCCCATGTCGGCGGCAATGGTCACCTTGGTCACCTGAACTTTCCCCGTGGCGACCTCCACTTCCACTTCTGCCAGGAAAAGCATGTAGTTCTGGGCAACAGCGCCGTATCCGTGGCCTGTGTCGGGGTCGATGTTGGCGGAAATTTTTTCAAATTTTCCGAGATACCGGGTCGGAATACCCTCGTCTTTCATTTCCTGCCAGGTACGGTAGGTCCCGTCGGGTTTGCGCATGGCGTTGAGGAGCTGTTCGGCGGCGTCCTGCGTGGCCTTTCCGCCCACATGGAAGGAACGGCTGCCCCCGGAAGGCCCCATGTCGGGAGCAAGCGCGGTATCGCCGGAAACGAAATGGAGCTGCTCCGCAGTAAGCCCTAGGGGCCGCAGGGCTTCATGAAGGTGGACCAGGGAAGCCAGATCCGCGCCCTGACCGATATCCATCCAGCAGTTGAACATGGTGACGGTGTTGTCGGCATTGAGTTCAAGGATGATTTCGGAGTGTTCCGGCGAGGGTTTGCCGACATGATATCCGCCCCAGGCGAGCCCGACGCCGTGTTTCTTCTCCTCCGTGTCGGCGCTGCGCGCCCTTTCCAGCGCGGCGTCGTAGTAGGGCTTCATGATATCCATCATGGCCTGCATGGGGTATTCCCGATAGGGGACGGACGTGGTGCACAGATCCCCTTCATGCGCGATGTTCCTGTAGCGGATTTCAAACGGATCCATGCCGATTTTTTCCGCGAGCATGTCGACGAGCTGTTCGCTTGTCATATAGGTCTGCGGGGAGCCGAAGCCCCGGTACTGAACGCCGAAGGCGTTGTTGGTGTAGGCGAGCTGCACCAGGCCGCGTATGTTGTCGATGGAGTAGGGGTAGCCGAAGAAGCGAGCGATTTTGGAAGCAAGCGCCCCGGCGCTTTCATCGTACGCGCCGTGGTCCACGCCGACATGGTATTCCATGGCGAGGAACTTCCCTTCCCTGTCGCAGGCCAGTCGGGCGTTGGCATAGGAGGGAGAGCGTTTTCCCGTAAAGCTCTGGTGTTCTTCATAGCTCATGACCAGAGAAACGGGAGCTTCGAGGGCAAGGGCGCATACGGCGGCAAGGGCGAGGGCCCCGGGCGACATGGAGTAGCCGAAGCTGCCGCCCACGGGATTCTGGATGATGTGGATTTTTTCCTGGGGGACGCCTATGGCGTCTGCCATGAAGTAGATGGCGCTGTGCGGCCACTGGGCCTTGTACTGAACGGCGATGCCGCCGTCCCCCTCGGGGTAGGCCTGAACACATTCCGGTTCAAGAACCAGATGGGGTTCCCGGCTGGTGCTGAAACTGGCGGACACGGAGAAGGGGGCTTCGTCGATGATTTTTCCGGCGTCCTCGCCCTTGTACATGGGTTGTTCCATGAACAGGTTGGGAATGCCGACGTCGGCGACATGCTCATGAATGGGTCTGGCCGTGGGGGTGACGGCCTCTTCGTACGTCATGTACGCGGGCAGGGGTTCGTAGTCCACATGTACTTTTGCCGCGGCTTGGCGGGCTTCGGCGCGCGAGCGGGCGGCAACGACGGCGACTATGTCGCCATACCTGTAGACTTTGTCGTCACATATGACGGGGCGTCCCTTGGCGTCGGAGTAGTGCCTCACGGGGCCGAAGGGCGCGTCCAGCCTGTTGGTGCCCTTCACGTCCCCGGCGGTGATCACCCGCACGACGCCGGGCATGTCCAGTGCTTCTTCCGTATGGATGCCTTTGATAAGGGCGTGATGGGTCTTTGCCTGGACGACGGCAAGATGGTATGTCCCGGACGGCATTTTCTGCGCAATGTCAGCCCCGTATTCGCATTGCCCCAGCACTCTGGCAAGGGCGCCCGGCTTGGGAACAGCCGACCCGAAGAGAGAGCCGTCGGCCGGGGGCGTGAAGGTAATGTCCTGCATGGTCTTTTCACCGCGCAGTACGGCTGCGGCCGCCATGACGGCGTCGATGATGGGCTTGTAGCCCGTACAGCGGCAGATATTGTTGTGGGCTGTGAACCAGTCGCGTACCTGCTGCCGGGAAGGAGAGGGGTTCGTGTCCAGGAGGCCCTTGGCGGACATGATGAAGCCCGGAGAGCAGAACCCGCACTGAACGCCCGCATAAGTCATGAAAGCCTGCTGCAACGGATGGAGATGATCCCGGCTGCCCAGGCCTTCAATGGTTTCCACTTTGGAGAAGTCAGGGATGTTTTTCATTTTTTTCGTGCAGGAGCGTACGACCTTGCCGTCGAGAATCAGCGTACAGGCGCCGCACTGGCCGGTTCCGCAGCCTACCTTGGTCCCGGTAAGGCCTAGCCGTCGGACGACTTCCGCCAAGGAATCCTTTTCCGGGTCGCAGATTCCTTCGCGTTGTACGCCGTTTATGATCAGGATAAAGCGCCTCATTCTGAAACTCCTTGGAACAAAAAAGGGAAGGGAAAGGGGGGATGAATGGGGAAGGCGTGCCGGCAGGGGGACGGCCGCTTCTCATGCGCAGGGGAAAAACTGCGCGGAAGCCGGAAGCTGACGCCCGGATACGGTTTTTCCGGTTTTCAGGCACAGGTGGAAATTGTGCCTGAGCGAGGGAGGACATTCAGGGGCAGCCGGCGGCGATGAGGGAAGGGGTGCCGTTCTTCCGGGGAGCCGAAAGTTTTCACGGCGCGTGCAAGAACGGCACCTTGCTCGAACTATTTATTTTTTTTCAAGCTCCACGCGGATCTGCTCGACAAGTTCCTTCTGTTCGGGGTTGAGCAGGTCGTACACGGGCTTGGTGCGTTCGATCCAGCGGGCTTTTTCCTTGTCGTCAAGCTGGGTGATGACGATGTTGTACTTTTCACGCAGCTCCTTGTAGGTTTCTTCCGTGGCCGTTTCATAGCGTTTCTTCAGGTCGGCATAGAAGGCGTCCGAGGCGGCGTCGAAGACGGCCTTGTCTTCATCGGAAAGCTTGTCGTACCACTTCTGGTTGCCGAAGAAGGCGAAGGCGACGACGCTGTAGTCGGCCAGAAGGACGTGCTTGACGACGTCGCAGAAGCGGTAGCTGATGAGGCCGGTGACGTCCGTGTCGGAACCGTCTACCACATGCTGCTGGATAGCCGGCACCATTTCAGAGGGAGGAAGAGGGCTCGGGGTCATGCCGAGGGAGGAGATGATACCCATGTGGATTTTGTTTGCCGTGGAGCGGAATTTCTTTCCCTTCAGGTCTTCCAGAGTGCGCCAGTATTCGATGGTGGCCATGGGGCGGTAGCTGCTGGGAATGATGCTGTATATTTTGATTCCCTTTTTCTCCAGGATGTTCAGAATATGCGTCCTGCCGAATTCACTGTTGATCACCCTGTCCATGTCTTCCTTGGTCAGGAACAGGTACGGGCAGTCCGTGATGCCGAGGCGGGAATCGAACTGCGACAGGTTTGAGGTCGTCTCAAAGCCGAAATGGATGGTACCGAACTGTATGCCCTGCACGACGGTGTCGCACGCGCCGAGGGAGTTGCTGTAATACAGGTCGACCTTGTATTTCCCCTTGCTTTTTTCTTCAACGACCTTTTTGAAGGTGGAGAGGGCCTGGCCGGGATGGTCCGTGATGTTGTTCTGGCACGATACTTTTATGGAAATAGGCTCGGCACAGGCGATGTTTGCGGGGACGGCGACGCAAAGACCCAGCAAGACGGCTAGGGAGACGAGGTTACGCATACGCACTCCTTGAAATGGTTAAAAGTTTTTTGAAATGTGTTCTGCAGACAGCATGCTCATACAAGCAGCAGGGTTATCTGCGGAATGAACATGATGAGTATTACGACGACCAGCATTGCGACAATAAAGGGGAGCACAGCTTTGGAGAGCTGCATGATGCTGAGCCCTGAAATGCCGCAGGCCACGAACAGGTTGGTTCCTACCGGGGGAGTCAGGAAACCTATGCACAGTGCGACAGTCATGAAGATGCCGAAATGGATGGTGTCCACGCCGTAGCTCTGCACCAGAGGGACGAGAAGCGGAGTCATGATGAGGATGCAAGCGGAGCAGTCCAGGATGGTCCCGAGGATGAGCAGCAGGATGAGCATCAAAATCATGAAGATATACGGATCTGCGGTCAGCGCGTGGACGGCGACGATGAGCATTTTATCCACGTTGTGGTAACCGAGAAACACGCCGAGAGCGGTTGCCCCGACAATGACGAGGAAAATGGAAGCCAGGGTGCGCATGGAGGATGCCAGACATTCGCGGAAGAGCTTCAGCGTCATGCTGCGGGTGATGAAGACTTCGACAACGAGCGCATAGATGACGGCAATGCATCCGGCCTCAGTGGGAGTGGTGATTCCTCCGTAGATGCAGCCCAGGACGATGACGGGGACAAGTATGGCGTAGCGGGCCTGATATACGGCCTTCAGCCTTTCTTTCGCGCTCTGTTTGGGATGCTGTATCCCGTAGTTGTGCCTACGGATAATGATGGCGGCGGTCAGCATGAAGCTGATAGCTACGAGAATGCCGGGGATGATGCCGGCAATGAACAGGCCGGTGATGGAGACGCCGCCGGTAGCGCCGTACAGAATAAGCGGGACGGATGGAGGAATGAGCACGCCCAGGCCGCCGGAGGAAGCATTGACGGCCGTGGAGAATTCATTGGGATACCCTTCCTTGACCATGGCGGGGATCATGATGCCGCCCACGGCCGCGACGGTCGCCGCGGCGGAGCCGCACAGGGCGCCGTAGAACAGGGCGGTCAGAATGGAAATATGGACCAGGCCGCCGCGCAGGTGCCCTACCAGGCTGCTGCACATGCCCAGCAGGGAGTTGGCCAGCGTGCCCCGCTGCATGATATCGCCCGCCAGAAGGAAGAACGGAATCGCCATGAGGGGAAAGGAGTCGAACGTATTATAAAGTTTCTGCGTGAAGAATACTATGGGCGTTCCATCTATGATAACACCGGCAAGCGTGCTTATGCACAGGGCTACGCCTATCGGTGACCCTATGGCCAGTAGAGTGACAAGTATGATAAATAAAACAATAATAGACATATTTTACTCCTTTGCGGTCAGTTTTTTAAAGTGGTTGTAAAATGATTCTATCGCTGCAATGGCACAGAGAATGCAGAATAGAAACATGATGAACCATGTAATATATATAGGATAGGGAAAGGCGAATGCGGTCTGTTCAAGCTCGCGCACGCGGAGCGTCATATCCCATGTGAGATAGACCAGTAAGGAGAAGAAAAAGACATTTATGAGTTCACAGAGTGTCAATAAGAATTCTCTTGTCTTGCCTTTCATAAAATAGATAAGAATATCAATG
>NZ_DYZA01000065.1 GCF_020741395.1 Mailhella massiliensis | reverse complement strand
ACTAGCAGAGCCGTAGGAGGCTTGCAACGGCAAAAAAATCAGCGTGCCACAGGTAATAGCCGTTATGGCATGATCTTTGCATGGCATATGACAGTATATGTAAGGAGTGCATACCATGCCTATAGATTCCATATCCAGCCCTTTCTATACGGGAGGAGCTGCGCATCAGGCGGAGACCCATGCGGCCAGCGGCAGTTTTATGGGGAACTCCGTGGTTCAGGTCCCCTCGCCGGAATCCCTGCTCGCCGATGCGGCAGAGGAGCTTTCCTTTTCCGCCGACACCACGGATGACTTTGAGCTCGAAGAACGCAAGGAGCGCGACAAGATAAGGGAGTCTGAGGAAGAGCGCGTGAAGCTCTACCAGGAACTCATGCACGAGGCGGGCAAGAGCGAAGAGCTCAACCAGATGCGCGACAGCCTGAGAAACCGCGCTGACTCGCGCCGTGCGCTGGACAAGGTGCGGGAATATTTCCCCGACCCTTCCGATGCGTGGGCCGCGCTGAAGCAGATGCAGGAAGAGCTGCGCGCGGAGGGCGCGGATGAGGCCCTTCTTGAGGATGTGGGGGCCGCCATAGCCGAGCTGGAGGAGAAGGAAGGGCCTGCCGTGCGTGCGGGCGTGCAGGGCGCGCTGGCAGCCCGAGGCTTTGCCGACCTTGGCGGAAGCGACGGCATGCGCGACTTCTACCGCCGCACGGTGTGCGAATTTTCCACGGTGAACGAGGTCTTTGCCCATGTGCTTGAAACTTACGGCGGCGATTTTGAACGCGCCATGGATTTCCTTTTCTCCGCGCTGAGCGCCGACATTGCGGCGGACACGCCCAGTATGGGCGTGCGCCACTTGGAGAGCGTGCACGAGAACCTCGGCAAGGTGCGCCTTACCCAGAGCGCCTATCGGCTGTGCGAGAAGATGATGGAGCGGTGGGAGAATGTGCACGGAGTGAAAATGCGCGAGGGATCGCTTACCGCCATGGGGCTTCTGGGCGATATTGTGGATCTGCGCACGAAGCGTTTCCTCTCCTCTGCGCAGATAGAGGGCATCCTTGCCAAGGCGTGCGCCCCCGATATAGAAAGGGAGGTGCTGTTCCTGCAGGAGCTTCTGAATACCACGAGGAACTTCCCCGTCGCGCTTTTCGACGACGATCAGGGTCGCATGAAGGTGCTGGAAGCCGTGCAGGAAGCCGTGGACAAGGCTGTGGAACGAGAGGACGAATATCTGGCCCAACAGGAAGGGTAGTCTATGCTGGAGCATGAAATAGAGGCCTTCGGGCGCAGGATCGGTCTGGAATCTCTGTCGTTTTCCCCGGAGGGACTGGTCAGGCTGGATATTGCGAACATAGGCAGTTTCTATCTTGAGAAAGCGGAAGATAACGGCAGGGGGGAAATTCTGGCCTACCTTTCCGCGCCGCTGCCCGAGCATGATACGGCTGCGGTGCGCCGCCTGCTTGCGCTTTGCGACTACAGGCGCGGCCTGCCCATGCCTCTTGCCGCCGGCTTTTTTTCCGGCCGGGGCATGCTTCTCACCCGTATGGAGGAAGAGAAGGTTACGGCGGCTTCCCTGGAGAACGCGCTGCGCTTTCTGGCAGACCTCATGCACGGGGCGTAGGCGTCGCCCTTTCGGGCCATGGCGCTGAACCTGCAACCATGTCAAGGAGCATGAACGATGCCCTCTTCCATTAATCTTCTCGATCCTTCCCTGGGAATACAGCATGTCATGGACATGCCGGAACCCGCGAACCTGCCGAGGGCCCGGGAACTGGCCTCCAACGCTCTGAACGAGCCGGGCCTTGAGGAACTCTACGCCCCGGGCAATGCCTGGCAGCTTGTGGAGCAGGCCCTCTGTCCCGACGTGGGGGACGGCTCCATGTTGAACCCGGAAATTTTTTCCGGCACCCTGGAATCCTGTCTGCGCGACCTGGAAGGCAGTTCCGATCCTGCCGTTCAGGCCATGCTCTCGGAGGAGCTGACGCCCCTTCTGCAGAACGGGCAGCTTTTGCAGGCCTACCTCGGCCTGATGATAGGAGGCTGACATGGGTGTGCTGCAAGAGCAACAGCGGCGTACCCTGCATGTGCTTGGCTATATGATGCTGCGCATGGGGCAGCAGGCCCGGGCGGGCAGAATCTATGCCGCCCTTGCCGCCCTTGCGCCCGGGCAGGAACCGGACAGGCTGGCGCTTGCGGGCCTTGCCGCCCTCGCCATAGACGAAGGGCAGGGCGCAAAGGCATTGGAATATCTGCGCGGCGCCATGAGTGGAAGGGTGCTTTCTTCCCGCCAGGCCGCGCTGCACCTCATGAAGGCGCAGGCCCTCTGGCTGGAAGGCCGTAGGGAAGAGGCCCGCGCCGCCCTTGACGAATACCTGTTCCTTGCCGGTGGAGGAAAGAACGCATGAGCTTGATGGAAAAGGCGTCGCGCGGCGTCAGTCTGATGACGCGCCACAACGATATCACCATGGTCATGCTGCTCGTGGTGGTGGTGGCGCTCATGATCGTGCCCCTGCCCACCCCGCTGGTGGACACGCTCATCGGCGTGAACATGACGTTGTCGTTTCTCATGCTCATGATGTCCATGTATGTGAAGACGGCGCTGGACTTTTCCTCCTTCCCCACCATGCTGCTCTTCACCACGCTTTTTCGTGTGGGCCTGAACATCACTACCACGCGCCTTATTCTGCTTCAGGCGGACGCTGGCGAGATCATCTTCACCTTCGGCGAATTTGCTCTGGGCGGCAACTTTGTGGTGGGCGCTGTGGTATTCATCATCCTCACCATCGTGCAGTTCCTCGTTATAGCCAAGGGTGCGGAGCGTGTGGCTGAAGTAGGCGCGCGTTTCACGCTGGACGCCATGCCCGGTAAGCAGATGTCCATCGACGCGGACATGCGCGCGGGCGTCATAGACATGGCGGAAGCTCAGGATCGACGCAACCGCGTGCAGCTGGAAAGCCAGATGTACGGAGCCATGGACGGCGCCATGAAGTTCGTGAAGGGCGACAGTATCGCCGGCATGATCATCGCCGTCATCAATATCGTGGGCGGCACCATCATCGGCATAACCCAGCACGGCATGACAGCCGGGCAGGCCATGCACACCTACGGCATCCTCACCATCGGCGACGGCCTGGTTTCCCAGATTCCCTCGCTCCTGGTGTCCATTTCCGCAGGTATCCTCATCACCCGTTCCGGCGACAGCGGCGACAACGTGGGTGCACAAGTGGGGCAGCAGTTCTTCGCCCAGCCCAAGGCCCTGCAGATGGCGGGCGCGCTGATCTTCCTCTTCGCCCTCATTCCCGGTTTCCCCAAGCCGCAGCTTTTTACCCTGGCTTTTGCCGTGGGCGGCTTCGGCTATGTACTGGAGCGCATAGCTTCCGCTCCGCAAAAGAAGGACAGCAAGGCCGAGCTTTCCCGTTCCCTCGCCCCGGCGGCGGAGAAAAGGCCCCGCCGTTCCTCCGGCCCGCAGGACGACTTTTCCCCCACAGTGCCCATCATTCTGGATATTGCGCCCGATATCGGCGAATCCATGGACTATGATTCGTTGAACGATGAGCTTTCCAGCCTCCGGCGTGCGCTTTATTTCGACCTTGGGGTGCCTTTCCCGGGTATCAACATCCGGCCCAATCCCAGCTTGCCTTCCTTGGGCTACATGCTCAACCTCAATGAAATCCCCATGGCTCACGGAAGGCTTGTGAAGGGTATGGTCATTGTGCGGGAAAAGAAGGTCAATCTGGAGCTGCTCGGCGTTTCCTGCCATGAAGGCGATCCCTTCCTGCCGGATGTGGATCCTTTGTGGGTGGCCGATGAAGACAGGGCGCGCCTTGAGCAGGCGGGTATCACCTGCATGCCCCATGCCCGCATCCTGGCCTATCACCTTTCGCTTCTGCTTTCCCGTCATGCGTCCAGTTTCCTCGGAATGCAGGAAAGCAAGTATCTGCTTGACCGCATGGAAGAGCGCGCGCCCGATCTTGTCCGTGAAGTGACGCGCCTTCTGCCCGTGCAGCGCATCGCGGAAATTTTCCAGCGCCTGGTGCAGGAACAGATTTCCATACGCGATCTTCGCAGTATTCTTGAGGCGCTCATCGAGTGGAGCCCCAAGGAAAAGGATGTGGTCATGCTCACCGAATATGTGCGCAGCGCCCTGAAGCGGCAGATAAGCTACATGTATTCGCGCGGACAGAACATGCTCCCCGCCATACTCATGGATCCTTCCCTTGAGGAAACCATACGCAAGGCCGTGCGCCAGACTTCGGCCGGAGCCTTCCTTTCGCTCGACCCGGACACTTCGCAGCGCATCATCAAAGCCGTGGGCGAGGCCGTGGGCAAGCATAAAGGCAGCACGCAGAAGCCCGTACTCATGGCATCCATGGACATACGGCGCTATGTGCGCCGCCTCATCGAGAGCAAGTATTATGAATTGCCCGTCATGGCCTATCAGGAAGTGACGCCGGAAATCTCGGTGCAGCCCGTGAGCCGCATCAGGATATAGGAGTAGGCATGAACAGCATCGCTATGGACTATGCCAGCCAGGCTCTGTATCTGGTGCTTGTGATCTCTCTGCCTCCCATCGTCATTGCGTCGGTGATCGGCATAGTGCTCAGCCTGGTGCAGGCGGTGACACAGCTTCAGGAACAGACACTCACCTTCGGTGTGAAGCTCATAGCCGTGGTCCTTTCCCTGTTCCTTCTGGGCGGCTGGATGTCCGGCGAGATTCTCCGCTATGCCGACGAGATATTTACAAGATTTTATCTGCTCTAGGCTTTTTTCGCAGAAGAGGTTTGTCTGTCCTTTTTTCCGCGAAAAGGAAGAGGAGATGAAAAAAGCAGGGCTCTGGGGGGCGTGAAGCGTGGATACCGGTCTGTTCTGGGGATTTTCGCCGCAGCAGCATCTTCTGGCGTTCCTTCTGGGGACGCCGCGCCTTTTCATGCTCATGCAGACGGCCCCCTTCATGGGGGGCACGCTGGTGACGGGGCAGCTGCGCTTCACCCTCGTGCTGGCCTGCTATATGGTGCTGCACCCCATGTTGCTCGGCCAGCTTCCCCCTTGGGATGGTCTTACCCTGGTTTCCGGTCTGCACATGGGTGCGCTTGTCGCCAAGGAAGTCTTTCTCGGCATGCTCATGGGCCTTCTTGCAGGCATGTTGTTCTGGACCATACAGTGCGCGGGCTTTTTCATCGACAACCAGCGAGGCGCGGGCCAGGCTACGGAAACCGATCCCCTGGCCGGTGAACAGACCTCGCCCACGGGCTCTTTTTTCTTTCAGAGCGCCGTGTATGTGTTTTTTTCCACAGGGGCCTTTCTCACCTTTCTCGGCATCGTCTATGCAAGTTATGAGTGCTGGCCCGTTTTTTCCCTGCTGCCTTCCGCGCTGTTTGAACGACCCGCGCTGCCGTTGTTCTTTGCGGAAAAGGTAAGCGACCTTGCGCTCGACATGATGCTGCTTGCCGGCCCCGTGGTGGTGGCCTGTCTGCTTACCGACATTTCCCTCGGGCTCATCAACCGCTTCGCCTCCCAGCTCAACGTCTATGTGCTGGCCATGCCGGTGAAGAGCGGTCTTGCCTCCCTGCTGCTTATTTTCTATTTCAGCATGCTCATGACCGGGGCGGTGGGCATGTTTGATTCCTTCGGTTCCGATTTGCAGTATTTGCGGGTGCTTCTGCCATGAGCGACGAAAAAACAGAACAGCCTACACCAAAACGATTGCGGGAAGCCCGGGAAAAAGGCGATGTATGTAAAGGGCAGGATATCGCGCCTGCGCTTACCATACTTGCGGTGGGAGTGTATCTTGCCGCCAATGCCGGGAATATTTTCGATACGCTTCAGGGCATGGTGCTTGTGCCTATGCAGTTCATGTCCCTGCCTTTTCATGAGGCCATGGCCAAGGTTGCGCCTTTTATCATCGACGCCTCCATCATGCTCGTGGCTCCGCTGGTGGGTGTAGTCATGGTTGTGGCCCTTGTGAGCACTCTCGCACAGACGGGCGTGCTTTTCGCCGTGAAGGCCGCCATGCCCAAATTGGAGAATCTTGACCCGAAAAAGTGGTTTCAGAAAGTCTTTTCCATGAAGAACCTTTTTGAGCTGGTCAAGAACCTCATTAAAGTGGGGGTGCTCGGGGGCGTGGTGTACATGGTGCTCAGCGACTACCTGCCTGTGCTTTTCGGTATGCCGAAAAGCGGCATAGGAGCCATGTGGACAGTCATAGGTTCGGCAGCGAACGATCTTGTGCTTATCTCGGCCGGGGCTTTCTGCGTCATTGCGGCTCTGGACTATCTGTACCAGCGCTACAAGTACAATCAGAACCACATGATGAGCAAGGACGAGGTGAAGAGAGAATTCAAGGAAAGTGAGGGCGACCCGCATATCAAGAGCAAGCGTAAGCAGCTGCATAAGGAAATGATCGCCCAGAACTCCCTTGACAATGTGAGAAAAGCGAAGGTGCTTGTGACTAACCCGACCCATTACGCCGTGGCTTTGGATTATGAAAAGGACAGGACTCCCCTGCCCGTGGTATTGGCCAAGGGAGAGGGCTACCTTGCGCAGCGGATGATGGAAGTGGCGAAGCAGGAAGGTATTCCCATCATGCGCAACGTGCCTCTGGCGCAGGCGTTGTACCGCGACGGTACGGAGAACGCCTATATCCCGCAGGACCTCATAGGCCCGGTGGCGGAAGTGTTGCGCTGGGTACAGAGCCTGGAGCGTACTTAGTTTCCGGCGTAAAGATAGTGTCCACCGGACAACGGTGTGGATCCGGGAAAGTCCGGAGCGGGGAAGGGAGCGCATGGCTCCGCCTGCCGGGAAGGGACAAGATATGAAGGAGAGAGAAGGTGGAGAATAAGGGGACGGACAGGCTGCTGCCTTTGCTGACGGATCTTTGCGGGGAGCTGGCCCTGGGCAAGCACGCAGATACGGACCGGCTTTTCGATCTGACCCGTGACGGTTCCGGGCCGGATGAGCTGGTGCGCCTTGCCGAAGCCTTCGGTATGATGCTGGTGCGCGTGGAAGCGCGCGAATTTCAGAACAGTCAGCTCATACAGCAGCTTCGCGCCAAGAATGCCGAACTTGAAGCCCTGCACAGGGTACTTCTGGAAAAAAACGACGAGTTGCAGAAGAGTGTGGAAGCCCTGTATTCGCCCGGCAACGGTATCATAGGCCAGAGCGAACCTATGCGCCGCGTGTTTGAGATGGCCCGTTCCATTGCCAGGCGGCCCATCAATACGCTTATTCTCGGTCCTACGGGCACAGGTAAGGAAGTGCTGGCACGCTTTCTGCACCATCAGTCTCCGCGCAGCCGCGGGCCTTTCATCGCTGTGAACTGCACGGCCATTCCCGATACGCTGTTTGAAAGCGCCATGTTCGGTATAGAAAAGGGCGTGGCCACAGGCGTGACGGCCCGCAAGGGGCTTGTGGAAGAGGCGAGCGGCGGGACGCTTTTTCTGGACGAGCTTGCGGAAATGAGCCTTCCCAACCAGGCCAAGCTTCTGCGCGTACTGGAAGAGGAGGAAGTCATGCGCGTGGGCAGCGCCACGCCCGTGCATGTGGATATCAACCTTGTTTCCGCCACCAACGTCAACTTGGAGGAAGCGGTGAAAGAAGGGCGCTTCCGCGAGGATCTTTTTTACCGCGTCAACGTGGTGGAGCTGCGCCTGCCGCCGCTTTGCGAACGTGGGGACGATATCCTTCTTCTGGCCCAGTCTTTTCTGGAGCGCTACTGCGCGGAGATGGGAAGGGAAAGGCTCATGCTTTCCCCGGCGGTACAGGGGCTTTTTCTGCGCTATCCCTGGCCGGGCAACGTGCGGGAACTCAACAATGAAATGAAGCGTGCGGCAGCTCTCACGCCGGGCGAGGTGGTGGAGCTTTCGCACTTGTCCCGTCGTATCCTGGAATCTGAGGCGGGGAAGGAATACCTGTGCCGGAGGGAACAGGAAGGGGAGCCGGAGGCGTTGGAGCTGCCCCTCAACCTCCAGAAAGCGGAAGAAATCATCATACGCCGAGCGCTGGAACTCTCCGGCGGGCGGAAGGTGAAGGCGGCGGAGCTTCTGGGAATCACCCGTGAAGGCCTGCGCAAGAAACTTCAGCGCATGGAGGGGGAAGAGGCATGAATTTTTCTCTGCGCAGCAAGCTTTTTCTGCTCGTAGGCTGTGCTATCAGCCTTGCAGCGGTTCCCATTATTCTTTTCAGCCGTGCAAGCCTTCTGGAAAGCGCCATGCAGAGAGAGCGGGAATCGTTCGTCAATACCGTCATGCTGGTGGAAGACAGCCTGAGCGTCCGCTACCTGCACCTGCTCACCTCCGAGGTGGAATCGGTGCTGGAGTCCAAGCGCAACCTCCGTCAGTACGGCGCCATGATACGTGACATGTTGCTTTCCGAGCACGAGGAAGAGGTGCTGCAGAGCCTCGCCCAGTGGAGGAAGGTGCTTGTATCCGGCGGCGTGTATCTTGCCTTTTATGATAAGGAAGGCAATGAGGTGCTTGCTGGGGATATTGCCAAGCTGATCATGGAAGAAGGGCGGCAGGATTTCAAGGGGCAGTCCATACACTCCATGCTGGAGCACCGTGAATCCCTGTCAGATGGGCAGTTCGCCATGGTGCGTCTGCCCGGTCCCGGGGATCAGGAAGTACCCGTGCTGGTGTGCTTCATGCCTGTGAAGGGGCTGGGTACGCTTCTTCTCTCCGATCCTGTGGCCGATACGGAACAGAGCAGGAAGCTTCTGGAGCGGCGTATGGTGCTCGGCATACAGGAGCGGCTGGACAGTCTGGAGCTGAGCAGGGGAGCTTCCATATCCATTATTTCCTCCGATGGCCGCGTTCTTGCGGGCAAGGGCATGTCCATGTCGCTTGCCTCCATCCCCGAAGAGGTGCTCGCAAGGGTACGCAAAGGGGCGGCGCTGGAGGGCGATACGGAAGGGGCGGAAGAACCCGTCCTGTATCGCCTGGCCTATTTCAAGGCCATGGACTGGTATGTGGGGGCTTTCATTCCACTGGAAGCCATTACCGGTCCGGCGGAAGCTCTGGCGCGGCATCTCTTCGGCGTGGCGGCGGGTCTTCTGGTGCTGAGCCTTCTTGTCATGCTGGTACTCACCATGCGTATCATTGCGCCCCTTCGCCTGCTTACCCGCAGGGCCGGCGAAATAGCGCGCGAGGATTTCAGTTCCGAGCGGGGCGTGGGCTTTTCGGAAGACATTGTCGAAGGGCTTCCCGTGGAAAGGACGGACGAAGTGGGCCAGCTTGCCGGGGCCTTCGCCCACATGGTGAAGGCTCTCGATGAAAATATTCACCGCCTGGTGGACACTCTGGCCGTACGCCAGAGGATGCAGGGTGAACTGAACGCCGCGCGCGACATACAGATGGGCATCCTGCCTCCGCCGGACGGCGCGCCGAAAAGCCTCGGCTATTCGGCAGCGGCTTTTCTGGAACCGGCCAAGGAAGTGGGCGGCGATCTGTACGACTTCTTCACCGTGCCCGACGGGCGGCAGGCGGTGGTCATCGGAGATGTTTCCGACAAGGGCGTGTCCGCAGCTCTCTTCATGTCCATGACGGTGACGCTGGTGCGCTACGCCCTGGCAGAAGGTCTTTCCTGTTCGGAAGCCATGCTGCGCATCAATGAGCGCCTTGCCGAAAATAATCCCTCCTGCATGTTCGTCACCCTGTTCATCGGGCTTTTCGATCCGGCGAGCGGCAGGCTGGACTATGCGAGCGGCGCGCACTGCCCGCCTTTTGTGGTCAATCCCGATCCCTCCGTACCGGTGAGAATGCTTACGGAAACCAGCGGCCCGCTGGTGGGGGCCATGCAGGGGATGGACTACGAGGCATGCAGTGCCGAGCTCGCTCCCGGGGAATACTGCCTGCTTTATACCGACGGCGTATCCGAGGCCATGAACGAAAAGCTGGAACTTTTCGGAGAAGAGCGCATCGCCGCTACGCTGGAGACCTTGCGCTCCGCTTCGCCCGATGAAGTGCTGCACGGTGTTCTGGCTGCCGTGAAGGCGCATCGGGGGACGGCCGCGCAGTCGGACGATATCACCATGCTCTGCTTCAGGCGTTCGGCGGAGTAGAGTTTTTCTGAAAAGACAAGGCGGCGGTAAGGTTCCGGGGAAGAACCTTTTTCCCCCCGGACTTTTGCCGTCGCCTTCTTCGTGCGCTGTTCCGTTGCGTAGTGTTCTGAGAAGACGCACACCCGGTTTTGAAACTTTGCCCTGAAGAAGGTTTCGGAATCGCTTTTGTTAAAATGAAAAAGCCTACTAAAACGCAGGCTTTGAAATTTGGCTCCCCGAGACGGACTTGAACCGCCAACCTAGTGATTAACAGTCACCCGCTCTGCCTATTGAGCTATCGGGGAACGAAGCAACTCGCTGTTGCAGAAATGTGTTTAGTCGTTTTGCCCCGGGCAGTCAAGCATTTTTTTTCTTTTCGGGGTAGGGAGCCTTCTTTTTTCTTGTGAAGATGGGGGAAGGGAGAAAAACGGGTGGGAAGACAGAGCGGCGAGGGGGAATAGGGTTCTTCCCATGGAAGGCAGCTTGGGGCCGCGCTTCGGAAGCAGAGCGCTACCCCGTAGATGTCCGCGTATTCTGCCGGAAGGGCGTCTTGCCGAAGCAAGCAAGAGGATGGGAAATGACACGCATTTTTGACGGAGCGCTGCGGTTCCTGTAGCCGCCCGTCAGCATAGCCCGGCAGGCTTTGCCGTAGGCCGGTATTCCACTTGAAAGGATTGGCCGTACTCTGTGCGGCGGAGGGCTACACCCGCCAGGCCCGTATCAAGAGCGGCGCGATGCCCTGCAATATCCATGGCATCCACGAACAAGGGTTCGGCATGAGCGTCGATCATGCCGCCGCTCATGAGGATAAAACGCGCTTTTCCTCCGTATTTGAAGGCGAAGGCACGGATGAAAAGGCCGAGGTTCAGATGCAGTTTCAGGCTTGCGGCATTGCCCGGCCATGCCGTGGCCAGGGAAAGGGTGCGGCCGCTTTTTTCCGTGCGGCGCATGTTTTCCCGCACGAGGCGCTCCGCGAGCTTCTGCCCCTGCATGTCGGGTCGGACGAAGACGGATTCGAGGTGCCGGACTCTTTCCAGACTTTCTTCCGGCAGAAGGCCTCTCCCCAGGTTTTCCGGGTCGTTTGCGTCGGGAAAGCGTATGACGCTCGCTCCGGCCAGGCTCTCTTCTTCATCAAACGCCAGAAGAATATGCCCTTTTCCCCGCAGGATGGGCAGATAGAATTCTTTTTCATCCACGGCGAAGATATCGCGGGAGGGAAGGGCGGCCTCCACACGGAGCTCCAGGCGCACCATTTCATCCAGATCCTGTTCCTGTGCGGGGCGGAACGATAGGTCTTTCATGAGTCCTCCGAAATCATGGGCAGGGCGCGGGAAATCAGAGCGCGGGAAAGAGAATGATACTCCAGTCCGAAGGAAAGGGACATGCCTTCGCGTATGTTTTCCGGGCAGTCCGTCACATCGAAGGAAGCATAGGCCGAAGAGGCTCCGCAGAAGGCCATGCCCGGCAGTGGGGGAATCAGTTTTTCCGGTGCGGTGTGGAAGCTCCCCACATCCAGAAGAGCCATGATACGGCCGTTTTTCACACGACATTCCATCACATGGGCCTCCAGTCGGAAGGTGTCCTGCCTGCCTCCGGGCAGGGGGCGACCGGAAAGGGGGTACACACCGAGCATTACGCCCGTGCCGCAGCGGATTTCCCCGATGCCGGGGGGGAGAGGCCCTTTTTCCGCAAGTTCCAGCACATCGGTGCCTCCGGCGGAAATATCGCCCCCTTCCACGCATAAGTTGCGCACAGATTCAAGCTGCGTTGCGGCAAAGCACAGGAGTTCCGTGGTGGGAGCGTGGCTTGTCAGACAGGCGAAGTTGACGGAAAGGCCGCGCAGGGGCAGGCCGAGGCGGTGTACGGCTTCACAGAGCGCAGGGAGTTCTTCCGGCAGGACGCCGTCGCGCAAGTCGCCCACTTCCAGGGAAATACGCACTTCGGGAAGAGGGCCGCGGCATGCGGCATGCAGCATGGTTGCGGCATAGAGAGAGTCGATATATACGCACCGGCAATGCGCGGCCTGTTCCGTAGACTGAGGGGAGGGTGCATACACATGGTGCAGGCTCACCCCTTCAGGAAAAGAAACGGCCTCGCCGGGCCAGGCCACAATGCCGAGCCTGCGCACGGGGGATTTTTCAAGCAGGGAGGAGACGAGCTTCGCGTGGAGCGGAGCTTCCTTGAACACGAACATGCACGCCGCTCCGGTACGGCGGCACAGCTCATTGGCGAGGGCGAGGTTATGGCGCAGGGCCTTTCTGCGCAGAAAAAGCAAAGGCATCAGGATTCCTTGGAAGAAGAGCGGATAAGGCTGAAGGCAGCGAAAAGCAGGGCCGAGAGGCCGGTAAGCACGGCGAGCACGGTGATGCCCGTGCGGGCATTCCACAACGACATCATGATGCCGAGGCTCAGCGGGCCGAGCACCTGGCCTATGCGCATGGCCACGTTATAGAAGCCCATGGTGCGGGCGCGGCCGAAGTTCTGCGCTGCGGGCAGGGAGAGGGCGTAAGCCCCCTGCCCGTTGGAGGCAATGGCCGTGTTGACGGCCAGAAGGGCCACGCTGAGCATGGCGGCGGGCAGTCCCTCCAGTACCAGAAGGGCCATGAGGCTGAGCACCACGATGAACATGGAGAGAATAAGTGGGGGCACCATGCTTTTCGCCTTGTCCAGAAGGGAACCGAATAGCGGCCCGGCGAACATGACGATGATACAGTACAGCAGAAAGACGCGGCCTATGGTGGCGGGGGAGATGCCGGCCTGACTCAGGGAAAGAGGCATGAAGAACTGGAACAGGCATACCGTGATGAGGGCATTGGGTATGATGAAGAAAAGAAGCAGAGAGCCCATGTGCCTGTCGGAGAGGAAGGCAAAGGCCTCACGGAAGCTGAGGCGCGCGGCCGAACTTTCCCCGCTCTGCCATTTTTCTTGCGGAAGGAGCTTCGAGAGAGCAGCCAGGGTGAGCACGAGCATGACGGCGGAAGCCGGGAACACGGCCTGATAGCCGAGTCTGTCGGCAATAAGGCCGCCCATGGTGCTGCCGCACAGGGTGCCCGCGTAAAGCCCGGCGAACATGAAGGCCAGGTTGTGTGCCCGCCTGCTTTCGGAGGAATGGGCTATGACGAAAACCTGCGCGGAAAGGTTGATGAATCCGTAGCCCAGGCCGGACATGCCTCGGGCGAGGATGAAGGGCAGGGCCGTGGGGGAAAGCCAGCTTGCAAAGGAACCCAGGCAGGCCAGCAGTACACCGGAAAGCAGCATGGGCTTCCAGCCGGACTTCTGGCTCCAGAATCCGCCTGCGAACATGGCGAGCCCCGCCATGAAGAGTTCGCAGGAAACAGGCAGGCCGGAAACTACGTCGGGCGGAAGTCCGAACAGGTCAAGCCCCAGTTCTCCGATGCGGATGGGCACATAGGACATGGACATTTCCGTAGCGAAGAGGCAGGCGAAAATGATGGGCCGCATGAAATCGGGAGAAGTGGACATGGCCTTCATCCCGCCCCCGCTCATGAGCAGAAGGAAAATCAGCTCGGAAAGAAAGAGCGCGGCAACCACCGTCATGGTCAGGTTGTCCAGCATGACGGAGAGCAGGTTGCTCCTCACGGTGGCCGGATCCATGAGCACCTGTACGCTCCCGGCCGGAGAACCGTCCGAGGGAAGACATATATCGAGTTTGACAGGGGTCTGTTCCTCCGCCCGGCGCTGCCAGTCGGCCTTTTCCAGATAACCGTTCACGTCGGCGGCGGCGTGCATGCGTCCCGTTACGTCGAACACGGCCATGCCCCGGGTGGAGACATGTTGCTGTCTTTCCATCATCCACAGTTCCATGCCGTGAATACCGCTCACCGGCAGCCCCATACCCGCAAGACGTTCCAGATCCCACGCCATCTGTCTGGCGAGCTGGTCGCCGGTATGGATCATTTCCGCTTCATAAAGACGGGAAAGAGGCGTGCGGAGCAGGAAGAGGAAAAGAATCTGCCCCAGAATGAGCGGAAGCATGAAGCAGACGCGCAGCTTCAGGCCGGAAGGATTTCTGCTGCTGCCGGGAGGGAAGGCCAGAAAGCGCATGAGCATTGCCAGAAGGGCGCATTCCCCCAGGGATATGCCGAGAAAAATCCAGAGCTGACTTTGCGCCGCCTGAGCGATGAGATGGGAAATGCGGGTTTTGTTGAGGGCCATGAACACATGCCCGGCCACGGCGTCCTTTCTGCCCAGGATGGGGCAGGTGGTCCAGAAGCTGTCGTCCGTGGAGAACTTCCGCACGTTGCCGAATACGGCCTTCGCATCCGGGGGGGAGAAAAGCTCCGCTTTCTCGTTCCGGTCCCACTGGAAAATGATTTTACCGGAGGCATCGGTTACGGCGATGTTTTCCGCCTCCGTCCTTGTGCGGTAAAGGGAAAGAAAGCGTTCCACCGTCTGAGGCCTGAGACTTTTGCCTACGCGTACCAGAAGGCCGAGGTGATCGGCGATATCGCGGCAGACCAGCCCGTTTATCTGAAATACCGGCTCCTGATACTGCTTGTATAGTGCGGAGAGCATGAGGGCGCCGTAGAGAAGCTGGGCGCAGAGCAGGGCGAGTATGCCCCCTGTGAGGAGTCTGCGGAGGCGAAGATCACTCATGGTTAGCCGCCGGGATTTGCTGGTAGATTTCATCCACGGCAGCGAGAATTTCCAGAGGAGGGTTCCAGCCTATGCGCATGGCTGTTTTCAGATTGATGGCAAGGCCCAGTTCGGGTTCAAATATCTGGCTCACTTCCCGGGGCTTTTTCCCCTGGATGACGGCGGCTATGGCCTCGGCCTCGAACTGCCCTATGTCCGCGAAACTGGCTTGGGCAAGGCTCATGAGCACGCCGTATTCCACAAGCTGCGGCCCGGCCTGGGCAAAGGAGGGAATGCCCGCATTAATGACGGGAACCATGAGCTCCGGGATCTTGTCCATGGGCGTGGAGGTATAGGTGAGGTAAAGGGCGTCCGCCTCCTGGGAAAGCTCCGTCACACAGCCCATGAGGTTCCTGAAGGCGGCCTCCGGGTCGGGCAGATCCAGAGGGGCGGAACGGAGCACCAGTTCGATGCCGAGCTCCTTTGCCGTCTGTTCTATTTCGTCCATGGCGGCGGTGTTGCGGCCTTCGGGAGTATCTTCAAAGGGCACACCGAGTTTCTTGAAGTGGAAAATTTCATGGAACATGGATATCTGGCGGCGGAAGCGCCCGGGCTCCAGCTGAGCATGGACGTTGTCCTTGCCGGAATCTTCGGCGGAAGCCACGATACCCGCGCTCACGGCGTCGGTCACACTCATGGAAAATACAGGAATACCCAGATCTTCCGAGCTCATATCGAGTCCGCTCCAAGTACCCATGGCAATGATCATGTCCACGTCCTTGCGTTCCCGTACCCGTTCGATGATAGCTTCCCGTATGCTCTTGCGCGCCACGGCGTCCCACTCTGCGGAATAGTGGCCGTCGCGCAGGAATTTGACGCGGCCCTTGGCATGATCGGCCAGCCACAGCCACATGGCACTGGTGGATTCCGTGCCTGTCGGTATAGCCACCTGACCGTTGTCGATGAGCCCCAGCTTTTCAAGGCCTCGCGCCGTGTGGGCAAGCGTCTGCTGATAATTGGAAAAAGGACCGCCTTCCACATACAGCACGCGCCAGACCTTTTCTCCCGCCCAGGCATGGCCACTCCCGGCAAGGGTCAGGAAGAAAAGGACAAAGAGAAGGGAACGGAATATGCGGAAAGTTTCAGGCATGGCAGACCTCACAGGCGTTGGGAAGAACATACGCAATATGCCCGGAAAATACAATGCGCCGCATGAGAAGAAGCCGGGCAAAGGTTGCAGGCCCGGAATCTGTCGTTTCCCCGGCCTTACGGAAAGGGCCGTACAAAGGGCAAGTCAGCCTTCGGTCCTATGCTCCACGATGAGTTTTCTCTCCTTTAATAAGGAAAACAGCTGGATGATATCGCTTTCTATGCGGCCCTTATCCACCTCCTGAAAGGCCTCCCGCAATAAAAAGGCTGCTTCCGCCTCGCTCAAAGGCTGTTTCAGCATGCTCCAGATGCTTTCTCCCAGGCTGTTCAGCCCGTAAACAGTGCTGGAAGCGCCGTCTATCAGAAAGGCGCTGCCGTGTTCCATCCGCAGGCGCGCGCCGGGGGCCTGGATATAGCAGATCGGGGAAAGCGGGCCTTCCCCCGCACGCCCGGCAGTAAGGGAGAAGTCCGGCAGGAAGTCCTGCATGCCTGGGGATTGCTGCGAAGCGGCGGAGGAAATTTCGAGATCGCTTTGCAGAAAAGCCGCAGCTTCATCGAGGTCGGCATAACGGAAAAGCAGTACGGGAGTCTCCTTTGTCAGCCGAGAAGCCTGCCGGAGCACGGTTTCGGCGGAGCCTTTGCGCATGACATAGTGCGGCAGAAGCTGTATGAG
Source organism: Mailhella massiliensis (assembly GCF_020741395.1). Classification (GTDB taxonomy): domain Bacteria; phylum Desulfobacterota; class Desulfovibrionia; order Desulfovibrionales; family Desulfovibrionaceae; genus Mailhella; species Mailhella massiliensis_A. The sequence continues at coordinate 1,544 of NZ_DYZA01000065.1, read as the reverse complement.
GCCGGAACTCTGCCCGATGCGCATAAGTTGGGCGTTTCCCGTGCTCATGCGTTGCAGCATGATGATGTGCGTCAAGGGCGAAAGCTGCCCGAAAGGGGCGCAGAGGACATGCCCCGCCCTCACATACTGGTAGAGATCATCCCTGATCCCTTTGTTTTTCATGACGAATTCTGTGAGAGTCCCGGAGGGAGGCAGGGGAAGCCGGAGTCTTGGAGGAATCCCGAAGGACAAAAGTTCCCCCTTTTCCGTGACGCCTACGAGGTCGTCTCCCAGGCAGGTCTGTCCATGGGCCATGAGGCCGGTGACGAGGGTACTTTTTCCGGCGCGGTTATTGCCGAGAAGAAGAGCCGTGTTGTTGCCGAGGCGCACGGCCGCCGCGTGCAGACAGGTGATCTGCGGGTGCTCTTCGCAGAACGCGGCCACAAGTTCAATGGCAAGGCTGCACAAGGCGCTTGCCGTGGCAGGCTCCCGCAGGGAGTCTGCAATCCATGGCGCGCGTATGTCGTAGCTGCCTGCCTCCCGTCCGAAAGCGCGTACCTGTATGAGGGGTTCTCCGGCGGGTCGGGACAGCACTTCATGCGGCCAGGCATGAAAAAAACGCCGTACCTGCTGAAGCAGCATCGGGCAGTGGAGAAAGCGCACGGGCTGCCGGATACCGGCAAAGAGTACATCCGTCATGTTTTCACCTGCGGCCGGGGCTCTCTGTAGTATTTTTCCGGCGACAGAGAGAACACGGCCGTGGAGATAGCGGGGGAGCTTATTCTCCCGGAAAAGGCAAGGCGGGAAGGAAGGAAATGACGTCTTTTCCTCTCGAAGAGAGAGCCGTGCCCGTAGCGCTGCGGGAGGAAAGCGCTGAGGCGCGGCTCTTTCTGGAGTCCCCCCTTGTGTGAGGGGATGCTTGAAGGAGGGGCATGCCCCGTATTAAAGGAAGTTCAGCCTCCCCGCCCTGAAGGGAAAGCCGTTACAGAGGGAAGCGCGGGGGCGGGGGGGGAGGTACGGGAGGCCTGCCCGGGCGCGAAGGCCTGCTTCTGCGGGAAGCAGGATGGGGCGGCCGCGGCCTGCTCGGACGTGAGCGCCGGCTGGGAGGTGAAGGCCGGGAAGGTCTGCGGGAAGGGCGACTCCTGCGGGAAGGCTTGGAGGGCCTCCGGCTGGGGCGCGAGGGGCGGCTGGCGGCACAGGCTTCGTTGATGGAAAACAGCACGGGGGAACTGTACACCACACCTGTCACGGCAAGGGCGGCCAGAACGCGCCGGCGCTGCTTCCTGAATCTTTCATCCTGAGAAGGCAGTCTTTTGTTTTTCATTGTGTTTCCCCATGGCTGAGGTTCACTGGTTATGATCAGCATATTCCCGAAAAGTTCCGAAGGTCAAGGTTTTCTCCCTTTTCATGCATGCGTTTTTTTCTTTTTTTTTCTTCATAGTATTTCTATAACCTGTATCATAATAAGGAAACTGCTGATGATTTAACGTATTACGAAACCTTCCTTTCCGTTGTTTCTGCTGGGAAAGGTTATGAAAGAATACGTAGCGGATGTTTATTTCAGG
>NZ_DYZA01000064.1 GCF_020741395.1 Mailhella massiliensis | reverse complement strand
CAATTTTTTAGACGATTAATATCAGGGTGTTTGGTAAAGGCTTTTTCCCCTTTTTCGACACGCTGTAACTGCCCGAAAACATGCCGTCGGGGAAAGCTCCATACGCGGAAACAGCTCCGCCGGAAAGACTGTTACGGAGAAAAAATAATGAATAATTCCGTCTTGTTCACCCCCATCCGCATCAACAGCTTGACCTTGAAAAACCGTATCATCATGCCGGCCATGGCTTCCTACCACGCCGCCGTCAACGGTGAAGTGACGGACAAGCTCATCCGCTATCACGCCGAACGCGCCAAGGGCGGCGTAGGCATGAATATTGTTGAAGCCACCTATATCACCCGCAGCGGAAACAGTTTCGATCTCGGCCTGGGGATTTCCGACGACTTCATGATCAAGGGGCTTTCCCAGCTGACCTCAGCCGTGCACAAACATGACGGAAAAATAGCTGTCCAGCTGCAGCACGGCGGCCGATTCGGCAATCCCCCCACTTCCGGTACTCCCCGCATGCTGGTGTCCATGCTTCCCGGCCTGGCTCCTTCGGAAAATGCCCGGGTTATGGACATTGCGGAGATAGAAGGGTTAGTGGAAGCCTATGCCCAGGCGGCCCGCAGAGCTGTGGAGGCAGGCTTTGATGCCGTTGAACTGCACGGCGCCCACGGCTACCTCATCAATCAGTTCCTCTCACCTCTTACCAATCACCGGGAAGACGCCTATGGCGGAAGCTTGGAAAATCGTCTGCGCTTCCCGCTGGAAGTGCTGGCCGCAGTACGCAGCCAGGTGGGGAAAGACTATCCCGTGCTTTTCCGCTTCAGCATGATGGAATTCATGCCAGGCGGCATAGATATGGAACAGGCCGTCGCCATCTGCAAGGCCATGACGGATCACGGCGTGGACATGCTGAACCTGTCTATCGGTATCGGCGAAACAGTGGAATACATTATTCCTCCGGCCAGCGTGCCGGAAGGATGGAATGCCGACCGCGCAGCGACCATCAAGCAAGCCATAGAGTCCCGTATTCCCGTGGCTGTGGTAGGCAGAATATACAACCGCAAGACCGCTGAAGGCATAGTTTCTTCCGGAAAGGCCGACATTGTGGCCATGGGTCGCGCCCTGCTGGCCGATCCCTATCTGCCCGTCAAGCTGGCGGAAGGCCGCGACAATGAAATTCTTCCCTGCATCGGTTGCAACGAAGGCTGCACCGGAATGCTCAACGAATGTCGCCCGATATCCTGCGCCGTGAACCCCCGCACGGGCTATGAAGGTGACTACCCCTTGACTCCAGCTCAGAAATCGAAAAAAATCGTAGTGTTAGGTGGAGGTCCTGCCGGCTGTGAAGTAGCGCTCACAGCCGCACAGCGTGGGCACAAAGTTGTGCTGTTTGAGGCTTCCTCGCGTCTCGGCGGCCTTGCCAACGCTGCGGCCCTTCCTCCCGGAAAAGGCGTTTTTGCTGCTCTCGGCAACTACTTTGCCGTCATGCTCCCCAAGGCCGGTGTGGAGGTACGCCTTCAGACCCGCGCCACGGCGGAAGACATAAAGGCTCTGCAGGCCGACCATGTCGTGGTGGCTACAGGCGGACAGCCCATTCTTCCCGCCTTCTGCAAGGGGGCAGATTATGTACTCGCCCAGGACATTCTGGAAGGGAAAAAGGAAGCCGGGCATACCTGCCTCGTGGTAGGCGGAGGCCTTGTGGGAAGTGAAACGGCGGAATTTCTTGCAGACAAGGGCAGGAAAGTGACTATCGTGGAGCTGCGCGACGGCATCGCCCTCGACATGGAATATAAAACGCGCCAGATGCTCATGCCCAGGCTTGCGGAACTCAACGTCTCCTGCCTCACGGAAACGGAAGTTCTTTCCCTCGGCACGGACGGCAGCGTGAATATCCGCACGCCTTATCTGGAAAAAACGCTGAAGGGCTTCGATACCATTGTACTGGCCCTGGGGTACAGACCCGATACGGAGTTGTGCCGCAGTCTGGCGGAAGCCGAGATCGACTTTGTGCGCGTGGGCGACTGCAAAAAGGTGGGCAAGATCATCAACGGCGTATGGGACGGTTTCCGTCTCGCCTATCAATTCTAATGCACTGAAAAACAAACGGAGGTATCGTCCCCCGCGATACCTCCGAAACAGGTTCGCCGCTGAAAGCAGATACAAACGTCTGTCAGGACGAACAACGATCGGCAGTCCGATTTCCACAGGAAGAAAGACTGTCCCCGAGCAAGGCCCAAGCCCCCGGCCTCTGCTCTTCAGTATGTTCCCCGCATGCTGAAATCCCTGTGCAAGGAGGTTACTCATGTCTCTGGCTTTTGATCGATCAACCCTGAAACCGGTGGTGACTGTCGTTGCCATCATCCTTTCCATTTTCCAAATATACTTCACCGGCGGTTTCGGCGTCACCGACACGCACATCCTGCGCGGCACGCATCTCAGCCTCATCGCCGTGCTTACCTTCATGCTGATCCCGCCCGTCAAGGTAAAACCAGGGGAGAAAGAAAATCCTCTGTTCCTTCTGATGGATCTGCTGTTGATCGCCCTGGCGGTCGCCATCAACATCTATGTCTTCCAGCAGGCTGAAGCCCTGGCCGAACGCATAAAATACATTGATGATGTGACCTCTCTCGATATCTTCTACGGTACCGGTCTCATCATCGTCACCCTTGAAATCACCCGCCGGACCTCCGGCCTTTCTCTCGTCATCATCTCCCTGGCGTTTCTTGCCTACGGCATCTGGGGCGAACATATGCCCGGCGGACTCGCCCATAACGGCATCGAATACGAACGCCTCATTGAACAGCTCTTCCTGCTCACCGACGGTATCTACGGCGTACCCCTCGGCGCGGCCGCCGGCATGATATTCGCCTTCGTCATGTTCGGGGCATTTCTCGAATGTTCCAACATGAGCTCGGTGTTCATGTCCCTCTCCTGCCTGCTTACGAAAAAAGCTAAAGGCGGCCCTGCCAAAGTGGCCATTTTTGCTTCCGCCCTGTTCGGCACCATCAACGGTTCCGCAGCTTCCAACGTGTACGGCACGGGCACTTTCACCATTCCCCTCATGAAAAAAGTAGGCTATGAGCCTCATTTTGCCGGCGCCGTGGAAGCCGTGGCCTCCACCGGCGGCCAGATGATGCCTCCCATCATGGGCGCAGCGGCCTTCATCATGGCCGATGTTGTGGGCGTAAGCTACCTCACCATCGCTCAAGCTGCACTCATTCCCTCCGTCCTCTACTACCTCACCCTGTATCTCTGTATTCACTTTGAGGCTGTACGCAAGAACATGGGCGCCATCCCGCCCGATCTCATTCCCAAAGCCTCCGAAGTTATTCGCAGACTGTACTACATGTTCCCGCTGGTGTTCCTCATCACGATTCTTCTGATGGGGCGGAGCGTCACGGCCTGCGCCTTCTACGGTACGGTATGCATCATCCTGCTCAGTCTCTTCAGGGAAGAAACCCGCTTCACCCTGAAGCGCTTCCTGTATGCCCTTGAACTTTCCGCCAAGAACTCCCTGATGGTCTCCGCAAGCTGTGCCTGCGCCGGTATCATCATCGGTATCGTGAGCCTCACGGGCGTCGGCTACAAGTTCATCCTCGTCATCACGGAATTCGCTGACGGCAATCTCCTGCTCCTGCTCTTCCTCCTCATGCTCACCTGCATCGTGCTCGGCATGGGCCTCCCCACAGCTCCCGCCTACATCATCGTGGCCACCCTCGGTGCTCCCGCACTCATGAAGGTCGGCATTCCCGCCGTGGCCGCCCACATGTTCGTATACTTCTATGCCATCCTGTCCGTCATAACACCACCAGTGTGTCTAGCAGCATACGCAGGGGCGGCAATAGCAGAGGCAAACGCCATGGAGACGGGCGTCACCTCCATGAAACTGGGCATAGCCGCCTTCATTGTTCCCGTCATGTTCGTGTTTGAGCCCGCCCTGCTCATGGAAGGTACCTGGACGGAAATAGGTCTGGCCTTCGCTTCCGCCGTCATCGGCGCCCTCAGCCTTGCCGCGGGCATGCAGAACTGGCTGGTCTGCCGTTGCCAGCTGTGGGAACGTATTCTTCTCATCATGAGCGGTCTGATGCTGTTCTACCCCGGAACGCTCACCGATCTTGCCGGTCTCGGTTCTCTGGCTCTCGTTTTCTTCTTCCAGAAGTTCCGGTCCAGAAACGTAACTCCCGCTGCGGCCTAACGCAGCGCCATTCACCCTAACAGCAGGAGGAACTCCATGCGCAAACTTCTCTCCGCAGCACTTGTGGCCCTTGCGATCACCATGCTCCCCTACCCCGGCAACGCCGCAGAGAAGAAACTCACCGCAGTTTCCGGCCCCGTCTCCGGAGGCTGGTATCTGGGCATGGGCCTTGTGGCCAAAGCTTTTACTGACGCGAATCCCGAATACGAAGTGACCATGCTGCCGGGCAGCTCCATGTCCAACGTGGCCATGCTGCAGCAGCACAAGGCCGATATCGCCATCGGCATGCGCCCCTCGAACATGGCCGCCATTGAAGGCCGTGATCCGTTCAAGAAGGCCTACACCAATGTGGCCGCCTTTGCCAATCTGAACGACACCGCCCCCCTGCACTTCGTGGTCACCAAGAAGTCCGGCATCACCTCCATTGAGCAGTTCATCAAGGAAAAGAAAAAGATACGTCTGTCTCACGGCGCCGTCGGCAGCTCCGAACATACCTACTTCGGCTGGGTACTCGAAGCCTACGGAACTTCCTACAAGGAACTCAAGGACTGGGGCAGCAAGCTGTACAACAACAACTTCGACGACGTTGTGAACATGATGAAGGACGGCCAGCTCGACGCTATCGTGTGGGTCGGCCCCGGCGAATCCTGGTTCTTCACCGAACTCGTTCAGTCCGTCGACCTCGTGTGGCTGCCTCTTGATGAAAAAGTCATCGAAACCGTGAGCAAGAAGTACGGCCTGACTCCCGGCACCATTCCCGCCCACCTCTTCAAGGGACATGTCGGCAAGGAAATCAAGACGGTGGCCACCTGCAACGAACTCCTGGTCCGCGCCGACATGGACGAAGACCTCGCCTACAGGATCACCAAGGCTTTCATTACCAACCTCGACGATATCCGCAAGGGCAACGCCGCGTGGAGCAACTGCACCGCTGAAAAGGCCGGCCTTGATACCGGTGCTCCTCTGCATCCCGGCGCCGCCAAGTACTACAAGGAAGTCGGTCTGATCAAGTAAGCAGCACACAAAGGCAAAAAAGGGGGCATGAAAATGCCCCCCAATGTCATAAGGAGCTATACCATGATTATTGATTTTCGTGCCCGTCCTCCGTACAAGAGCTATCTTAATCTGAGCCTCTACAAACCGTGGCGTCCGCTTCCTGCCGATCCTGCGGAATGGGGCGCCTTTGAACTCGGCCGTGAACCGAACGTGACTGCCGATGCTCATGACATGGACGCCTTTGTCAAGGAAATGGACGACAACGGCATTGTGAAGGCCGTCCTCATGGGCCGCCATGCCGACGACTTCGGTGTGGTGAGCAACGACGACCTGTATGAACTCACCCAGAAATATCCGGGGAGATTCATTCCCTTCGCCGGTATCGACCCCTGCGACCCCGACGCCGTGGAAGAAGTGGAGCGCTGCATTTCCAAGCTGGGCTTCAAGGGCATCAGCGTGGATCCGGGCTGGCTCAATCCCCCGCTTAAGGGCGACGACCCCGTTTTCACTCCCGTGTACGATAAGTGCCACGAACTCGGCGGCATTCTCGTCATGAGCGTCAGCGCTGCCCTCGGCCCCGACCTCAGCTATTCCGATCCCATCATCGTCCAGCATGTCGCCACTCGCTATCCTGATATGAAAATTGTGGTGGCCCACGCCTGCTGGCCGCATGTGGAACGTATGCTCGCCGTAGCCATGCGCTGCCCCAATGTCTATCTGGTGCCCGACTGCTATGTGTACATCGACTGCATGCCCTTTGCTGATACTTACATTGAAGCGGCCAACTCCTTCCTGAAGTACCGCACCATCTTCGGCAGCACCTACCCCGAACGCAGCCTGAAGCAGACCATCGAAGGCTGGAAGAAGCGTCCGTGGGATCCTGAAGCGCTTGAACTGTCGCTCTACGGCAACGCCGCCCGCCTGTTGGGCATAGACTGAACATCCGATTCCGCCGGGTACCCGGTATCCGGCGGAATCCCCCGGAAAGAATGAAATATGCCGCGCTTCTCTGCCCGCCCGGAGGCAAGCGACTCTGATTCTTTTCCAGAACACTCTTCAGGGAAGGATTCCGAAATGCATACCCCTGTTTCACTCACCCCCCTGAATATCCATACGCTTTCCATCCGCAATCGCTATGTTCTCCCCGGCATGGTCACAGACATGGCCGTGGACGGCGGTTATGTCACGGAACGCCTGCTCTCGTACTATGAAGAACGGGCCAAGGGCGGCGTGGGACTCATCATTGTAGAAGCAACCTCCATTGATCCTTCAGGCAAAACTTTTCTTCACGGGCTGGATATCAGCGACGACCGCTTCATTCCCGGCCTGCGTCTGCTCACCAGGCGCGTTCATGCCCACGGCGCCCGCATCGCCATACAGCTTCAGCACGGCGGAGGGCGTGCCCATCCCGAATTTTCCCACATGCCGCGCCGGATATTCAGCGTGATCCCCGGCGTGTTCGACCCGGACAACGCACTGGTTCTTGATGAAGAAGAACTCGCCAGGCTGGCAGACGCCTGGGCAAAGGCCGCCGTGCGTGCCAAGGAAGCGGGCTTCGACGCCGTAGAAATCCACGGGGCCAGCGGCTACCTTCTGGAGCAGTCCGTTTCGGCCTTCACCAACCGCCGCACCGACGGCTACGGCGGCTCCCTGGAAAAACGCCTGCGTTTCCCCGCCGAAGTCGTGCGCTCCGTACGCGCTGCTGTGGGGGAAGATTACCCCATCCTGTACCGGCACACCTCCGTGGAAGACGTGCCCGACGGCAACGGTATAGACCTGGAAACAACGCTCGCGCTGTGCCGCACACTTGCCGATGCCGGTCTGAATGCCATTGATATTACCGCAGGCATGCAATACTGCTTTGAGCTCATGACGCCCCCCACCTGTATGCCGAAGGCCTGGAATGCCGCAACCAGCCTTGCCGTCAAAAAAGAACTGGGGGACAGGCTCCGCGTCATACTTACCGGCCGTATTTCCGATGTTGAAACCGCCGAACATGTGGTGGCGGAAGGTATTGCCGACTTCGCCATAATGGGCCGCGCGCTTATCGCGGACTCGCACCTGGTGGAAAAATTCGCCTCCGGCAGGGAAGAAGAAATCTGCCCTTGCGTAGCCTGCGGCCAGGGATGTGTGGGTAATGCCGACAAAATGATCCCCATCACCTGCGCTCTGAACCCTCTGTCCGGCAATGAAGCCTCCATGCCCCGCGTACCGAAGGCTGCATCTTCCCGCCGCGTGGTCGTCATAGGCGCGGGCCCGGCAGGGCTTATGGCCGCAGCCACCGCCGCAGAACGCGGGCACGGCGTCACCTTGCTGGAACGCTCCGACAAGGCCGGGGGGCAGATCAATCTGGCCGCCGTTCCGCCCCATAAGGAAGACCTGCTCCGTATTGCCCGCTATCTGTACGGGAAGGCCGTGCGGGCGGGCGTGCACTTCCGCTTTGCAGAAGAAGCTACGGTGGACAAGGTCCGCGCTCTGCACCCCGACGCCGTCATCGCAGCTGCCGGCAGCCTGCCCATCCGGCCGCGCTTCTGTGCGGCGGCAACCGATGCCGTACTTGCGCAGGACGTGTTGCGCGGCGCTCCCTGCGGGCAAAAGGTGCTTGTGCTCGGCGGCGGGCTCATCGGCTGTGAAACTGCGGAATTTCTTGCCGCTCAGGGAAAGTCCGTCACCATTGTAGAAATGCAGCCTCAGCTTGCCAAAGACATGGAATGGTGCGCACGCGTGCTTCTGATGCGCCGCCTGGCCTCCATGCAGGTGGAATGCCGGGCCGGCAATGAAATTCTCTCCGTCGGATCCGATCATTCCGTCACCGTACGTCTGAGTTCAGGGCGGGAAGAGGTGCTGAGCGGTTTCCATACCCTTGTCATAGCCGTCGGCTGCCGCCCGGATTCGGAACTCGCCTCCGCCCTGTCCGCAACGCTGGATTGTCCCTGCATTTCCGTGGGCGACTGCCTCAAGACCGCAAAAATCATGGATGCCGTTCACGGCGGCTTCCATGCAGCTCTCACACTATAACCGCTCATCTCAAGGAGTCAGCCATGCTTTTCGATTTCCGTATCCGCCCTCCTTTTAAAAGTTTCTTCACCACCGGCGGCATGTTCGGCGGCCATCAGGGTTCCCATGACCCCGCCTATATCGACCCGTATGAAACCGGCAAGGATCCCATTCCTTCTGCCGACAAAGGCGATATGGATCTGTTCTTCCAGGAAATGGAAATGAACGGCATCGACAAGGCCGGCATCATCGGCCGCAACTGCGGCCCCAACGGCTTTGTGGACAATGCCGATATCTACGAATTCATTCAGAAGGATCCCAATCGTTTCTTCGGTTTTGCCGGCATCGATCCCAACAGCCCCTCCGCCGTGGATGAAGTGACCCGCTGCATTAAAGACTGGGGGTTCCGCGGCATCAGTCTGGAAGTGGGCTGGTGCGATCCCGCCCTGAAGCCCGACGACCCCATTATTGATCCCGTCTATGAAAAGGTGAATGAACTCGGCGGGATTACGCTTATCTCCCTGAGCTTCTGCTACGGGCCGGATCTGACCTATTCCGATCCCATCACCATACAGCATGTGGCAAAGAAATACCCCGACATGAAGATCTGCGTATCCCACGGCGGCTGGCCGCAGGTGCAGAGCATGCTTGCTGTGGCCATGCGCTGCCCCAACGTGTACCTCATGCCCGACTGCTACCTGTACATTCCCGGCTGGCCCTATGCGCAGGACTACGTCAAGGCCGCCAATACCTTCCTGAAGTACCGCACCCTGTACGCCAGCGCCTATCCTCTGCGCGGCTTTGCCCAGTGCTACAAGGGCTGGTGCAGCCAGCCCTTCGATCCCGATGCCCTCAAGGTCAATCTGTATGACAACGCCGCGCGCCTGCTCGGCCTGTAATTGCGGCAGGACGTGCGTCAAAAGCATCGGTTCGCAAATGCAGACAGCATGAGGGACAGATGGTGGGGAGGGGCAACCCTCCCCACGAAACGCTGAGTGCTTCGGCATCAGGAATGTCGGAGAATATATGCAGAGAACTTCCGTATCCTCACTTCAGGTATGCCTCTGCCTGGCCCTGCTCTATCTCTCCTGGGGGGGGAGCTTTCTGGGAATCAAACTGGTCCTGACCAGCTTTCCCCCGATCTTTCAGGGGGGAATAAGGCTTTGCATTGCCGGCGCAATCATACTGCTTTTTCTGCCGTTTACACGGCACGGCAAAGTCTCCGGCTTCATGGAAGTTTTCCACTACTGGAATATAGCCTTCTTCATCATGTTTCTGAACGGCGTATGCCAGGCCATAGGCCAGCAGAGCGTGCCTTCCGGCGTTGCCGCCATGATCTACGGGACTACGCCTCTGTTCATGGTACTGGGAAGCTGGCTGATTCTGGGGGACGCCCGCCCCTCGCCGAAACAGGCGGCGGGCATTCTCGGCGCTACGGCCGGTATGGCCATACTCACGCTGGGTGGAGATGCAGGGGAAAGCAGCGAAACATCGCTCTCCGGTTCCCTTCTGCTTCTGGCCGGCGTGCTCGGCTTTGTGCTGGGCTCGCTGTATTCCAGGTATTTCATCCGCTCCTCGGGGCTTTCCCTGTACGGAGGCCTGGCGCTGGTCATGATTTTCGGCGGCGTGCAGTCCCTTGTAGCCAGCTGGGCCATGGGAGAACGCGTTCTGTGGAATGCCGTTACTCCGGAAGCCTGGGGCAGCATGATCTTTCTTACACTGTTTACAAGCGTTTTCGGGTACGTCTGCTACTACTGGCTGCTGGCCAATACCCGAACCGTGATTGCTGTTTCCTTTGCCTACATAGACCCGGTGATCGCAGTGCTGCTGGGGGCCCTGTTCGGCGGAGAAAACATTACCCTGCGGGTTGTTCTGGCCTGCGCGCTGATTGTAGGCGCCGTGCTGTGCGGCTTTTCAACCCCTCGCCGTCGACGCGCCTGAAGGACCGTACTCCGGCCCCTCGACAGGCCGCACCCTTTGGAAAGAACTTCTTCCTTAACCCATGAGAAGGATAACTGCCATGTCCAACACATCTCCCCTTTCCCAGGCCGAAAGAATGGTCAACGCCCCGCTCTCCAAGATCCGCGAAGTCATTGCCTATGCGGGCAAACTGGAAGCTGCGGGCAAACGCATTGTCCATCTGGAAATCGGCGAACCCGACGTGGACACGCCAAAGCATATCGTACAGGCCTGCAAAGACGCTCTGGACGCCGGCAAGGTGCACTACGGCCCCGTAACGGGCATTCCCGAACTCCGTGCCGCCGTGGCAAAACATTACAATGCGCTCTACGGCTGCGACTATGCTCCGGAGGAAGTCATCATCACCTCCGGTGTGGAACAGGGCATCTTCCTGACCATGAACGCCTATCTGAATCCCGGGGATGAAATTCTCGTTCCCGACCCCGGCTACCTCTGCTACTTTACGCTGCCGAACATCACCGGATCGAAAGCCGTTTCCTATCCTCTGAAGGAAGAAGACGGGTTCCAGCTCAAGGCGGAGAGCATGGAAGCGCTCATCACGCCCAAAACCAAGGCCATTCTGCTCAACTCCCCTTCCAACCCCTGCGGTTCCATGCTGGATGAAGCTTCGCTGCGCATTGTGGCCGAGCTGGCGCGGAAGCATAACCTTCTGGTCATATCCGACGAAGTCTACGCCGACATGGTATACGGCGGGAAAAAGTACTGCAGCGCGGCTTCCCTGCCTTCTCTCAGAGAACGCCTCGTCGTTCTGCACGGCTTCTCCAAATACTTCGCCATGACGGGCTGGAGGCTCGGCTACCTGCTCTGCGACCGCTCCCTCACCGATCCCATCATGCGCCTGAACTTCTATAACCTTTCCTGTCCCAACACCTTCATCCAGTACGCCGGTCTGGCCGCCCTTACGGAAGACGACGCGCCTTCCCGTGCCATGGTCAAAGAATATGAAGCACGCAGGAACTACATGGTGGAAGCCATCAACACCCTGCCCGGCTGCACTTGCCGCATGCCCGACGGCGCCTTCTACATCTTCGTGAATATTGCCGGAACCGGCATGACGGCAGACGAATTCTGCCGTGTTATGATCGACGAGGCCGGAGTATCCCTTACTCCCGGCCATGTGTTCGGCTCCATGGGAACCGACTTCGTCCGCGTTTCCTATGCCAACTCCATGGAAAACCTCAAACTGGCCATTTCCCTCATGCGTGAAACCCTGGAAAAAAGAGGTGTCGCAAAATGAGCATGTTCTCCGATAAACTCAGCGCCGGGCAGGGCGTGGTAGGCACCTTCTGCCACCTGGGCGGCGCAGCCGTGGCGGAGTGTCTGAGCCTTTCCGGGCTGGACTATGTCATCATCGATACGGAACACGGGCCCTTTTCCGATGAAAGCACGGGAGAGATGATCCGGGCCATAGCGCTGCATCAGGCCGAACCCTTTGTCCGTGTGCGCGACTCTTCCCGCGCCGCCGTGCTGCATGCTCTGGATCTCGGGGCCAAAGGCATTATCGTACCCAATGTGCACACGGTGGAAGAAGCCCGCAGCCTGGTGGAATACGCAAAATTCTTCCCCACAGGAAACCGGGGATTCGCCTTTTCCCGCAGCGCCGCCTTCGGCTTTGCCTCCGGCCTCGGCAACGTGCAGGAGTATTTCAGCAGCACCAACAGCCATACGCTGCTTATGCCGCAGTGTGAAACCAGAGGCTCCCTGGAACATATCGAGGAAATAGCCGCCCTGGAAGGCATAGACGGGATATTCGTAGGCCCCTACGACCTTTCCGTCGCGCTGGGAATGCCGGCAAAATTCCAGACTCAGGAATTCCGTGACGCCCTCAGCCGCGTACTCAGGGCCTGCCGGGACAACAAAAAGCTTGCCTTCCTCTATGTCAACACCATGGATGAGGCCCGCGCCAGCTTCCAGCAGGGCTATCAGGGCGTCGCCATTGGCACGGATACGGCCTTCCTGGTAAAAAGTATACGGGCCATGCTTGCTCAGTAGGAAAAACGCCGCACAAAAAGAAAACATTCTCACAGGCGGTCTCGCCTGGAGTCGGCTTCTTTTCCATAACATCCCTTCCTGAAGGCAGGGCATGCCCTGCAACACAAACGCCGACCGGTTCCCCTGCCGGTCGGCGTTTACCCAATCCCCTATCATCACTTCCCCTCAGCTTCGTCTGCCTCTGAAAAGGCCTCCTACCTCTCCACCCTTGCCGCACCTGCATGTTCAGGTCAGCACCACCCCCCTAAAAGACGTACCGCTCCGACAGACTCCCCGGAAGAGTATTTTTGCCCGTCTCAGGCTGACTTGAGCAAGAAAGAATCCTGCCGGGTAAAGTACGCCCACGCCTTGCATGGCGCAGGACATGCTGCCGACCATAAAGAAAATACCTTCCGGGTAAAAACACGGCACGCCCAGATACTTGCGCTGAACAACAAGTCCGAACTATCCTTTTCTCTCCCATATGTTCCGTGTGGTTTTGAAACGCGCCACAGATCATTCAACCTGTCTGGAGCCGACATGCCAAATTTTTTCCATAGAGATGATCTCAGTACCGAAGAAGCGGAAACCATGTTTCGTACCTGCTCCACCATGTTCGGGCCGCGGAGAAAACTTCTGGAAGCACATTTCTCCATGCCCGGCTATACTGCCACCACAACGCAGCTGGCCCAGGCAGTAGGCTACAAAAGTTTCCATGCCGCAAACCTACACTACGGGCTTTTTGCCAAAAGCCTGGTTGAAGAAATGGGCTGGCAGCACCGGTTCATCACCTCCGGGGGACGTACATATCATCTCTGGGCCTTCATCGACTTTTCCAAGAAAAAAGGAGAAATGTGGCAACTGACGCTTCGCGGAGAGGCTGTGGAAGCATTGAAGCGCATGGGCTGGGAAAACGCAGCCCGGTAAGTCAGGACCGCCCCTTCAAGGGGCGGTTTGATTTGACCCTATAAGGGTCTGTTACTCGGCTGCCCTCTTAAGAGGGCTCTGTCTCGACTCTTGCCGAAGGGTTATTTCCTGCTGCTCGTAAACGAGTTGACGGGCCGTTCTACCAGGCTGTACTGATCAGTTATTTTATCTCGTTCTTCCTGCTCACGCACATGTTTGATGATGCTCGCTTCATTCACTCCCACCGTGCTGACAAAATAACCGGTGCACCAGAAATGCCGATTGCCGAACTTGTAGCGCAGATGTGGAAAACTCTCGAATATCATCAGGGAACTCTTCCCTTTCAAGTATCCCATTATCTGCGCCACGCTATACTTGGGTGGAATCTTCACGCACATATGGATATGGTCCACACACGCATTTGCTTCCACTATCTCTATTCCTTTGTATTCACACAGTTTTCTCAAAATTTCTCCTATCGTCCTGCGATACCTGCCGTATATCAGCTTACGCCGGAATTTCGGTGCGAAAACGATGTGATACTTGCAGTTCCAACGGGTATGGTTTAAACTCTGGTCATTCATTGTTGGGTTCCTTTGTGTATAGATTTCGAGTCGAGACAACTGGTTATCTCACAAAGGAACCCCTTTTTTAACTTATTTAAAGGCTTCGCCTTTTTGGAACTCCCCGCATAGCGGGGAGTTTTCGGACTTAAAAAAA
>NZ_DYZA01000063.1 GCF_020741395.1 Mailhella massiliensis | reverse complement strand
AGGTATCGCCGGGCAGGATGAAATCCTCATTCCAGATTCTGATTTCCACATCCCGCTGATAAAGAACGATACGGCCGTTGTCGCTGATATCCAGGCCCATGAGACCCGACCTGTCGTCAATGACGACGCCGTTTCCGGCCTCATCCAGGCGGGCCAGCACATTGAGATTCCCGCGACGCCGAGTCATGCGGACGGCGTCGAACCTCTCCAGCCAGGCTTCAGCCAGCACGAAGCGCGCGTCAAAGCTGGGGATGAAGCAGAAAAAATCCTTGAGGAGCCAGCTGTCGTACATGGGGCTGCCGGGCTCGGCCTTCGACCTATCATGGTCGGTGAACTGGCGGCCGTTGTAGAAACCGCGCCACCTGCCCCAGCGATACAGGGGATTTCGAGGATCTCCGGCACGCACTATGCTGCCCTCGTATGCAGGAGGATTCCCTCCACGAAAAGGCGCCGCGCCGCCGAAGCGCAGAATCCGGTCTCTGCCGGTCTGCCGGTCGACGATGTGAACGACGTTATCCTTCTTATCCAGGATTTTTTTGCCGTCGCGGCTCAACACCCGGAAATACGGGCTTGTGACGATGGTGCCCATCTCGTCCATCCGTCTGAAGCGCTGCCCGTCCTCAATGCAGAACCAGAACTCACTATGCGTCAGAAAGCCCCTGTTTCGGGCCGCCTTCCCTTCCGGCGTCTGCGCAAAGCGCGCATGTTCCTCAAAGGGAGCGTCCGCCGCAGGCGCGCCGGGGATGGGCTTTTTCCCGTAGCCCAGGGCAACCCTGCCGTCGGCCGACATGCCGTACCATACCACATCCTCAAGGCCGTGCCTCGACATGGGCTGCCTTGTCCCGTCGTATCGCCAGAGAAAGCCGGGACGCGACCAGACCACGCCGGGGGAAGGCTGGTCCCTGCGGGAACTCACAAAACCCGCCATGCTGCGCCCGTCGTCGCTGAGAAAGTTCCCCATGCCGTATTGATCCTCCGGGAGAACGACGCGGAGCAGGCCGAAATCCCGGCTCCAGAGTATGGCCTCGCCGTCCATGATGCCGGTCATGGCGCGGCATCCCGGAGCAATGGCGCTGATCCTGCCGTTGTCGCCGAGCAGCGGAGCCATGTCCATGATGAACCCCTGCGCGGGCCGGGCGGCCTCGGCGCAGCGCCCTTCCGCAGGAAAAAACAAAAGGGAAAGCTTCAAAAAGGCGGCCAGAAAAAGCCGAAGCCTACGGCCGATATGCGGGAAGACTCGTTTCATGGCGGAAATTTCTCCCGGACAGCGCGCCTTGCCCGTGAACCGGCCCATCCCCGGGCGGACATGCTCGGCCGCATGCGGGCCGAAAGCGGGACCCTCCCGGCGGAGAGGCAAAAAGGCGCGCAGGATAACGCCGCTCCTCCCGGGCACGCGGCCCACGCCCTGGCCTGGAAGGATACCGGATTGCCTGTCCGTTCAGCGTACAGGAAAGAACCGGGACAGGCGACACGAGAGTCCTTCTCTCCATGCGCGGCAAAAGGCCGCCCCTCAAGGAAAACACCGTGCCGGAGAAGAAGCGCGGCCCCCTGTCCCCCTGCCGCAGGCAAAGCCGCTTTTCCGAAAGACGCGTCGGGACAGAAAAGCCCCGGCAGACCCCTGCGCCGCCGCAAGAACCTGCTTTCCCGCCTTCGCTCCCCGGCAGCTATGGAACATGAAGGCCTCATCGCGGCGGATGGGCGAAGGAAAAAGCTCTGTGCTCCCTGCCCGCTTTTCCCGACAACAGCGCCCTTCACGCCCCCAGAAAAACTATACGGCCCTGCTCGGGCATGGCCTTCAGGAGTCCCTCCATGCGCGTGAGGAAACGCTCGTAAAAATTCACGGCTCCGGCAAGGAACGCATCTTCCGAAGCCGTGCAGGCTTCAGCCTGCGTCCGGTACGGAACATCCTGCCTGCGCCTCTTTTCAAGCAGCCTTTTCCGAAGCGGCGTATCTTCCCCTGCCCGCAGGGCGGAGACGGCGGCGCGGACGTCAGAAAGCATCTCCCGCACGGCGCCCTTGCCGTAATGATTGCAGCCGTATCCGTCAAACCCCTTCGGCTCCCAGGCTTCGCGCGCGTTCAACTCAGGCTCGAAGCGGCGTTCCAGAAAAGGCAGGAGGTAATCTTCCAGCACCTCCTCATCCATGGAAAAAGAAGGGGGCTGCGACAGGCCGGACGGGCCTTCCGCGTACACCAGAAAATATGGCTCTTCCCCGCTGCCGCCGTGGCAGAGAAGAGGCTGCTCCACCATAAGCGACGCCGCTCTGAACTTCAGATACGGCAATTCTTGCCCTCCCTCCTCCCGACAGAGCGCAAGTTCATACCGGCCGGAACCGTCCGACGTGGCCGTCAGCTTCGCATGGCGGGAAAAACAAAACACATACCGCACCAGGCTCCCCTCCCTCCGGGAGCTTTCCACCCTTCCGCCGGAATATTCATACTGCCGCAGAACCGAAGATTCCTCCTGAACGAGTATGCGCTGCAGGCTCCTCCCCGCAAGGTATGGGGTGAAGAGCCGCTCCGGACGGAAATTGGGGCGGTTCAGCCCTTCCGTGCAGGAAGGAGGGATGGAATTGCGGCCTATCCGGGCGGAAACCCCCTCTCCGGGGAGAAAGTCCAGCACCGTGCCGTCGTCGAAATCCAGCATGAAGGGCTCACACAGCGTCACGCTGTGGGGAATGACGCCTCTGCAGGCGCTGCCCCCGGAGGATACGCCCCCAAGGCCCGCATCCCGCCCGAGCCTCTCTTCATACCCGCGCAGGAAAGCGCCTGTCATGTTGAGCGCCGCACCCACGACGCGAAGCCCCTTCAGCCGCTTTTTCCTGAAATCCTGAACGGACAGGGCCTTCAGTATCGCCTCCGCCCCTTCATGCACGGGAGCGGACCAGGCATACCAGTCGAAGCGATCATGAAATATGTTGTTTTCCCAAGGCAACTATGGCTTCTCCTTTAAAAACTGCCCTGCGCACCCACAGGAGCAAGGGATTTCCTCTTTCCCGGAAAGAGGAAAGGGCGCGGACGATGTTTCCCCCGGGCGGAACCCGGGAAAAACTCCGTACAACTGCGTGCCCTCAACCTCGCACAAGACGGCGCTTCCTCCGCTTTCCGCAACGCAGCCCCGCCTCTTCGCTTCCCGCTCCGCCCGCCTGCTGCGCGGGCTTCTCCCCGACTCTGCGCAATGGAAAGCTCTCCGTCAAGCCTCCTTCCCGTTCTCCGGGGCTTTCGGCCCCGCGAGGCCCGACGGAAAACATCCCCATGGGGCCTGCCCTGCTTCGCCGGGACATGTTTCCGCCTCTTGTGCTTCACCCGAACCATTTTTGCAAAAACACATTCCGTAAAAAAGGCACAAAGTCGCGAAAAA
>NZ_DYZA01000062.1 GCF_020741395.1 Mailhella massiliensis | reverse complement strand
TGCGGTCTATGGCCTGCACCTGGCCGATGATTTTTTTCAGCCTCCGGTGCAGGTTTTCAGAGTCCATACATTTTTTCATAACCTGTTCCTTTTAAGATGAATAAGGCATTCGCGGCCTTTTTCCGGCGTGCCCCGGCCGGAGCGTCACAACAGGGATTTTACTTCCAAGGCGGCCACAGTCTCCACATGGGGCGTCTGAGGGAAAATGTCCACGGGCTGCACGGCGCGGAGATGATAGGCGGGAGCGAGCAGGGCAAGGTCGCGCGCGAGTGTGGCCGGGTTGCAGGAAACAAGGATCACGCGCGGCGGTCGGTGCCTGAGTATGGCTTGCACCGTTCTTTCGTCCATGCCCGCGCGCGGCGGGTCGGTGACGAGAAGGTCGGGTATCCCCATACGGGAAAAGCGGCGTTCAAGGGTTGCGGCGTCGCCAGCTTCAAAGCGGAATGTCGTTTCCCCTCCGGCGATCCGGGCGTTCTCCCGGGCCAGCTCCACAGCCTGAGCCACGGCTTCCAGACCGAAGATATGCTGAAAATGCGGGGCCATGGTCAGGGCGAGCCCTCCTGCTCCGCAGTAAATGTCCCAGCAGCTTTCGCCCCACAAGCGGTCTTCTTCGGCAGAGAACAAAGCAGAGGCGAGTTTTGCCGCGCTGTTGTAAAGCAGCTCCGCCGCACGGCTGTTCACCTGAAAGAAGGAATTGTGATCGAGCCGGAAGGCCACCTCCCTGCCCTGAAGGTGGAGCGTCTCCGAAAGCTGTGCCTCGCCCAGGGTGAAGGCGGTTTCCTCTCCGTAGGCTACATCACTTTCGTTTCTGCGTATGCTGTGTACGAAGCCCGTCACACCGTGGGGACAGGCTAGAAGTTCCTGGCCGAGCTTTCGCAGAGTCGAATTTTCCTGAGGCGAGGGCAGAGTAATGAGCTCCACCAGGCAGCCCCCAGCCAGGGGCTCGCGTATGACGGCAAAGCGCAGAATGTCGTTCTGCCTTACGGAGCGGCTGAAGGAGCCGTGGCGGGGCCTTCGGCCTCCACGCTGCGAGGAGGCTGCATGCAGGCGGTATTTATCACACAGCTCGCGCAGGGCCTGGAGTACGGCCATGGCGCGCCTGCTCTGAAGAAGGCAGCCTGTCACTTCCGTAACGCTGTGCGAAGAGCGTTCCCTCAGGCCGAGCAGGGTTTTTCCTTCCCGGCTTTCGGCAAAGGCAAATTCCATTTTGTTCCTGTAGGTCCATTGCGCTTCTTCCCCGCAGGAAAGCACGGGCATGATGATCTCTTCCGGCAGGGCAAGACGGCCTATGCGTTGCAGGGAGTCCTGTACAATGCGCCGTTTCCACTCAAGCTGAAGGGGATAGGCCAGGCTTTGCCACGGGCATCCGCCGCAGTTTGCAGCATGAACACAGGGGGCCGGGCGTTCTTCCCTCGCTCTTTGCAGGATTTCCTCTACTTCCGCTTCGGCCATACGTTTTTTTACGGCGGTGAGCCGGGCCGCGACTTTCTGCCCGGGAAGGCCGCCCCGGACAAAGACGGTCATGCCTTCCACGCTGCGTCCCACGGCCCTGCCGTCGGAAGAAAGCCCGGCAAGTTCCAGCTCCAGTGTATCGCCCGTATGATATTCCATGGTGTTCTCCCGTTGTGATCGGATCATCATAGCAGGGCGGGGCGGGAAAGGCAAAAGAGACCCATCAGACTTCCCCGACCGGAGCAGAACCGATGAACCATACAGACATGGCGCGCCCGGAGCAAAGATCAGTACGGGGTATCGCCCGCCCGGGGGGTTCCTGAAAAGAAGAGACTGAGCTTACAGGGCAAGGTCTGGCCGTCTCTTTCCGAGTGCGGTCGGAGAGAAACTGTGAAAAAGAGGACGTTGTTAAGACCGCCTTGCATTGGTGGACGGAGCGGCTTTCTTCAGGACTCCGCCTTGACTTTTTGCCTTTGTTAGGGGAGAATGAATGCTGATCCCGGCATCTCCGCCGGAGGGCAGTCCAGACTTTCGAGGAGCACAGTATGGGAGAACTCATTACCAGCGCCCTGCATTCCACCCCTCAGGGCTTTGTGGGCGTAGGCTGCATCTTCATTTATTTTGCGGTCATGATTGCCGCCATCATCTATCGCGTCAAGCGCGGCGAACACGTCCACTGATGTTTTCCGCCTGATGAAAAAGGAGCCTTCTTCTTCCGGTGAGAAGGCTCCTTTTTCATGGCAATCAAAGGGTGGTTCCTCTGGCGGGAGGAGCCTCTGCGCCGCAAAGAAAAACGGGACGCAATGCCTGCCCCGTGCTTCCTTGCAGGGGGGAGACAGGCTTATTGCGGCGTGCAGGGATGTGTGCGCAGCGCGAAGCGCGCCGTGCCGTCGGCCAGGATCTTGTCGAATTCTTCCATGTTGTTTTCCGCTACGTCGCGCAGGGCCAGCAGCAGGGGAATGGCCGTCCCCAGCCAGAACTTACCGGAAATCATGCCGGAAGAGCTCCCCCCATGGGCATAGGATTCCACGAAGGGACGGGCGGTATTGGTCAGTTCCTCGCCGGTTTTTTCCCGGAAAAGGCGGTGTATGTCCATGACCAGTTCATGGGCGCTGTAGGGGAAGGGCGTTTCGGCAAAGGCCTTCTTCATATCTTCCCAGAGAAAAGGGTCTCCTCTCAGCCCCCAGTGCGGCGGCTGAACCAGGAACATTTCGGAAAGAAAGCGCTGTTCGGGCATAAATCCTCCATACATTGGCGATAGCCGGCGTTCATATTGGCCGCAACCGATGGAAAAGTCAAAGAGAGCGATCCGTCGGCCTTGAAATGGCGCAGAGGGCGGAATCTGTATATGGGGCCTGAAAGTGCGCTGCGCAAGAGGGAGAGGCTGTTTTTTGCGGAAAAGGTCCGGTACCTGTCGTATTAGGGCGGAGAGCCCTGAAGAAAACGCACCCCGTCCGGTAACCGGGCGGGGCGCGTCGCGTCAGGGGGTGCGCTTACTTGCTTTTGCAGGAGCGGTACTGCTGATAATAGCGGGTATGCAGCAGTTCATGCGCCTTATGGCTGTTGGGTTCGCCGAGGAATTCCTCGTACAGGGCCTTGATTTCGGGGTTGTCGTGGCTTCTGCGCACGGGGAGGTTGCGGTCGTCCCGATACAGGGCTTCGATGCGCAGGCGCGGGGTGTCGGCCTCAAGACTGATGGGCTGGCCGCCGCCGTTGATGCAGCCGCCGGGGCAGGCCATGATCTCAATGAAGTTCCAGCCGCGCGGGTTGCCTTCGCGGATCATTTCGCAGACCTTGCGGGCGTTGGCCAGACCGTGGGCTATGGCTACCTTGAGCTTCAGGATGCCCTTGAAGTCCACTTCTGCTTCACGGATGCCTTCCATGCCGCGTACGGCCTCCAGTTCCACAGGCTCCATTTCTTCGCCTGTGATGACCTTGTAGGCAGTGCGCACGGCCGCTTCCATCACGCCGCCGGTAGCGCCGAAGATGGTACCCGCGCCGGAGCCGAGGCCCATGATGGGGTCGAAGTCCTCTTCAGGCAGGGCGAAGAAGTTGATGTTGGCTTCCTTGATCATCTGCGCCAGTTCCGTGGTGGTGAGCACTATGTCGGTGTCGGCGTAGCCGCTGGCCGAAAGTTCGCGCCTCCGGGCCTCGAACTTCTTGGCTGTGCAAGGCATGATGGACACGGAAACGATCTTGGAAGGATCTATGCCCTGCTTCTGGGCGTAGTAGGTCTTGAGCATAGCCCCGAACATGGACTGCGGGCTTTTGGCCGTGGAGAGATGGGGAAGAAGTTCGGGGTAGTAGAGTTCAATGAAGTTGATCCAGCCGGGGGAGCAGCTCGTGATCATGGGAAGCCGCCCGCTGTTTTTTACACGGTTGATGAGTTCGTGCCCTTCCTCCAGGATGGTGAGGTCGGCCGACCAGTTGGTGTCGAATACCTTGTCGAAGCCTATGCGGCGCAGGGCGCTGACCATCTGGCCGGTGGCAATGTCCCCGGGCTTGCCGCCGAAGGGCTCGCTGATCGCTACGCGCACGGAGGGAGCCGTCTGCACCATGACGATTTTTTCAGGGTCGCGCAGGGCCTGCCATGCGCGGCTGATATCGCTTTTAATAGTAATGGCCCCGGTAGGGCAGACCTTGCGGCACTGGCCGCAGAAGGTGCACGATACTTCGCCGAGGCCCAGGTTGAAGGCCGGAGTCACGCGGGCGTTCAGGCCGCGATAGGCGAAGGAGTAGATGCTGACGCCCTGCACTTCGGCGCACATGCGCACGCAGCGGCCGCAGAGAATGCACTTGGCCGGTTCACGCACAATGCAGGGGTTGCTTTCATCCTTTTCCACCATCTGATGGTTGTAGTCGTAGCGCACGCGGCGTATGCCCAGATTGTTGGCCACGGTCTGCAGTTCGCAGTTGCCGGAGCGGGCGCAGGAAAGGCAGTCCTTGGGATGGTTGGCGAGCAGAAGTTCCACGATGTTCTCGCGCACTTCCAGCACTTCAGGATCGTTGGTGAACACTTCCATGCCCTCGCTCACCTTGGTGATGCACGCGGGCATGAAAGCGCGGGCTTTTGTCACTTTGCATACGCACACGCGGCACGCGCCGTCCGGGCGCAGCAGCGGATGATGGCAGAGCGTGGGGATATTGATGCCGACAAGCTTCGCCGCTTCCAGAATGGTGGAGCCTGCGGGCGCGGCCACTTTCTGGCCGTCTATCGTCAGATTAACGGTATCGCTCATGATGATTCTCCTCCAGGAAGCCGGGCTTAAACGCGGATGATGGCGCCGTGCTTGCACTTGTCCATGCAGGTGCCGCACTTGATGCACTTGTTGGGATTGATCAGGTGGGGTTCGCGCACCTTCCCGGTAATGGCGTTTACGGGGCAGTTGCGCGCGCAGAGTGTGCAGCCCTTGCACTTCTCAGGATTAATCTTGTATTGCAGCAGGTTGGTGCAGGTGCCGGCGGGACACTTCTTGTCGTGGATGTGTGCCTCGTATTCCGACCGGAAAAAGCGCAGGGTGGAGAGAACGGGGTTGGGGGCCGTCTGCCCCAGGGCGCAGAGCGAAGCGGTGCGCATGGTGTGGGCCAGCCTTTCCAGTTCCTCAATGTCTCCGTCCCGGCCGTTGCCGTTGCAGATGCGTTCCAGGATCTCCAGCATGCGCTTGCTGCCCTCACGGCAGGGTGTGCACTTGCCGCAGCTTTCGGCCTGCGTGAAGGAGAGGAAGAAGCGGGCGAGGTCCACCATGCAGGTGTCTTCGTCCACCACGACAAGGCCGCCGGACCCCATCATGGCGCCCGCGGCTGTGAGGGAATCATAGTCTACGGGGTTGTCGAGCATGGAGGCGGGCAGGCATGCGCCGGAAGGGCCGCCTATCTGCACGGCCTTGAAGGCCTTGTCGTCCTTGATGCCGGCGCAGATATCGAAAATGATGTGGCGCATGGAAACGCCCATGGGCACTTCCACAAGGCCGGTGTTGCGTACCTTGCCGGTGACGGCGAAGATCTTGGTGCCGGAGGATTTTTCCGTGCCGTCTTGGCGGAAGGCTTCCGCGCCGTTCATGATGATGCGGGGGATGTTGGCAAAAGTTTCCACGTTGTTGAGCACCGTGGGCTTTTCCCACAGGCCCTGCTTGGCGGGGAAGGGCGGACGAACGCGGGGCATGCCTCTCTTGCCTTCGATGGAGCGCATGAGGGCGGTTTCTTCGCCGCAGACGAAGGCGCCTGCGCCCTGCTTGATCTTCAGGTGGAAGTTGAAGCCGGACCCCAGGATGTTGTCGCCGATGAGGCCCAGGGCTTCGGCTTCGGCAAGGGCTATGCCGAGGCGCTTGATTGCCAGAGGATATTCGGCGCGCACATACACATAGCCCAGGCTCGCGCCCGTGGCCCATGCGCCGATGAGCATGCCCTCGATAACGGCGTTGGGGTCGCCTTCAAGGACGGAACGATCCATGAACGCGCCGGGGTCGCCTTCGTCGGCGTTGCAGAGCATGTATTTGGGCTCGGCCTGCTCCGAGGCCATGAACTTCCACTTGAGTCCTGTGGGGAAGCCCGCGCCGCCGCGCCCGCGCAGGCCGGACTTGTACACTTCTTCCAGCGTGGCTTCACGGCCCATGGCTATGGCCTTGGCGATGCCCTGATAGCCGCCGTTTGCGATGTATTCAAAAATATTTTCCGGGTCGATACGGCCGCAGTTGTGCAGCACCATGCGCTTCTGCAGGCTGTAGAAGAGCATGTCGCGGTAGCTGTGGCGCGGAGTCTTGCCGGTACGGCCCTGATAATGCAGGCGATCCACCGTCTTGCCTTCAATGACGGTGGTCTTGATCAGCTCGTCGGCGTCTTCGGGATGCACGCGGACATAGAAAATGCCGCCGGGGTAGAAGATGACCAGTGGGCCGAGTTCGCAGAAACCGTGACAGCCGGTGACCACGATGCTTACGCGTTCATGAAGGCCGTTGTCGTCAATGGCCTTCTGCAGGGCGTCTCGCACGTTCAGGCTGCCTGACGAGGAGCAGCCGGTACCGCCACAGATGAGAATCTGGTATTTTTCTTCTTTTTCCCCGCGGGCGTAGTGGCGCAGATCCAGGAGAGGACGGGCTTCTTCCTGCAGCTTGGCGAGATCTTCCATGGAGTTGAGACGTTTGAGTTCAAGCATATCGTCCTCTCTTTTAGGCCAGGTAGCTGTCGAGGATACCGGGAATGTCGTCGGGGGTCAGGCGGCCGTGGGTATTGTCGTTGACCATCATGACTGGGGCAAGGCCGCAGGCGCCGAGGCAGGCCACGGTTTCCAGCGTGAAGTTGAGGTCCTTGGTGGTTTCGCCGGGCTTGATATCGAGGTGATGGCTGATCGCCTCTAAAATGGCGGAACCGCCGCGTACATGGCAGGCCGTTCCTTGGCATACGCGGACGATGTTCTTTCCACGGGGGTTGAGGTGGAACTGGGCGTAGAAGGTGACCACGCCGAACACCTCCGCAACGGGGATGCGAAGTTCGGAAGCGATGCATTCAAGCACTTCCTGCGGCAGGTAGCCGTAGACCTCCTGAGCCTTCTGCAGAACAGGGATAAGCGCCCCCTTGGGGTTCTGTCTGTAGGGGTTCAGAATGTCCATGAGTGGAGCAAGGTCAATGGGGTTGGCCGTGCAGTTGCAAGACATGTGGGTATCCTCCTGGTACGATCCTGGATCTGGCGTGTCTTCCCAACAACGCCAGGGCTGTGCGAATGTTCCCTTCGCAGGGAGCTCCCGAAGCGTGAAAAAACATCGCCGGGCATGGGCCGGGCGAGATGCGTTTTCCCGCTTTTTTGCTGTCCCGCCTCCGGCAGGACCGGCGCGTCCCTTCGGGAAAGGGGCGGACGGATTATTCGGCAAGGCCCGCAGCTTTGAGTGCTGCTTCTTCCTCCTTCCATGCTTCAATAAGGAAAGCTTTCGCCTCCCGCCGGTTCTTCAGGACGGGGGCGACGGAAAAGTGTTCCAGTTCCTTCAGAAAAGCCTCGCTTCGGGCGGCTTTCTCAAAGGCAGGGGAGAGACGGTTCAGCATTTTTTCCGGTACGTTTTTCGGGGCCAGCAGAAAGAAGGAGGCGTCGCCCCGGCCCGGATCGGCGAATCCCCCGTCGGACAGGGAAGGCGTCTGCGGCAGCGCGTCTGGACCTGTGCCGGCAAGAATCATAAGAGGGAAAAGCTGCCCTTGCCGTATACGGGGCAGGGCACCGCTCGCCGCAGCGTCCACATGACCTCCCAGAAGGGCCGCTTCGGCTTCTCCCGGGCCGCCGAAAGGAATGAAGCGCCACGAGAGCGTTTTGTCCTTTGCGGCTATCATGGCCAGAGCAGTGTGGGAAGGCGTTCCCAGGCCGGGAACCCCGATGCGCATTTTTCCACCGTTTTTTCTCGTGGCCTCAAGGAAGGATGCCATGTCCTTCCAAGGGGCGTCGGGCCGTGTGACCAGCACGGGAGAAGCCTGTCCGAAAACCAGAAGAGGCTCCACGTCGCGCAGGGGATCATAGGGCACAAGGTTCCTGTGAGGGAGGAAAAGGAGGGCGTTTCCCGCACAGGCAGCCAGATGCAGACCGTCCGCCTCGGATTCGGCAAGCTGCGCCACAGCCGTCATGCCTGCTCCGCCCGGCGTGTTCTGCACGATAATGTCAAGGCCGAGCTCCTTTTCGGCTTCACGGGCCAGGGCGCGGGTCGCGCTGTCAAGCGCTCCGCCCGGGCTGAAGGCAACGACAAGCCGTATGCTTTCCTTTCCGGCAACAGCCTGCGGCGCAAGCGTCACGACAGGCAGAGCACAGAAAAGAAGCCATGTCGTGATACGGAAAACGTGTGATATATGCCATTTCATGATGAGTATCTCTACAAGGAAAAAGGAAATGAGCAAGCATAAAAAAATTTTTCACATAAATGATTCTGAAATGTTGGCATAACATAGCATATTTATGGGTTTTTTACAAGATACTGTTCATTGAGCGTTCAATCGGTTTCAAGACTGAAAGCCGGAATTGTGGCATATTGCCGCGAAAAAACTACCAATAGGAAAGCAGAGTCTGGACGAGGTGGGTTTCCAGTCGGGGGCCGAGCACAAAGGCCAGCACCAGCGGCGCGGGCGAACAACCCAGGCGCTTGAGAAAGACGGCAAGCAGCCCGAAGGCGAGGCATTGTATGGGGCCGGAAATACTGTCTGCCCCCACATACGATCCGGTGAGGCAGAGCAGAAGAATGACGGGCCAGAGCAGGCGGAACGGCAGGCGGGAGAGGCGCGCCCAGAAGTCGGCAAGTCCCAGGCCCAGGGCGAGCAGCAGGACATTGCCGATGAGCAGGCAGAGTATGAAGCCCCAGTAGAAAGCAGGCTGTTCTTCCGGCAGGGAGGGGCCGGGCACTACGCCCATGACGGTGAGTGCGCCGAGCATGGCCGCCATAATGGGGTTGGTGGGGAGGCCCAGCAGAAGTAACGGAGCGAAAGAAGCCATGGCTGCGGCGTTGTTGGAGGCTTCCGGCCCGACAAGCCCTTCCCATGCGCCTTTGCCGAAGTCTTCCGGGCGGCGGCTCAGGCGCTTTTCCAGCGCATGGGAGGCAAAGCTCGCCGTCACACCCGCTCCGCACGGCACAAGGCCCGTAAGAAAACCGATGAGGCAGCCGCGCAGGGCCGCCATGGAGGAGGAGAGGCATCGCAGCTGCGGGACTTCCGAAGCATTTTTTTCCATCTTGTCCCGCTCCGGCAGAAGAAGCGCATCCAGAAGGTCGCCCAGGCCGAAGAGACCGAGCAGCAGGGAGGTGAGCTCCACACCTTCGGAAAGCCGCCAGGATCCGAAAGTGAGGCGCGAGGTTCCGTAGACGGGATCCAGCCCCGGCAGGGCGAGGAAAAGACCGAGAAAGACCATGCACAAGCCCCGCCTTGCACCGCCGGGGCTGGTGAATGCTACAAGGGCGAGGGCTCCGATCATGACGGCGGCGCGCTCGGAAGGGCCGAAGAAAAGTGCGGCCCGTGCGAGGACGGGCGCAAGCAGCGCCATACCCAGGCAGGCGAGGGTACCGCCCGCGAAGGAAGCGAGGGTGGCCAGTGTCAGGGCCTGCTTCGCTTTTCCGGCCAGAGCCAGGGGACGGCCCTCGAACAGCGTGGCCACGGCGTCCGCTTCCCCGGGGATGCCCATGAGAATGGAGGTGACGGCGCCTCCGTACTTGGCCCCGTAGAAAATGCCCGCAAGCAGGGATATGCCGGGCAGGGGGTCGAGCGTGTACGCCAGCGGGAAGAGCAGGGCCATGGCGGCGGGCGGGCCGAAGCCCGGCAATACGCCCACGGTCATGCCCAGAAAAACGCCGGCGGCCACCATAAACCACAGCGTGGGAGAGGCAGGGAGCGCGGCCCATGCGGAGGAAAGGAAGGAAGGGGCTGTGGCAAGGGTATCCATGTCAGTCTCCGACGATCACGGCCCACAGGAAGCCTTCCGGCAGGGACCATTGCAGAAGGTGAACCATACCGGCCTGAAGGAGGAGGCAGAGCAGGGTGGGGATAAGCAGGCTTTCCTTCAGGGATGAACCTGCGCCTTTCAGGGCGAAGAAACCGGCAAGAAACGTGGCCGCCATCCACCCTGCGGGAAGAAGCAGGAGTATCCAGAGAAGGGCAGAGAAGATGAGTCCGAGGGCGGGACGCAGGCTTCCGCGTGGAGTTTTCTTGTGGGATGCGGGCCAAAGCAAAGCGCAGAAAATAAGCCCCATCCCCGTGATGCGGCTCCACAGGCCCGGCCCGGGCAGCCCGCCGGAAAGAGCGGGAGGAGAAAGGAGAAGCGCGCAGGTTCCTGCAAGAACGAGGAGAATGCGCGGAATATGGCGAAGCGGAAGAGGGGTGAGTGGATTCATGGCGTGGCGCGGGGGAGGGAGGTCGGAAAGGGCGATGAGGGAAAGAAGAGTATAAAGGAGAAGAAAAAGATGGGCAACGGCGGCAAAGGCGGCTTCGGAGGCGAGTTTTCCTTGACAGCGGAGGCATATTCGGGGAAAGTGTCCCGATAGTTTTTTTGGAGGAACCATGCCTAAAGAAGACGCCATAGAAGTGGACGGCATCGTGGAAGAAGCCCTTCCCAATGCCATGTTCCGCGTGAAGCTGGAAAACGGCCACGAAGTGCTTTCCCATATTTCCGGGAAGATGCGCAAGTTCTATATCCGCATCCTGCCCGGCGACCGCGTGAAGGTTGAGCTTTCGCCCTACGATCTTACCCGCGGCCGTATTACCTACCGCATGAAGTAGGATGTCCGCTTTCGCCTCCCCCGTGCCGGAGGGAAAGCACCCCGAGCGGGACTTTCGCCCGGGCGGTGCAAGGCGAAAGCCTGTCCGGCTTCCTGCCGCCGGCGCTTCGCAGATGCTTCTGATCCGTATCGCTCCGGGTGATACGGGTCTTTTTCGTTATCTTCTGGAGGGCGGAGGCGGGCATCTTGCCATGCTCACCGTGCTCGATCCGAAAAAAGCCCTTTTCAAGCTGCTTTTTTCTCCCCATCAGCGGGAGGAGCTTTTCACTCTTCTGGAGAGCATGGGGAAAACCGTACCTTTTGACGTGTCAGACTGGCCGGTTCCGATGGAGCGGGCAACTTATGCGCACTCGTCGTCGCCGGCGCAGAAGGAGTGTCTCTCATGATCATCGCGGGTGTTGTCGCCGTTGCTGCGCTGGCCCTGGTGCTTGCGCTTATTCTTCTTCATAACGCCATGGTGCGGGGCCGCAATCTGGCCGAGGAGGCGTGGAGCGGCATCAACGT
This sequence comes from Mailhella massiliensis, assembly GCF_020741395.1. Taxonomy (GTDB): domain Bacteria; phylum Desulfobacterota; class Desulfovibrionia; order Desulfovibrionales; family Desulfovibrionaceae; genus Mailhella; species Mailhella massiliensis_A. Next base: position 2,304 of record NZ_DYZA01000062.1, on the reverse strand, counting down.
ACAGCTTCGGCGCAGGCACGACCTTGTTCCCCTTCTGGTGAGCACGGTTCAGGGCTATGCTGCTCATGAAAAAGAGGTGTTCCTCGCCGTGGCCCGCGCGCGGGAAGCGGGCATGAAGGTTTCCGGCGGCAGCGCTCATGACGTGGGCGAGGCGGAAAAGGGTCTTTCCCTTGCTCTCGGACGCCTGCTTGCCGTGGCGGAAGCCTGTCCCGAACTCAAGGCCAGCGAGAATTTTCTGGAGCTTCAGCGCAGCCTTGCCGGGCTGGAAGACGATATTCAAATGGCCCGCCGCTATTATAACGGCACGGTGCGTGAGCAGAACAACCGTATCATGCAGTTTCCCGGGAATCTTGTGGCCGCAAGGTTCGGTTTTCATCCCATGGAATATTTCGAGCCTGACGGCGGAGATGAGGTATTGCCCCAAGGCTATGTCGCCCCTTAGCCCGCACTTCGAGTGAAAGGCTTGTGTTCCGCCTGCGGGTGCAGGCGGACGGAGCATTGCCCGGGAAGGAAGCGCCGTTTTTTTCCTTTTTGCTGCCGGGCACAGCCTGCCTCGGAAAATATGGGGGTGGGGGGAGGTGCAGGATGAAGCGCTATGTCGTAACCCTTTTTCTCTGCCTGCTCATGGCGGCCGAGTGCTTTGCTGCGCCTGTGCGGGTACGGGAGTTTAACGCCCTTGTGGACGTGGCCGGAAACGGCGATATTGTGGTAAGTGAAACCCTGCGAGTGGAGATTCCCGTACAGGGTGAGTTTCACGGCATTTTCCGGGATATTCCCGTGGTCACGCGCTGGAGAGAGCAGGGGCGTGCTTCCATGGACGTGCTCGCGGTGCGCCTGGACGGACAGAAACTCGCCAAGGACGATGTTCGCCGGGAGGCGCGGATTGTGCGGGTGTATCAGCGAGACAGGACGAAGGTGCTTGAGCCGGGCGTGCACGAGTTCTTTCTCTCCTACCGCATGACGGGGCAGGTGGGGCTTTTTGGAGAAAACGACGAGCTCACCTGGAACGTCACGGGAAGCGGCTGGGAAGCACCCGTTGACGAGGCCTCCTGCACGGTGCTGGGCCCTCCGGGCGCACCGTTTTTCGCACAGTCGGCCTGGCTGGGAAAGGCCGGGAGCAGGCAGTCTCCCGTGGCCATGACGCATGAGGTGGCGGACGGGCGTCTTGTCATGCGTTTTGAAGCGCTGCGTCCCGTGCGCCCCGGCGAGGAATTTACGGTGGCGGCGGGCTGGGAAAAAGGCTTTGTCGTTCTGGAAAGGGCGTCCGGCGCGGAGCAGGGGACGGTCTTGTTTGCGCTGCTGGATACGGCAATTTTTCTCTATTTTTTTCTTGTCTGGTTCTTTATCGGTCGTGATCCGAAAAAGGGCGTCATTGTGCCCCGCTTTCATCCGCCGCGCATCCGCCGTGCTCAGGGGGGTGACGGCAAGGAACCGGAAAGCGTTCTGTCGCCTGCGGCCGCGGGATTTCTGTTCTCCAAGGGGCAGGTGACGCCCGGCTGCTTCGGAGCCGCGCTCATTTCTCTGGCAGGACGCGGCTGCTGCCTCATCGAGGGTAACGCCAAGGAGGGTTTTTTCCTGAAAAGGGGGGCGGGATCCTCTCCCCATGCCGAGGAAAACGGTATTCTGGAGTTTCTCGGCGACGGCTTTGCCGTGGACAGGGAGCACGGCGAGACGCTGTATGCCATGCGCCGGAACATGACGAAACAGCTTCGGCAGGATTACGGATCCTTGTGGAAGGGGGCCGGGGAAGGAATTCTGACGGGACTGTTCGGCTCGGCGTGGATGTTCCTCGGCATGGCGGCCATGCTGATCGGACTTGCGGCCGTTACCGGCTACGTCACGGGAGGCGTCATGCCCGAAGGGTTCATGGGCGTTCTTGTACCGCTGCTTTTTCTGTTTTTCCTCTTCCGGCGCATGCCCCGCGCCTCCATGGCGCTTTTTCGTTCGGGCAGGCGCGCGCCCTTCGTATTTTCGCTTTTCTTCCAGGCCTGCGCACTCGCCTTTATGGGCTTTTTCATCATTACCGTCAGCCGGGATACGCTGGACTTCTTCAGTCCTGCGGAAAGAGGGCTCGCCGCCCTTGCGCTGCTGATACCGCTGTTTTTTTCCTCCATCATGGATGCGCCGACAAAAGAGGCTCGCGCCCTTCTGGATGAGATAGAAGGACTGGCACTCTATATGCGCATGGCGGAAGGCCCGACGCTGAATGAGCTCAATCCTCCAGAACACACGCTCCGACATTACCGCGAGCTTCTGCCCTACGCCGTGGCCCTCGGGCTCGAGCAGGCATGGGGCGCTCGTTTT
>NZ_DYZA01000061.1 GCF_020741395.1 Mailhella massiliensis | reverse complement strand
TTCGGCCGTGATCGGAAGGCGGCGTACTGCGAGGAGGCGACAGGACGCCGTCATAAAAAGCGCAGCCTGCCTTCTTTACTGTTTGTTCCGATTTTGCAGCCTATCGCGCAGGATGATAGCCAGAAGGTTCATGCCCACCACAAGGAAAATGAGCATGAGCGCCGTACCGTATTGCAGAGGCAGGGTCTTTTCAATGTTGGTGCCGGAGGTGGCGAGAATATACATGTGGTAAGGCAGGGACATGACGGGACTCAGTATCGAATCGGGCATGTGCGGGGTGAAGTAGACGGCGGCGGTGAACATGATGGCCCCGGTTTCCCCTGCGGCGCGGGCAAGGCCCAGGATGCAGCCTGTGAGCATGCCGGGGAAGGCCGCGGGTATGACGACGCGCACGATGGTCTGCACCTTGGTGGCGCCCATGGCGAGGGAGGCTTCGCGCCAGGAATCGGGGACGCGGCGCAGGGCTTCTTCGGCGGTGTTGATGATGATGGGCAGGGTAAGTATGGACAGGGTGAGTATGCCGGAAAGCAGGCTGACGCCCAGCCCGAGGAAGGTGACGAAGAAGGAAAGGCCGAACAGACCGAATACGATGGAAGGCACACCCGCGAGGTTGTTGATGCCGAAGCGTATGTAATAGGTAAGACGGGAATGGCGGCCGTATTCGTGCAGGTATACGGCCGTGGCCACGCCCGTGGGGAAGACGATGATCATGGAACCGAAGGCCAGCAGGAAGGTGCCCACGATGCAGGGCATGATGCCGCCCTCGGTCATCATGTTTTTGGGATAGGCGGTGAGAAATTCCCAGGAGAGGGAGGAGAGTCCGTTGACGGCAAGATAGAGGCATACGCCGGAAAGCGCCAGTACATTGACGGCGGCGGAGGCACGCAGAAAACCGAACATCAGTTTCTGGACGCACAGGCGGTTCTGGTTGCGTTTGCTTATGTCCATGATTTTCCCTGAAATGGCTGCCGGTAGGAGCGCGGAATGTTCCGTCGGCCTTCTTCCGGGCGCCAGGATACATGTTTTTTTTTGGGGGGCGGGGCGGGAAAGAGCCGCTCCTGACTTCCGGCATGTTCCGGGAGCCGTCAGCAGCCGATGCCGGAATGGCGTTTTTCCGCAATGCGGAAGGCTGTGGCATTGAAGATGAGCGTGAAGAGAATGAGCACGATTCCGGTGGCGAACAGGGCAAAATAGTGTTCGCTGTGGAAGGGGGCTTCCGCCATTTCCGCGGCGATGGAGGCGGGAATGGGCCGCACGGCGTCGAACAGGGATGTGGGGAGGACGGCGGCGCCGCCAGCCACCATGAGCACGACCATGGTTTCCCCTATGGAGCGCGACATGCCCAGCATGACGGCCGTGCCTATGCCGGAACTTGCTGCGGGGAGCACCACACGGACAAGTGTTTCCCATCGGGTGGCCCCCAGGGAAAGCGAGGCTTCGCGCAGTTCCCGCGGGACGGAGTATATGGCGTCTTCTGCAACGGAGCAGATGATCGGTACGCTCATGAAGGCCAGCATGAGCCCGGCATTGAGCAGGTTGAGCCCGGAGGCGGCTCCGAAATGATTCTGTAGGAAGGGAGCGACGACCACCATGCCGAAAAAGCCGATGACTACGGAAGGCAGAGCGGCGAGCAGCTCCACAAAGGGCTTGACGATGCGCCGCATGCCGGGCCTCGCCACTTCCGCAAGATAAATGGCCGTTGCCACGCCGAGGGGAACGGCGATGACGGTGGCCAGGGTCATGACGGCGAGAGAACCGACCACAAGGGGCAGGATGCCGAATTCCATGGGATCGTCGGTAGGATACCAGCCCAGACCGAACAGAAAGTCGAACAGCGGATAATGTTTGAAAAAGGGGAGGCCGTCCAGCAGCAGGAAGAGCACGATGCCCGTCATGGAAAGGATGGAAAGCATCGATACGCCGGCCAGCAGCCATGTGGTGAGTCGTTCCTTGCGAGTGTTCATGCCTTGTCCGTGACATACGAAAAAGGGGGGAATCCCCCTGTTGCGGCTCCTGGAAGCGTCCGCCGGAATTTCAGCCTCCGGCGGAGCTTCTTCGGGGAGCCTGACCTTGCTGCAGCTTTTTGCACGGCGGGCGTTTCTGCCGCCCGTAATCCGTACAAGGGATATATCCTGCTACTTGGAGATGGGGATATAACCCGCTTTCAGCACGTCCTGCTGGCCCAGCTTGGGATCAAGCATGAACTTCATGAATGTCCCGGTATTGCCTTCGGGCTTCCCGTTGGTGAAGAGGTACAGCTCGCGGGAAAGAGGCCACTTTTTGGCCAGGGCGGTTTCAGCGCTGGCGGCCATGCCGCCTATGGTGAGACCCTTGACGTTGTCGTTCAGATACCCCATACCGATATAACCGATGGCGTTGGGGTTGGTGGCTACGTTCTGGGCGACGCCGCCGTTGCTGGCCTGGGTGAGGGCCTTGGGCATGACTTTGGCATCCTTCATCACCAGTTCCTTCCAGCATTCATAGGTGCCGGAGGAGTTGTCTCGGTTGACGACCACGATGCGGGCGTCGTTGCCGCCTACTTCCTTCCAGTTGGTGATCTTGCCGGCGAAGATATCGCGCAGCTGTGCGATGGAAAGGTCCTTGACCGTGTTTTTGGTGTTGACGATGGGCACCAGGGCGTCCACGCCGATGACGGTGCGGGTAAGCTCCATCTTCTTTTCCGCAGCCAGCTTGATTTCGCTGGATTTCACGTCGCGGGAGGACATGGCCACGTCGGTGATGCCGTCGAGCAGAGATTTGATGCCCGTGCCGGAGCCGCCGCCGGAAAGGACGATGGAAATGTCGGGATAGCTCGCCATGAAGTGCTCGGAAGCCTTCTGGATGATGGGCAGCACCGTGGTGGAACCGTTGATGGTAATGGAGGCGGCAGCCGCAGGGGAAGCCGCGCAGAGGGCGAGCAGGGCGCTCATGACAATACTTTTGATCTTCATGGATCAGACTCCTTTTTTCTTCCGGCGGATCAGCCCGCCGGACAGGAGGGAAAGTAAAAAGGTATTGTTGCAAAAATATATCCCGGATATTAACTTTTTGTATCGACGATTGTTTTGATATTGTTATGGTTTTGTAACACTGGCTTCATAGAGGGAAGCTACACAGTCCTCAAAAGGAAAGGGGAAATATTGTGGATAACAGACAGCCTGTCATACTGGTAGTAGAAGACGACGATGATATCCGTGAACTGGTGGCTTTTTCTCTGGAAGAAGAAGGATACCATGTGGAGCAGGCGGCCGACGGCCTGCGCGGGCTGGAAATGGCCGAATCTCTCAAGCCGGATCTCATCATTCTTGATCTCATGCTTCCCGGCAGGGACGGCCTTTCCGTGTGCCGGGAGCTTCACAAGCATGCCGCGGAGAGCATACCCTGCCCCATTCTCATGCTGACGGCGCGAGGAGAGGAAATGGACCGGATCATCGGCTTTGAGTACGGGGCCGACGATTATGTGGTTAAACCTTTTAATATACGCGAGCTGATGCTGCGCGTCAAGGCCATTCTGCGCCGCCGGACCATGGATACCGGCAAGAAGGTGGTAAGCAGGCACGGCGTCAGTCTGGATCAGCAGGGCCGCCGTGTATCCGTCGACGGCCGGACTCTGGAGCTCACTGCGCTGGAATATCGCATTTTTGAGGATTTTTTTCTCAATGCCGGCCGCATACGCACGCGCGAAGAGCTGCTTTCTTCGGTGTGGGGGTATCAGTTCGAAGGGTATGAACGCACGGTCGACGTGCACATCGCCCGCTTGCGCCGCAAGCTGGGAGACGCCGCCCAGTACCTGGAAACGGTACGCGGCATGGGCTATCGCTATAAGGAATAGCCATGAAAAACACATCGTTTTCCATCAAGATATTTCTCTGCTTCTGTGTCGTCATTCTTTTTTCCGTGCTGGTGCCGTGCGGGTATTTTCTGCACAGCATCAAAGAGGAAAGCATCGATATCACGCGGGAAGACGCTTTTCGTGAGGTCTCTTTCCTTTATAACTATATTCTGGAAGAAGCGGAGCAGAACGGGGGAGACGGGCAGGGAGGTCTTCCCGAGACGCTGCGGAAATTTTATTCCGGCGGGCAGCATCGCGTGACGCTCATCGACGCCAACGGCGCGGTGTTGTATGATTCCTTTGCCGGAGATGTTTCGGAGCTGGAAAATCACCGTTACCATGAGGAAGTGGCCCTTGCCTTCATCGAAGGGGAAGGCTCCAGCGTGAGGCACAGCTCTACCTTGGATACATCCTTCGTCTATGCCGCCCGGCGTGTATCCATACCGGGTTCCCCCGTCAGCGTCATTCGTGTGGCCGCACCGCTTTCCCTGGTGGAAAATCATGCGGCAGACAGGAGCAGGGCGCTTCTGGCGGGCGCGGTAGCGGCCCTTGTTTTTGCCGTGGGCTTTGCGGCCTTCATGTCCATGCGTTTCCGCCGCTCCCTTCAGCTCATGATCACCTCGGTGGAGAGTCTGGCCACCCCGGGCAGCCGCAGCGGCCGCATCAGCCTGCGGGCACTCCCCGGCGACGAGTTTGCACCGCTGGCCGCCGCCGTCAATTCCATGGCCCAGCGCATGGAAGTACAGGTGAACCATATCCTTGCCCAGAAGGCACAGCTCGATGCAGTGCTCAACAGCATCGCCGAGGGCGTTCTTGTGGTGGATCATGAAGGTTGCGTGCGCAGCGTCAACGCCACCTTGGTGCGCCTCTTTCCCCGCGCGGCCCATGCGGAAGGCCTGCAGCCTGTGGAAGTCATTCCTTCCCCCGAGCTTCAGAAGGGCATAGAATCGCTCAAGCACGAGGTGCCGGAAAAACCCGTACAGTTTGAAATGGATAATCTGTCCGGCCGTAAGCTTCAGGTGCTCATCTGTCCCATTGTGGGAGAAAGCAAGCTTCTCATGGCCGTGGCTGTGTTTCACGACATTACGGAAATGTCTGCCCTCATGGACATGCGCCGGGACTTTGTGGCCAATGTTTCCCATGAACTCCGTACCCCCCTCACCGCAATCATGGGCTATGCCGAGAGCCTGAAACGCTATGTTTCAGAAAAGAGGGCGCTCCATTTTCTGGAGGTAATCGACCGAAATTCCCAGTACATGGCCACCATGGTCAAGGATCTGCTCCAGCTTTCCAGCATAGAAAACGGCTCCATCCCTATGGATATCAAGCCGATGGCCGCCTCCATGGCCATACACGGAGGCATGGATCTGTGCAGAAATGCAGCGGAAGCTAGGAAGCTGGAGTTTTACGAGGAGCTTCCCGAAGGAGATTTTTCCATCAACGCCGATGCGGAGTATCTGACGCGGGTCATTCGCAATCTTCTGGAAAATGCCTGCCGCTACGCGCCCGAAGGCTCGCGGATCGTGATTTCCGCACAGCCCGACAGGGAAACGGGCATGGCCGTGTTCCGCGTGGCCGACAGCGGGCCGGGCATACCTCCGGAACTTCGCATGCGCGTATTTGAACGCTTTTATCGTGTGGAAAAGCACAGGGGCGGACAAGTGTCCACAGGGCTCGGCCTTGCCATTTGCAAGCATGTCGTAGAGCGGCACGGCGGGTGCATAGGCGTTGAAGACGGCCCCGGCTGCATCATGCGATTTACCGTCCCTCTTGCCTGAACATCCCTTTTCTTCAAGGAGTTTCTTCCCATGCAACATGTCAAAATGGAGACGGTTTCGCTGAACTTCTTTTACGGAGAGAAGCAGGCGCTGAAGAATATCAGTCTCCGTTTTCCCGAAAAAAAAGTTACGGCGCTCATCGGCCCTTCCGGCTGCGGCAAGAGCACCTATCTGCGATGCCTGAACCGCATGAATGATCTTGTCGCGGGCAGCCGGTCCGAAGGGGCCGTGCTGCTGGACGGAGAGGATATCAATACACGCGAATGTGACGTAGTTTCCCTGCGTCGCCGGGTGGGCATGGTGTTCCAGCGCCCCACGTCCTTTCCCAAGAGCATTTTTGAAAACGTGGCCTACGGCCTGCGCGTCAACGGCGAGAAGTCGGAATCCGTCATTGCTTCCAAGGTGGAAGAGAGCCTGAAAAGGGCGGCTTTGTGGGGAGAAGTGAAGGACCGTCTTTCCGATTCCGCACTGGCTCTTTCCGGCGGACAACAGCAGAGGCTGTGCATAGCCCGTGCCCTGGCCGTGGAGCCGGAAATCCTGCTCATGGACGAACCCACCTCTGCGCTGGATCCCATCGCCACGCAGCAGATAGAGGAGGGCATAGGCCAGCTCAAGGAACAGCTCACCGTGATCATCGTCACGCACAACATGCAGCAGGCGGCGCGCGTTTCCGATTATACGGCGTTCTTTTACATGGGCGACCTCATCGAATCCGGCGAGACCGATATCATGTTCACCCGACCCCGGCTGAAACAGACGGAAGATTATATTACGGGCCGTTTCGGCTAGTTCCAGTATTTCGCGCGTTTTTCCCCTGTCGGATTTTTTCTGGGGAATCTGCATAGTTGAAGGAAAATCCAGAGATTTTTGCATGGGGGCACGCCTGCGGGGCCCTTACATTTTTCCCTCCGGGCGGGGTATCCTGCATCCGCCTCTTTCCGCAATCAAGGCGGAGGACGTGAGTCCTGAGCGAGGCCTGCGCCGTTTTTCGGGCAGAGCCTTCGGAACATGGCGGTAGTGTTCCTTTCCCTTATTCACCCTGTATCGGCCGAAAGACGGGCTTTTCGCGCAAGGGATACTGCGCGTAGGGTCGTTGCGGCCTGCGAGAGGTACGACTATGATGGATCAGAGGTACGGTTCTCCCGTGCTTCGCGGATTGAGGACGGAACTGCTCACCATGGGCAGCCTTGTGCAGCTGGCTTACGGCAAGGCTCGTACCGCCCTTCTGCTCCGCGATGCGGCCGCCGCTGAAGAGGTGGTGCGAAGCGACGACGCAATCGATGAAATGGAGCTTGAACTGGATGAAACGTGTACCAGCGTCATTGCAAGAACGCAGCCCGTGGCCCGGGATCTGCGTTTCATTCTCACCGCCGTGCGTATGGTGCTCGACCTTGAGCGTATTGCCGACGAAGCCGTGACTATAGCGCGTCAGATTCCCAGGCTCCCGGAATCCTTTTCTCCATCGCTGGAAGAGGATCTTACCCGCTACATGCAGCTTGCCTTCGACATGCTGGATACTGCCCTGGACGCCTTCCGCAGGGAAGACGTACCCCTGGGGATGAACGTATTTCAACATTCGGAGGAAAGCGTGCATCTTCTTCTTTCCATGTATGAAAAACTCATGGTGGATGTGCGCGCCTCCGTGGTCGATCCTTCCGCCGCCGTGCCTCTCATTCTTGTGGCGCGTTCTGTGGACCGCATCTGCCGTCGCTCGGAAAATATTGTGGAACATCTGTGCTTCATGTGCGACGGCATTACCGTGAAGCATCGCGTGAAGCTTTCCGGCGTCGGGGCATAAGGGGTATACGTAAAAACTCCCGGTATGAGCCTTTGCCCATGCCGGGAGTTTTTATACGTCGTCGGGAGAGGAAAGCGTTAATCTTTGCGCAGCAGGTTGAACTTGTCGAAAATTCTGAAGGCCAGGCTCATGACGATAGCCACAAGCGTAGCAAGCACCATACCCTGAATGGTGAAGGAGCCGAAGGTCAGCTTTGCGCCGCTCAGGCCGATGATCATGATGACGGAAGTCATGACGAGGTTGGAAGACTTGCTGTAATCCACCTTGCGCTCCACCAGCACGCGCAGGCCCGAAGCCGCGATGACGCCGAACAGCAGCAGGCACACGCCGCCCATGACAGGCACGGGAATCCCGCGGATGAGTTCGGAAAGTTTGCCGATAAAGGAAAGCAGTATGGCCATAAGTGCCGCTCCGCCGAGCACCCAGACGCTGTAGACGCGGGTAATGGCCATGACGCCGATGTTTTCGCCGTAGGTGGTGTTGGGCGTCGCTCCGAAGAAGCCGGAAAGCACGTTGGAGCAGCCGTCCGCGAACAGGGAGCGGGACAGGCCGGGATCCTTGATGAGGTCGCGCCCGACGACATTCCCCGTCACAAGAAGGTGCCCGATGTGTTCGGCAAGCACCACCAGCGCTGCCGGAGCGATGATGAGTATGGCGTTGAGGTCGAAGGTGGGGGCATAGAATTCCGGCAGCTGGAACCAGGGCGCTTCCTTTACCGGTGTAAGATCCACCATGCCCATGAAGAAGGCGAACACATAGCCGCAGATAACGCCGAACAGCACGGGGATGATGGCGAGAAAGCCCCGGAAAGCCACGGAGCCGATCACGGTGACGGCCAGCGTGAACATGGAAACCATCACGTTGTCCATATTGATGTTTTCTCCCGTGAGACCTGCCATGGAAGCGGCTGTGGGGGCGAGTTCAAGGCCGATGACGGCGATGATGGAGCCCATGGCTGCGGGCGGGAATATCACGTCGATCCACTTGGTACCCACGACCTTGATGAGGGCTGCGAAAAGGATGAAGAGCAGGCCGAAGACGATGAAGCCCGCCTGGGCGGAGGAATAGCTGCTTGCCGCCATAATGGCCAGCACGGGGGAAATGAAGGCGAAGCTGGAACCGAGGTAGGAGGGAATCTTGCCCCTGGTGAGGAAAAGGTAGAGCAGCGTGCCGATGCCGTTCATGAACAGGCATGTAGTGGGGTTCACCTTGAACAGGAAGGGCACAAGCACGGTGGAGCCGAACATGGCAAACAGGTGCTGAAGGCTCAGGGGGATGTTCAGAAGAAGCGGGGGGCGCTCCTCGACCTGGATGACGCGATGTTCCACGATGGTATCCTCGCTGGAAAAAGGTGAGGTTTTTTTCGGTTGTTGCCTGATTGTCCGCCCCGGTTCGGGGTATGCTGTTTCCTGTGTCCGGGAGCTGTGAGCCTCATCTGCGAGTACATGCAGAATTTTTCTTCAGGGCGTCTTTGGCGGCTGGAGGCCGCGCATGCGGGTATTTCGCCACGGCCTTTTCTGCACCTTGTTCGAGGCTCATGGAACATACGTTTTTTCCTGTCCGGCCATGCCTCCTGCGGAGCTTTGCCGAACAGAGGAAAACGCGCCCCGACATGTCCGGGGCGGAATGGAGGTCAGGCGCGTTCTTTCATCAGAGCCAGCCGGCGGCCCATTTCAAAGGCTTTTTCGCAGTCTTTGGGAAAGACTTCGTCGTGATATTTCTTTTTTGCTGCCGGATCAAAACGGTCGGCCTCATAGAGACTGTAGTCGCTGAACTGCCAGGCGTTGGCACTGTAGCAGATTTCGCTCTTCACTCCCAGCATCTCGCCCATGCGGCCGTGTACTGCAGAAAACTGGGCGATGATTTCGTCTGCATGGTCTGCGGTCATGCCGAAGGTATAAATGAAGGCCGAAGGGATGGTGCGGGAAAAGACCCAGCGGTTTTCCTTATTATAGAGCATGTGGCTGAAAAGGAAACGATGTTCCAGGGCGAGCAGTTCGGGCGTGATATCGTTGAAGTAGATGGGTGAGCCGAAGATAAGCCCGTCGGCCTCTTCCATTATGTCAAGAAAGGGGGAAAGCTCATCCTTCATGGCGCAGTGCCCGTGTCTTCCCGTTTTGAGCTTGCAGGAAAAGCAGCTGACGCAGCCCTTGTATTTCAAGGGATAAAGCTGAACAAGGCGCGTTTCGGCCCCGACGGATGCAGCGCCGTCCAGTGCGGCCTGCAACATGGCGGCGGTGTTGCCGCGGGCTCTGGGGCTGCCGTTGAATGCAAGTATCATGGCGTTCTCCTTTTGGTGGGCGAAGGAAAGGAACAATCATGCCTTCTTGAGGTATTCTTGTGAGAATAAAGCGGAACATGGTCTCTTGCAAGTTGAAATACGCCTGCCGGGCTATTGTGTCGGGCGTCCCGGCCATTTCTTCAGCTTGGATGCGTCTTGCCGTAAGGGGAAGCTTCCGATATGGTTGAGGCATGGAAACTATTGCCTGCATACATACCGATCTGCCGTCGAAATTCGGGGTACCCCGCCAGAGCGGCCTTGTGAAAGATCTGAAAGGACGCATTGTGTTCATGCCGAAGTTCAGAGATCCTGAGGCGTTGCGCGGGCTGGAGGATTTTTCCCATATCTGGCTCATTTGGGAGTTTTCCCGGGCCAGGTGTGAGCACTGGTCGCCCACGGTAAGGCCGCCGCGTCTCGGCGGCAATATCAGGCTCGGTGTGTTCGCCACGCGCTCCCCTTTCAGGCCGAACAGCATGGGGCTTTCCTGCGTGCGCCTGGAAAAGGTGCTCCTGCATGGGGAAGAGGGGCCTGAGCTGCACGTTTCGGGAATAGACCTCATGGACGGCACGCCCATTTTCGATATCAAGCCCTATGTGCCTTATGCCGACTGCCATCCTGAGGCCAAGGGCGGCTTCACGACGACTCTTGCCGACGTCACCCTTGAGGTGGAGTTTCCCGAAAGGTGGCGCGCCCGGTTCACCGAAGATCAGCAAGCTGCCCTTGTCGGCATATTGTCCCGTGACCCGCGCCCCCATTATCACCGTGATCCGGGCCGTGTTTACGGCATGCCCTTTGCCGGGTACGACATACGCTTCCGCGTGCAGGACGGCACGGCGGAAGTGGTGGAGGCTGTGAAGTTGGAGGCGTGAAAAGTCGTGCCGTTGCCCGAGACAGGAGGGCTTTTTTCCGCCGTGCCGCAGGTATGCCGCACGGCTCTTCCTTCTTTTACGCGGTAATCTCAAAGAATCGGGCAAGCTGCATGCGTTCCGCAATTCCTTTGCCGGAGTCCCCCTGCGGCAAAGGCCTCTGTGCGTTTCTGTCCATGGGAGGGAAGTGGCTGAGTACGGCCCATGGTTTCCGAGGGGATGTTGCCGACACTTTTACCCTGTTCCGACGCAAGGGACTGAGAGGTGTGGGCTGAGCCCGGAAGGAAAGCTGCTGGAGAAGCTTCTGTTTCATTTGTCATTGGAAGTGATATTTTACTTCATGATATTGAGCATGATCTTGAGCTTTTTTCACATAAATCTAACGGAATCCCTATTGGAGAATTAAAAACTTCTGGATAAAAGATAATCTTCCTTCATAATTTTTGATGCAATATGACTATAATTTTTTGTATTATTTAAAAATATTTGTTATTTGAATGTCAAAAATATGCATCTTTTGATAGAATATTTATTGTTAATAAAGTGATGGATAAAATAGTATTGTATATAATTATGCAGAATTAAAAAATTATGTAAGGTATAATCCTGTATTTGAAAAAAATATGAAAGAGAATACGTTATCCTTCTTGAAATATTGAACTTTTGAAATATTTGAAGACATAAATGTTGTAA
>NZ_DYZA01000060.1 GCF_020741395.1 Mailhella massiliensis | reverse complement strand
TTTAACACAACTTCCGTGCTATGGGTACCTATCAAGGTACACAACAACGCACTACGACGGACGCACTTTAGATAAAAAAATGAGTCCTTTCGGATAATTACATATCCAAAAGGACTCAAAAAAATTTTGTTGTGGCGGAGAGAGAGGGATTTGAACCCTCGATACAGGTTTATGCCCGTATACTCGCTTAGCAGGCGAGCTCCTTCGGCCGACTCGGACATCTCTCCGCGCAATGAAGCGCATTGTGATACGCAACGGGGAAATAGCTACACTAAGCGCCATGGCTTGTCAAGCCCTGCGCAAAGGGAAATTTTACCTGTCAGCGCATGTACAGGGTGCTCATGTCGATGATGCCGTGCACGCCGTCGGCATAGAAGGCGGTACGCAGGCCGAAAATGCTGACAAAGGCTACAATGGCCTGCACGGGCAGGGTGATGCGTCCCATGTGCGAGAGGCCGAGAACCACGCCGCTGAAAATGACGCCCATCCAGTAGAGCTGCGTCTGCATCCAGATGATTGCGGATTTTCTCATGAACGGATCTTCCCAGGCCATGCAGGGCGCAATGGCAGTGATGATGAGCATGATCCACAGGCAGATGCGCAGGGGCATGTAGAAGCGGCCGTAGCGCACGGAGGCGTCTTCCGCTTCGCCCAGCTGCTTAAGCTGGGAGAATGAGGCGCCGAGAATGATGGTGCAGAGCGGGAAAAGCACGAGCGGGAACATGCCCGACAGGCTCCATACCTCGCCGGGAACGGCAGCTGCGGCCTGGGCCATGACGCAGCACGCACCGGCAAGCCAGGCAGCAAGGCCGCAGGGCGCGCAGCCGCGGGAGGCTCCCACGGAGGCGAGGGCCAGGATCAGGCAGCCGGCCTGGGCTATGAGCATGGCCCCGGAGGCAAGACCGCTGAAGTTGATCAGGCTTGCAATCAGGGCCAGGGCCGCACTTACGGCGGAAAACTGCCGTCCTCGTGAAGAGGACGCCGCGTCTCGGCGGTCTTTCCACCAGGAAAAGAAGGCCACCCCTGCCCCGAGTTGGGAAAAGACGGTGAAGAACACTAAAGGCCAGTTGGTAATCATGACAACCCCCGAAGAATATTTAAATAAGGTATGGTAAAAAGAAGGATGCGCCCAGAGGCGTGGCCCTGATAAAAATGATTTTTGCTCTCCACGTCAAGCCGTAGGGCGGCGGAACCTGTGAGAGAAGTGTATTTTTACGGAAAATCCACCCCAAAAAGCTGTTGCTTCTGGAGAAGTGAGGCTAAGCGCATGACAAAAATTTTTCAAAGTACAGGCGTTCTTTTTATACCGTGAAGGATTATGCCCTTATATTTCTGTTATATAAGAAGTGTGCTTTTCCTTGAAATGAATATTTTTCTCTTTATATATTGTGGAATAGTTTATTTTCACGATATAATATTTTTGTTCTCATGATAAGAAAAATTTCCGTACCTCAGATTACCTTTTTTAGGATGTTTACTTTTTCAAGGAGCACAGAGCTCTGTGCGGGAAGCAGATCCGTATGCCGTTCTGCCGCGCGGGGCAGGCGGGAGATTGCAACACGGGAAGTTTTTCTTCCGGCTCCCATGCGCATGAGCGGCGGCAAGCAGAAGCTGTTCCCTTATGGGGCGCAGGGCCCTCCCGCCGCAGAAAGAGGCGGGAAGGCTTCGGAAGTTCCGGGAAAATATCCGGCGTAGGGGAAAGGCCTTACTTCAGGGGAAGGCGCGGGCTTTCCGTATCGCGGCTGTGCGCATCGGCTTTTCTGCCGGGGAAGCGCTGCATAAGGCCGATGAGTTGCCCGGAGAGGACGACGGTGAGAAGGGAATAGCCTATGCGCTCGAGCGGAATGTAGGAAAGTGAGAGGGCAAGGACGATGAGGTCGCTCATAAGGTAGGGCCAGCGGATATTCCAGCCTGTAAGGTGGGATATGCTCATGGCAAGGGCATCGTCGCCGCCGGGAGCTCCCCCGGCGCGGACACAGAGGCCCACGCCCACGCCCACAAAGAGGGCCCCCAGAACGGCGGCCGCGAGCGGCTGCGCGGCAAGGCCCGGCCACAGGGGGGGGAAACGCTCGAACAGGGCATAGAACAGCGAAAAACCGCCGCCCGCCACAAGGGAATAAAGCACGAAATCCCTGCCCATGAGTTTCCATCCCAGAAGGTAGCATGCCGCGTTCATGACAAGGCCGGACCAGGCGGGGGAAATCTGAAACCAGTGCTGGAGAAGCAGGGTCGCCCCCAGAATACCGCCTTCCGTGACGCCGGAAAGGGAATGGACATGGTAGAGGCCGAAAGACAATATGGCGCTGCCTGCGATATTCATGAGGCATTGCCGGAGAGAGGGAAGCAAAGGCATGGCGGTGCTCCTTATGTCGGGAGGAAAGGCGGCAATGAAAACGCCGGGGGACGCTTGTGCCTGCAGAAGGGAGTCGGCTGGAGCCTGAAAGGGGAAGCGCAGAAAAAGAAAATATAAAAGGCGCAGGAAAGGCATGGCCGCAAGAGCACGGAGCCTTCGTCCGGAAAAGGAGGCCTGCACAAAGGGAGGAAAAAAGGCGGGCGTTTCGCTTCAGGCCGGATGCGGGAGCGGTTCTTTAGAGATGACTGCGCCAGTGGCGTTCCGCCATGCCTGCAAAGGAGAGGCGGAAAAAGGCATATTGATGAAGTCGCATAGCGGCATCATAGAGCGGGCGGAGCCTTTAGGCAAGCCTGGGCATAGGGCGGGTGCGCAAACTCTCATGCCGTGCGCCTTGCGTGCGGGGCGTCTTGCTGCTATCACTGTCGCAATGTCATGTTTCCCCGCTGAAGGGGAGCTTTTTTCGTATCTTCCGTCCATCATGCATGCCTGTTGAACATGGATAAAGAATCGCTGTTCCATAACATGGAAGAGGGCGCGGGACTGTCCGTCTGCCGTGCGGGTTCGGCCACCATGGCCCGCCTTGCCGTAGAGGCCGTGCGGGCCGGACGCCGTGCGGCCATAGCCGTGCGCAGCCGCGATGCACTCGCCGTCATGCGCGGCCTGACCACGCTGTTTACGCCTGAGCTTTCCGTAGGGCGAGTCGCTTCCTCTTCGCAGTCCTCCGACAACGCCCCTTCTCCGCTCTGGGAACGGCCGTGGGTTTTTCTGCCTCCTTTCAGTGTGCGCTCTCTCAGTCGGGAAGGCTGGGCCGAGCGCATGAGCGTTCTCTATGCCCTGCGTACCGGTACGCCGAAAGGCGTGGTATTCACGCTGGACAACATGATTCCTCTCCTGCCGCCCCCGGATTTTCTGGACGCCAGAGCCATGACCGTACGCATCGGGGAAGATATCGCTCCCGAGCTGCTCATGCAGCAGCTTGTGGAGTGGGGTTATCAGCGCGTCCCCATGGTGGCCCATGCCGGCGACATGGCGCGGCGCGGTGACATTCTGGACGTGCTTCCCCCGGGTTATGAAAAGCCCCTGCGTCTGGAATTTTTCGGCGATACCGTTGACGAAATGCGCGTGTTCGACTTTGTCAGCCAGCGTTCTGTGGGCGGGCTGGAAGAAGCGACGTTTTTGCCCGTCACGCCCTTCGGCTCCGGCGAGGTGTGGAAGAAGGACGTGCGCGGCTACTGGAAGACCCTTCTCAGGCAGAAAAGCATCAGCGAAGCGTCGCGCCTTTCCCTGGAGCATGCGCTGGAGCAGGAGGATATGCGCCTTCTGCCCGGCTGTGTGTACGCGGCTCCGACCACGCTGGATGATTGGTTCGCACCGGATATGTACTGCTTCCTGCCCGGCCGCCATGAACTCAGGGAGGAGCTGGACGAGGCCGAGAGGCGGTGGCGCGAGCATTTCCGCGTGCAGTCGGAAGAAACCAGCCTTATGCAGCCCGCGTACCTTGCCCTGCGCGATGCGGACGGGGCGCAGAAAGCCTTTGAGAGCCGTCCCCGCCTGTACTGCGAACCGCTGACCATGGGGACGGAACAGACCGGGACGGATCTTCTGGAGAGGACGCTGCATGGCTTTGCCGACCTTTTCCCCGGCCAGACGGAACAGGACAGGCCCTGGCAGCAGCTTTCCGCCGGGCTGAAGAGCTGGGTGGCCTCGCACAGGCAGGTGGTGCTGGCCTTTGCTTCCGAGCGGGGGCGGCGGAAGTTCCTCAAGCTGGCCGAGCAGGACGGTATACTTCCTTCCCTCCGCTACGACCCGGAGGGGCGGGGCCTTTACGCCGTGGTGGCTCCGTACAGACAGGGCGCGGAGCTTGTCTGGGACGGGGCGCTCATCCTCGGCGAAGAGCTGCTTCAGCCCAGGGCGGAAACGTCCCGCAGGGTGGCTTCCGGCGCTTTCCGAGGGCTGGACAGGTACGATGACCTGCGCGTGGGCGACCTTCTGGTGCACCGCGATTACGGCGTAGGGCGCTTCGGCGGCCTGCACCGCATGAGCCCGGGCGCAAGCGGTGTGGACAACGATTATCTCCTTCTGGAATACGCCGAGGGTGCACGGCTCTACCTGCCTGTGGACAGGCTTTCCGTGGTGCAGAAGTTCAAGGCCGACGGCCCGCCTCCCGCGCTGGACCGCCTCGGCGGAAGCTCCTGGACAACGAGCCGCGAAAAGGCGCGCAAGGCCGTGGAAAAGGTGGCGGCCGACCTCATGCAGATGTACGCGTGGCGCAAGGTGGCCAAGGGTTTTTCCTATTCCCCCGTAGGGGAAATGTACCATGAGTTCGAGGCCACTTTCGGCTTTGAGGAAACGCCGGATCAGGCCCGTGCCATACAGGAAGTGTTTGAGGACATGGACAGGCCCGTGCCCATGGATCGCCTCGTCTGCGGTGATGTGGGCTTCGGCAAGACGGAGGTTGCCCTGCGCGCGGCCTTCCGCGCGGCCTGCGACGGGCGGCAGGTGGCGCTTCTGTGCCCCACCACTGTGCTTGCCGAACAGCATTACCAGACCTTCCGTTCCCGCATGGCGGGCTTTCCCGTCAACGTGGGGCTGCTCAGCCGTTTTGTCCCGAGGGCAAGGCAGACGGAAACCCTGAAAGCCGCCGCTCAGGGGCAGATAGATATTCTCATAGGTACCCATCGCCTGCTTTCCAAAGACGTGGAACTTCCCAACCTCGGTCTTCTCATTCTCGACGAAGAGCAGCGCTTCGGTGTGCGTCACAAGGAAAAATTGAAGGAGATGCGCAGGAATGTGGATGCCCTTACCCTGACGGCCACACCCATTCCGCGCACGTTGCAGCTTTCCATGTCGGGTATACGCGAGCTTTCCGTGCTGGAAACTGCGCCTGCGGAAAGAAAGCCCGTGGCCACGGCCCTCATCGACAGGGACAGGGGAGCGCTCAAGCAGGTGATGGAACGTGAGCTTGCCCGGCAGGGGCAGGTGTTTTTCGTACACAACAGGGTGCAGACGCTCCCCCGGGCGGCCGCCATGGTCCGGGAACTTGTGCCCGAGGCCCGCGTGGGCATGGCTCATGGGCAGATGGCGGAAAAGGAACTTGAGGAGACCATGCACAAGTTCTGGCACGGGGAGCTGGACATACTGGTGTGTACGGCCATTGTGGAATCGGGACTGGATTTCCCCCGCGCCAATACGCTCATTGTGGATCAGGCCCAGATGTTCGGCCTGGGGCAGCTCTATCAGCTTCGGGGCAGGGTGGGGCGCTCTGACAGGCAGGCCTATGCTGTGTTCGTCGTTTCGGACGTGGAACACCTGCCCGCTCTGGCACGGGAGAGGCTGCGCATTATTCTGGAGATGGATTATCTCGGTGCGGGCTTTCAGGTTGCCATGGAAGATTTGCGCCTGCGCGGCGCGGGCAATATACTCGGGGAGGCGCAGTCCGGCCACATGGCCCGCGTGGGGCTTGACCTTTACCTCGAAATGCTGGAAGACGCCGTGGCGCGCCTCAAGGGCGAGGAAGAGCTTCTGCGCACGGAAACGGAAATCAATCTCGGCCTGCCCGCCCATATTCCCGACTCCTATATTGAAGATGCCCATGAGCGCCTGAAATATTACAAGATGCTATCTTCCGCCACGGACGGCGCGGCGCGGGAGAATGTGGAGATGGAGATACGCGACCGCTTCGGCCCCTTCCCCGAGGCGCTGGAAACATTCCTTTCCGTGCTGGTCTTCAAGGCCCGGGTGAACGAGCTCGGCGTGGCCAGGGCGGACCTGTGGGCCGACCGCGTACGCGTCACCTGGGCCGAGGGGCAGAAGCGCGTGCGGCCGGAGGACATAGTGCGTCTTGTCATGGCGCACAGGGACCGTATCAGGCTTCAGCCTCCGGCCACCCTGGAGCTTTCCCTTGCCGAAGGGGATTCCCCAGCCCGAAGGCTGGATGAGGCGCTCTCCCTTCTGGAAGAGTTGAACACGGAACGGGAGGGTCCGGCCGTACGAGCCGGGATCTCGGGGAGCCCGGCGGGGAAATCTGACCCCGGGCACGTTGCCAGTGTGAAAAAAACAGGCTATAAGCAAACATCGTAACGAATATCAGGAGTGTGCTCTCTTGCGTACCCTTTTCATATCTCTGGCCTGCGTGGCCTCTCTTCTGTCCGCGCAGCCTGTTCTGTCGGCTCCCGTGTCCCGCATCGTCGCGGTCGTCAACGGCGATATGATCACCTCCCGCGAGCTGGATAAGGCCGTTCAGCTGGAACTTGCCGCACAGAAGGTCGACTCCGCGAAAAATCCTCAGATGGCGGCTGAGGTGAGAAAGGCCGTGCTCGACAGCATGATCAACAATAAGATACTCCTTCAGGAAGCTGAGAAGGAGAAGATTTCGGTTTCCGATGATGAGGTGAGCGCCGCCCTCGATCAGATCATCAAGGACAGCCGGCTGGAACGCGATGTCTTTTTCAAGCAGATGGCCAAGGACGGCGTGACGGAAAAGGCATTCCGTGAAAACCTTTATGTGCAGCTTGTTTCCCAGCGCCTTATGGCCCGCAACGTGGTCAGCAAGGTCGTCGTCACAGAAGGGGAAATCAACGACTATTATCGGAAGAACGTAGCCGGTTTTGCAAGCGGGCGCGCTCGTGTGGGCATGCTTGTCTACCCTGCGGACGTGGACGCGGAAAAGTGGGCGCGCGATATTGCTTCGGGCAAGGTATCCTTCCATGACGCCGCCCGCAAGGTGTCCATCGGTCCCAACGCCGAGGGCGGCGGCGACCTTGGATTCATGGCGCTTTCCGACATGGCTCCGGGCATGCTGGAGCAGATTTCGCGCCTGAAGAAGGGGGAGGTTTCTCCCCTGCTCAATATGAACGCCACCAGGGTTCAGATCGCCCTGCTTGACTTTGAGGAAGCGGAAAACACGGATCAGAGCGATGCCGTTCCCGATCCCGATACTGCCAGGCGTATAGAACAGATTCTGCGCCAGCCCCGCCTGCAGGAACGCTTCCAGCAGTATACCGCTCAGCTTCGCGACAAGGCGCTCATCGATATCCGCAACTGAGGCGCGCTATGACTCTGGCAGAACTGGGAGCAAGGCTCCGTGAGGCCCGTGAGGGCCGCGATATGACAGTGGCCGATGTGGCCGACAGGCTCAAGATTCCTACGCGCATACTTCAGGGCATAGAGGAAGGTTCCGACCGTGTGCCCCGTACCGTGTATGTGCATCACTTCATTAAAGAATACGCTCTCCTGGTGGGCTTTTCCCAGCAGGAGGTGGCGGAATGGCTCAGCGGGCTTGAGGGCTTTGAGAATATTTCCCGCCCCGTGATCGCGGAAAACACCACCTATACCTCGGTAAAGCCCAGCATGCTGCCCGTGATTCTCGGCGGAGTGCTCAAGGCCGTGCTTTTGCTGGCTCTGGCCAGCGGGGCGTATATGGCCTACCTGCATTTTTTTGCCGGCAGGGATTACGAGAGCCCTTCGGTCATGTCCGGAGAGCAGTCCTCTTCCGAAGCCCCGGTTCCCACCTGGGGGAATGCGGCTCCGGCCACGGAGCCTGTGCCTCCTGCCCCGGCTGTGACGCAGCCTGAGGCCAATGTGACGCAGCCTGAGGCCGGTGCGGAGCAGGGCGGGCCTTCGCCGGAAGCTTCTGCAGGAGCTGCGGAGCAGCCGGAAGCGGCGGAAACGCCTGCCGTTACGCAGGCCGTGGAGCCTTCTTCCGTGCCGGAAAGCCCGGCATCGGAAGAAGCCGTGGCCCTGCCTGCCGGGATGCATCAGGTGGAAGTCATCGCCGACACCGGAGATTGCTGGATGGGCTTTGAGCCGGACGGCAAAAAGCAGCAGCGCACTCTGCGCAAGGGCGATACCTTTTCCATGACGTTCCGCGACTCTCTGGTGATCCGTCTCGGCAACGCCAGGGCCGTGCGAGTGGTGTACGACGGCAAGGAGCTGGACCGTTCGACCTCTCCGCGCGTGGTGACTATGAGTTTTCCCCCGGCAGAGTAGCCCGGCCCGTGCCTTTTGGCTGACGCGAAGGACGGGCCGACCGGGCGTTTTTTCAGGTGATTGCGCCGGGGAAAGGCGTGCAGGCGGCACGATCCGCCTTGCGGGTCGAAGCGTTTTCATACCGAGATTGACGCGTCATTCATGGTGGGGGACAGGGCTTTTTTATGCAGTGGACGGACGACGCCCTGGTGCTTCGTATCGGAAAATTTCGGGAGGCGGATCTGTGGGTTCGCCTTCTTGCGCGTGAGAAGGGGCTTGTCACGGCCTTTGCTTTCGGCGGCAGCCGGAGCCGAAGGCGCTTCACCGGATGCCTCGACGTTTATAACCGCATCCGGGCAAGCGCCGCCTATTCGCGTGACGGGCGTTTTCTCAATTTACAGGAAGCCACGCTTCTGGCAGGGCCGGAACGCCTGCGCCGCGACTGGCGGAGGCAGGGCATGGCGGCCAACTGTGTCTGTTTTCTGGAAGCCATGGGCGTTCCTCCCGATAATGCGCAGGCAGGTTATGCGCTCATGCACGGCATGTTTCAGCTTTTGGAAGAGGAAGCGGTGCTTTCGCCCGTCATGCCGGTGCTCTTCCGATTCCGTCTTGCGGCAGAGCAGGGCTATGCCCCGGAGCTCAAGGTCTGTGCCCGGTGCGGGCGCGCCCTGAGCGGTGTGGAGCAGGCGCATTTTCTGGTGGGGGAAGGCGCCGTATGCTGCCCTTCCTGCCGTCGCCCCGGCGACATGAGCCTTTTCCTCGGGCAGGAAGCTCTTGACGTACTGGGGAAAGTGAAGGAATACTCACCGCAGTCATGGGGCAGGCTGGATCCTTCACCGGAGGGTGCAAGGCAGGCCGCGCGCCTGATCGACGCTTTTGTGCGATATCATCTCGGTCTTGAATGGGCCAACGGCCGGTTCAAGGCCATGTAGCGGCGCGGCAGGGCAGGCTTTTTGCGCGGGTCTGCGGCGCGGAGGCAAGCAAGGCCAATGGCTCCATTGGCGAATTTCAGGAGTGATACATGAATTTTCAGGATGTTATTCTGACATTGCAGGATTACTGGGCCAGGCAGGGATGCGCCGTGGTGCAGCCTGTGGACCTGGAATGTGGTGCGGGCACGTTCAACCCCTCCACCTTCCTGCGCGTTATCGGCCCCGAGCCCTGGAAGGCCGCCTATGTGGAACCTTCCCGCCGCCCCACCGACGGCCGCTACGGCGACAACCCCAATCGCCTTCAGCACTATTTCCAGTTCCAGGTCATCATGAAGCCCGCTCCGGCAGATCCGCAGCAGCTTTATCTCGACAGTTTGAAGGCTCTCGGTATAGACCCGGCAAAGCACGATATCCGTTTTGTGGAAGACGACTGGGAATCCCCCACGCTGGGCGCGTGGGGACTCGGCTGGGAAGTGTGGCTCAACGGCATGGAAGTCTCGCAGTTCACCTATTTCCAGCAGGTGGGCGGCATAGACCTTTCTCCGGCCAGCGTGGAGCTCACCTACGGGCTTGAGCGCCTCACCATGTATCTGCAGGGCGTGGAATCCGTCTATGACATCAAGTGGAACGATTCCATCACCTACGGGGACGTGTATCATCAGAACGAATACGAGCAGTCCTGCTACAACTTCGACCAGAGCGATGCAGCCATGCTGCTGCAGCACTTCAACGACT
>NZ_DYZA01000059.1 GCF_020741395.1 Mailhella massiliensis | reverse complement strand
CAATTTTTCTACAATTGTATCATCAATTTTTCCCGTTTGAAATTCTATCATGTACTTCTGTACATATTCCAACGATTTTAATCTTGCGTCTGCTTTGTCTTTCGTACCCAACGAAAAAACGATTTCCTTGCGCCCGTATGCGGCGGTCAATCTGGTGGGTATGGCCATGCGGAAATAGTACACGCCGCCTTGTCGTCTTTGTAAGTACATCATACGTTTTCTCCAAAAGGTGCCGTCCAAAAAAGCATGAATGAATTTTTGACGGTTCAAAAGCCGGTTCCGGCGGATTCAAACGGATTCACGGGTAGTACAAACGTATGGTACACGCGGATTTTTCAAAGAAATCGTTTGTTAAAAACGAAAAGCCATGTAAGAACACGGCTTTTCTTCGGAAAATCAAATATGGTGGGCGGTAAGGGACTCGAACCCCTGACAGTCGGTGTGTAAGACCGATACTCTACCAGCTGAGCTAACCGCCCCTGCCGCTTTTCTAGGGGAAGAGCAGGATTGTGTCAAGTGAAGGCCCGGGGAGTTATCCGTAGCGGCGGGAGTTCTTTCTTCCGTGTTTCTTCCTTTTCCGCCCCGGAGATTCAGCCGCGGCTCCCGGAGCAGAGCTGAGGGGCAGTCAGGCTCAGAAACTTTTTTTGAGCAGGGGGAGTATGTTTTCTCTGGTGACGGGCAGAGGACACAAAACAGTGAGCGGGTCATGGGCTACAGCCTCGGCAAGGGCGTCAATCTCGGCTTCACCGGGCTTTTCCATACCCGGGCCGGTCATGCCGAGTCCTGAACAGAAATCCTTGTAGGCTCTCGCCGTCCTTTGCCCTATCTGTTCCGCGCTCTCGCCGCCGTAGAAGGATGTTCCCAGTATCATGCCGACTTTTTTTACTTTTTCAGTGCAGGTAGACGCAAGGAATTCCAGCGTGATCGGAAGGCTGAAGGCGCATGCCCTGCCGTGGGGAATGTGCCAGGTCGCGCCTATGATATGAGCGATGGAGTGCCCCACATGGGCGGAGGCGCAGGCGAGCATACGTTCCCTGGCTTCGATATCATGGCCGTTTTTCATCGCACGGGGGAGGAAGGTGGCCACGTCTTCCATGATTTTTTCACAGATCATGTCCGTCGTTGTGGTGGCATTGACGGACATATAGGATTCACAGGCATGGGAGAATACGTCGAGGCCCGTGATGAGCGTCAGTCCGGCGGGCATGCCGCAGGTGAGTTCCGGATCCAGGACGGCGTATTCGCTCATGCCTTCCACCGCCAGGATAGGAGCTTTTATTCCCTGTTCCGTATCGGAAATGATAAGGCCGTTGGAAAGTTCGCTGCCCGTGCCGGAGGTGGTGGGAATGGCGATGAGGCCCGGGGAGGGGATCATGGACGTTCCCGGTTTTGCGTAGTCGAGAATTCGGCCTTCGTTGAAGCGCAGAATGTTGATGCCTTTTGCCGTGTCCATGGAGCTTCCGCCGCCGGCGGCGATGACGCAGTCGCAGCCGGCGGCGCGGCAGAGCTTTACGCCTTCGTCCACCAGGAAGGCGGGCGGGTCGGGCTGTACCTTGTCGTACAGGGTACAGGCAAGGCCTTCGCCTGCGAGGATATCCTGAATTTTTCCGGCAAGGCCCATGCGGACGATGCCTTCATCGCAGACGAGAAGGGCATGCTTGTATCCCGCTTCCTTCATCAGTTCGCCAAGATGCCGGAGGGCTCCGATCTTTTCCAATACTTTTACATTCTGAAGCAGAGAAAAGTGCATGGTCGTGCTCCTTTTGAGGTAAAAAGAAAGCTGGTGAGGAAGGTTGCACCCGCACTCGGGGCGCACGATAAGAACACCGCCAGCGGCGGTGGGAAGGAAGGTTGCCGGAGGGATGCTCTTAGTCCGAAAGGTTCGGCGAAGCGGGCATGATGCCGGCTGCCAGCGCCTGAAGCCGTTTGAATTTCGCCTCGTCCAGGGCCGCGTCGCCCATGGGGTAGTCCTTGCCGAGGAAACGGTATTTGGATTCTCCCATCTTGTGGTAGGGCAGAAGTTCGTAGGCCTGTGCGCCGGCCTCCCGGGCGAAGGATGCGATGGCGGCGATATCTTCTTCCGTATCGTTGACGCCCGGGATCACGGGGGTGCGCACATGGATGGGCAGAGCGGGGAAGGCCTGATGCGCCGCCCTGATGTTGGAGAGTATGCGCTTGTTGGATTGCCCGGTGAAGAGGCGGTGCCTTTCCTCATCAGGGCATTTTACGTCGACAAGGAGGTAATTGAGCAGTCCGGCCGCTTCGAGAAAGGTTTCCTCCGGGCAGAAGGCGCAGCTTTCCATGGCTCTGTGGATATGCCTCTCCTTTGCTTCCCTCAGAAGTGCCAGGGCGAACTGCGGCTGAAAAAGCGGTTCCCCGCCGGAAAGGGTGATCCCTCCGCCCGAGCGGGCGTAGAACAGCGAATCCTTCTCTACGTCGTCGAGGATATCCTTTACCCGTCTTTCCCCGCCGTAGAGGAACATGGCCTCCGCAGGGCATGCCCGGACGCAGGAGAGGCAGCCGACGCAGCGTTCGTGATCCTTGAGAATACCCCGGGGGGAGAGGGAAAGCGCTTTCTGCGGGCAGGTATGGACACAGGAGAGGCAGCCTATGCACGACGTGTCGTTCCAGGCAATGTCCGGCGCGTTACGCTGCGACTCCGGGTTGCTGCACCAGCGGCAGCGCAGAGGGCATCCCTTGAGAAAGACGATGGTGCGGATGCCCGGGCCGTCGTGCACCGAGTATTTTTGAACATTGAAGACGACGCCCTTTTCCATGGCATCTGCGTACATGTTTTTCTCCGGGGAAGAAGGGGAAGGAAGCCCGCCCTCCCGTCGTTCCGGGAGGGCGGCCGCGTGTTGTCGTTTTATCCGACGGTCAGATGCTGGTCTGTTCCGTGCGGCTTATGAGGTCGTTCTGCAGATCGCGCGACAGTTCCGTGAAATAGGCGCTGTATCCCGCGATGCGGATGATGAGATTGCGGTAGCGCTTGGGGGCTTCCTGCGCTGCGAGCAGCGTTTCACGGTTGATGACGTTGAACTGCAGGTGCCAGAGCTTGAGGTCGCAGAAGACGCGGATGAAGCTCACCAGCTTTTCCGTACCGATATCGCCTTCCAGGCATTTGGGCGAGAACTTGATGTTCAGAAGGCGCGCGGCGCGTTCGTTGTAGTCCCAGTTCTTGGTGTTGTAGTTGGAGATGATGGACTGAGTGGGACCGTTGAGGTCGGCGCCCTGCGCGGGGGAGGAGCCGTCGGAGAAGGGCATCCAGGCCTTGCGCCCGCAGGGCAGTGCGCCCACTTCCTTGCCGTGGGGCACGTTGGCCGTGACGGACACGGTGCGTATGTCGATGTGCAGCCCTGTCTCCGGCGCATATTTGTGGCAGTATTCCTGGGTGGAGCGATCCACGGCGAGGCCGATGGAGTCGGCATACATGTCGTTGTTGCCGAATCGCGGCGCGCGGGTGAGGCGCAGGCGCAGGGCTTCGTGCCCCTCGAAGTCGTCGTTCAGGGCGCGGATAAGCTCGTCCATGGTGACGGTTTTATCTTCATACACGCATTTCTTCACGGCGCTCAGCGAATCCACCAGCGTGGCGAAGCCGATGATATCTACAAAGCCGAGGTCTATGCCGCCGGGGATCTTTTCGTCAGTATGCAGGTCCATGCAGGAGGCCATGCACAGATCATGCAGGCAGGAAGCCAGCGGCCCGGCGAAATGACGGGCGCGGGTATGGTGGATGACGCATTGCTCCACATAGGATGCGGCGAGCAGGTGTTCCTGCTGTTTCAGATAGGCCTGCCAGAATTCCTCCCAGCCGGAGAAGGAGCGTGGGTCGCCGGTTTCCAGGCCTATGACTTCGTCGCCGTACTTCTTCATGCGGCCGTTGCGAAGCACCATTTCCAGAGCGGCCCCCAGGTTCACCTGCCCGCAGGAGCTTGTCATGGTGTCGCGGTTGGGCATGCGTATTTCCGCACATCCGGAGGCCGTGTAGTCGAAGATATCGCCCAGCGGAGCGCCCTTGGCCAGATGCAGGGGAATGATCTCCTCGTCGTTGAAGAGTTTGGGGTAGCCCTGGCCTATCTTAATGGTTTCCGCGATTTCCCACAGGAAGCGCTGGGGGGAGCGGGAGTGGATGCGCGTGGCGAGGTCGGGATAAGGCATGGGGGAGGCCTGGCGCGATTTGAGAATGAGGTAGGACAGCTCGTTGGTGGCGTCCTTGCCGTCGCGGGTCTGCCCGCCGATGGTCACGGCTTCCCAGTGGGCATACCCCTCCATGGTGGCGAGCCCTCCGGGGAAGAGGGAAATGTCGGTGAACTGGGCCATGCCCACCCACATGCAGTCGAGCATTTCCAGTACGTCGTCGTCGGTGAGGATGCCTGCTTCCACGTCCTGCTTATAGAGGCGGTAGAAGTACTGATCCATGCGGCCGTTGGAAATGATGGTGCCGGTGCGCTGTTCCAGGCGGGAGAACATCTGGGCGAACCACTGGGCCTGTACCGCTTCGCGGAAGTTGCGGGCAGGGAATTCCGGTACATGGGAGCAGCGCTCGGCGATATCCAGAAGTTCCTGCCTGCGCACCGGATCCTTTTCCTTTTCCGCCATGGAGCGAGCCAGGTTCGCATGGCGATGCGCCCACAGCACAATGGCGTCGCAGGTGATGATGACCGCTTCCAGGAAGGGGCGTTTCTTCAAGGTGTCCATGGGGCTGAGCGGGTCGAGTGCAGCGAGCTTTTCCTCTGCTTCGGCCCTGATGCCTGCAAAGCCTCTGTCGATGACTTTGGCATAGTCCAGCACCCACTGCTGGCTGGAACGGAACGATGCGTTTTCGCTGACCACATAGCGGGTCTTGATGCCGAGCTCATCGTTGTAGGCGAGGCGGTGTACTTCCGGCGGCAGGGAGCGGTTGAGATCTTCATGGAAGGTCTTGCCCTTCCAGTACGGGGTTATTTCATTGCGGACTACGGCCGCCACTTCGGGAGAGACGCTGATGGGCGCTGCCGTCTCGGCCTTTGCCAGGATTTCAAGGGCGTCGGCCATGAAGTCGCCGTCGAGCTCGGGGTAGAGTATGCCGTAACGGCCCGTGGTGCCGCAGCGCCCGGCCAGAAGCTGCCGGTCGTCGATATGCACGGGGATGTTCTTTGCAATGTTCATGAGGGCCTTGGCCCAGCGCAGCGTGAGGGGCTGGCCTTCGGTCTCCTTCATGGACCGGGTGAAGAGCAGGGCGCGGTCCGCGTCGATGATGGGGGCCATGCCGTCGAAGGTTTCAAGGATATCGAACAGCCTCCGGTGCTTCGCACGGTTGGGGTTGTCCTTACCCGCAGCCTTGTCCTGAAGAATTTTTTCCTGTGCGGAAAGAGCGCAGCAACAGCTCATACAAGACTCCTGTAAAAGAGGCAGGGGATCTGCCGGTTGAGAGGAGAAGGCGGGGCGCTATGTCGTCACGCCCCGCGGGTGAGGCCTGAAAGAAGGTTACATCATACGGTTGGGCAGGAAGAGGGAAATGGACGGGACATAGGTGAGGATGAAGAGCACCGCGATCATGAGAACGATCATGGGTATGGCGGCCCTTGCGATGGATTCCACCTTCAGTCCGCTGGTGGCGCTGGCTACGAAGAGGTTGGAGCCTACGGGCGGGGTAATGAATCCTATGGCAAGGTTCACAGTCATGACAAGGCCGAAATGTACGAGATCCACGCCCAGCTTTGCTGCGATGGGAGCGAGGATGGGGGCGAGGATGATGGTGGCAGCGGCCGGTTCCATGAGCGCGCCCACCACCAGCAGGAAGAGGTTGATGAGCAGAAGCACGAGGTACTTGTTGCTGGTGACGGTGAGAATGGCCCTGGCGATGCTTTCGGGCACCTGTTCAAGGGCGAGCAGGTAGCCGAAGCTGCTTGCCATGGCAATAAGGAAGATGATGACGGAACTGGTGGTGCAACATTCGATGCAGACGCTGAGGAAGTTGTGGCGGTTGATGCCCTTGTACACGAAGACGCCTACGAGCAGCCCGTACATGGCGCTGATGGCCGCGGCCTCGGTAGGCGTCATGTAGCCGCCGTAGATGCCGCCGAGAATGATGACGGGGACCATGAGCGCCCACTTGGCTTCCCAGACAGCAAGCAGAACCTGCTTTGTGGTGAGCTTTTCGGGGTTGCCCATCCAGCCGTTTTTCTTGCTGAGGTAATAGCTGTAGCCCATGAGCACGCCGCCCACGAGGATGCCGGGGATGATGCCGCTTAAAAAGAGCTTGCCGATGGAGGCCTTGGCGATGACGCCGTACACCACCATGGGGTTGCTCGGCGGGATCATGACGCCGATGGAGCCCGCGCAGGCTACAAGGGCGGCGGCGAAGCGCTTGTCGTAGCCGCGTTCCACCATGGCCGGGATGGTTATGGCGCCGATTGCCGCCACGGTGGCCGGGCCGGAACCGCAGATGGCGGCGAAGAACATGCAGGTGACTACGGTAGCGAGGGCCATGCCGCCCACGGCCTTGCCCACCAGGATATCGGCCAGGTTGATGAGCTGCTTGGAAAGCCCGCCCGTACCCATGAACACGCCCGCAGCCACGAAGAAGAAAATGGACATGATGGTGAAGGAATCGAGAGCGGTGAAGCAGGTGGGGGCCTGCGTGGAGATGTGCAGGAATTCCGAATTGTAGAGTGCCGCCATGGCCGAGAAGCCGAGGGTGACGGCGATGGGCACGCCGCCCTGCACGGAAGTCATGAGAGCGTCGCCGAAATCGGCAAGGGTGAGCTTTTCCCGCACAAGTCGGTCGTGGAAAGCCGCCGTACGCTGCCCCATGCGGGCGGCGGTGTAGGCCTTGGCCCGGGCCATGGTGAAGGAGCGCGACCCCATGCCGTCCATCTGTGTGTAGCCGAGAATGAAACCGTGCTCGTCGGTGACGCAGACGCATACGGGATCACCTGACCCGGCGAGTTCCTGAAGTTTAATAAACGCGGAAAGAATGTTTTTTTGTTCTATCATAAAGTATTCCTCGGGGCTGTGGTCGGAAGCCTTTTTGTCGTGTCGCGTACTCCGGCGGCATTAATGCCCGGAAAAGAGCAATGCGGCCCGTGCGCTTGCGGAAAAGTGGTGATATGTGATAAAAAACACATGCAAAAGCCATGCCATAAACAAATATACTATCATAAAAATGGCAAGCGTGCTGTAACAAAGCGATATATGTATATTTTTAATACA
Organism: Mailhella massiliensis; assembly: GCF_020741395.1. Classification (GTDB taxonomy): domain Bacteria; phylum Desulfobacterota; class Desulfovibrionia; order Desulfovibrionales; family Desulfovibrionaceae; genus Mailhella; species Mailhella massiliensis_A. Next base: position 14,688 of record NZ_DYZA01000059.1, on the reverse strand, counting down.
TGTATTAATTATACATGTATTAATATGATACATTAGAGCGCCATGTCTTTTTTTCTGTTTTATTGAGCGCTACGGAATTTCGTTTTTTCCGTACCGGGGCGGATGCCACCTTTCTGTGGGAGGAAGGCGGATCCGCGTGTCATGGTTGATATTGTTTTGCCAAGAAGGGCTGGTCTCTCCGGTTACGGGGCGGGCTCCCGGCTCGCCTCTTCCTTTCAGGCGTTTATGGGTGTTTTTAAACGGCGGAGAGATCAGAACGAATAATTTTAAGTTGACAATGAATTTCAATTTCCGTAATGCTCGGAAAAAAGTTTGGTTCGTATAACTTTTATGTGCGCACCGAAAAACTTCAAGGGGAAGATATGAGCGCCGCCACAGAACAAAACCGAGAGGAGAGGATGGATTCCGAAGCTCCGCGCATGAACGGCATGGCCTTTGCCGCTTCCGGGAAGGAGGAAATAGACTGGAATCTGAACAAATATTTCGCCAGGGAAGGGGTGGATCCTTTATCTCGTGCGTTTGAGGGGAAAATCGCGGTGCATCCCGGCGTGGGCGGGGGCATGGTGGATCTTTCCGAAAGGGAAGGCTGCCTTGAGGCGCTTCTCGATACTCCGCGCAGGGGCGACAGCGTGGCTTACATCCATGTGCCGTTCTGCGAAACGCACTGCCTGTACTGCGGCTTTTACAACCGCGGATACAGCCGTGAGGAAAGCGCCCGCTATACCGATACGCTGATAAGGGAGCTTCGCCTCTGGGATGGGCGGCAGGCCCAGGAAGGGGGCCCCGTGCACGCCGTATACTTCGGCGGGGGCACGCCTACCGCTCTGGAAGCGGAAGATCTGGAGCGCCTCCTGAAGGCCGTGCGTGCGCATCTGCCTCTTGCCAACGACTGCGAGATTACGGTGGAGGGCCGCCTGCATAATTTCGGCCCGGAAAAGATGGAAGCGTGCTTTGCCGGAGGAGCCAACCGGTTTTCCCTGGGGGTGCAGAGTTTCGATACGCAGATCCGCAGAACCATGGGCCGCCTCGCCTCGCGGGAGGAGGTGTTCCGAAGACTGGAACTTTTGAAGAGCTACAATCAGGCCGCCGTCATTGTGGACCTCATTTTCGGCTTTCCCTTGCAGAGCATGGAAGTGTGGCGGGACGATATCGCCGCCGCCTGTTCCGCCGAGCTGGACGGTATGGACTGCTACCAGCTCAACGTCTACGGACAGACTCCCCTCGGTAAGGCCATAAAGGAAGGCAGGCTTCCCCCTTCAGCCGACATTCCCATGCAGTCGGCCATGTTTGCCGCTGCCGTGGATGCCTTGCAGAAGGCATTTTACCGCCGCCTTTCCCTTACGCACTGGGCGCGCACCAGCCGGGAGCGCAACCTGTACAACCTCAAGGTAAAGGGCAGCGCGAACTGCCTTGCCTTCGGCCCGGGGGCGGGCGGCAACCTCGCGGGCTGGTTCTACCTCAATCAGAACAGCTATCAGACGTGGCAGGAGCTGGTGAACGAAGGCCGCAAGCCCGTGATGATGCTTATGCGGCCCGATCCCCGTTTTTATTTCTTTCGTGCCGTGGCCGCGGCCATGGAACAGGGCTGGGTAGACATACCGAAGCTTGAGCGGCGTTTCGGGCTGGATGTTTCCGCCGCGCTTTCTCCGCTTCTGGAGCAATGGAATCGTGCGGGGCTTGTGGAAATGAGGGAGGGCGTGATGGAGCTTACCCTTGCCGGGCAGTTCTGGCAGGTGAACCTTTCCCAGCTCCTGCAGGATTTTCTCAAGCATACGCTGGAGGAAAACATACGAAAGTGAGGCCGTGCGGCGGCTTTTCTGAAAGGGCAGGGAAAGGCCGCCGCCATGGGGCGCGACGAAAAGGAGCACCCTTAGACAACCTTGTTTCCCAGAGGGAAGCACCAACGAAAAGGAAGGGATGATGAAGATGAGATCGATGACGTGTGCAGCTTCTTTTGCCATACTGGCCTGCATGCTGTCTGGAGTTCCGTACGCCCATGCGGAAGACACCGTGAAAGCCGGGGATGTGTATGTTACCGCCACGAGGGTGGAAAAGGAGTTGCAGCAGGTTCCCATGAGCGTGACGGTGATGACCGCGGAAGAAGTGAGCCGTTCCGGAGCGCGTACCGTGGGCGAGCTTCTGGAAGACGTGCCCGGCGTGCAGATACTGAACGACGGCTCGCAGGGACTCAAACGCGTTTCCATCCGCGGGGAAGACGCCTTCCGCACCCTGGTACTCATCGACGGGCAGAAAATTTCCGAGCACAAGTCCATGTCCGGCTCTCCCATGCTCATCGACGCCTCGCGCATTGAGCGCGTCGAAGTCATCAAAGGCCCGGCTTCGGTGCTCTACGGTTCCGACGCCATAGGCGGCGTGGTGAACATCATCACCAAGAAGGGCGGGGAAAAAACCGTGGAGGGCGAGATCTGGACGGGCTTCAGCGGCGCTTCCCGGGGATTCTCCGAAGGCATGGCCGTGCGCGGCAATCTCGACGGCTTCAAGTACAGCCTGTCCGGCTCCCATTCCGACCAGGGCAACATCCATACGCCCGAGGGCGAGCTCGACAACACGAATTTCCGCCAGACCGACGCCTCGGCCTTCCTGAGCTACGATTTTTCCGAGCATTTCACTCTGGGCGCAGGCATGGACTACTACAAGGGGGCGTTCAATTCCACAGCCATGAACAACAATACAGACGGGGACCGCTTCTTCGTCAGAGTACCCAAGTGGTCGCGCACCAAGTATTACATGTTTGCGGAAGGCAGGGATATCAGCGAATACCTGACCCGCGTGCGCTTCGACGCCTACTATCAGAAGAACGAAAAGGACATGCGCAACTATGTGGGCCAGGCTGTGCACACAGGCGAAACATATTCTTATCAAGGCCGCCCCGTAGTCATGCAAGGCGAGGGACACGTCATCATGGACAATTACGCCCACAACATCATCCGCAGCCGGGGCCTATCCCTTCAGACCGACTGGCAGCTCGGTGCGGATCACTATCTCATCGCCGGCTATGAGCTGAACTACGACAGGCTCGACTCCGAAGGGCATACCGATATGGACATGTTCCTGCCCTTCAGCGACTCTTCCACGGGTATGATCGGCAAATACACCACCACCAAGTTCTACAACGGCAATCAGCTCAATCAGTCGCTCTTTGCCTCCATGGAAAGTCAGCTTCCCGGCAACCTGGCCCTCACCTACGGCGTGCGCTGGACCCATGTGCGCACGGAACTCACGCGCGGCGACGAGTACAAGACCGGTTACTCGGGCATGGGCATGATGATGGGCGACAGGGTGATGGAAATTGCCATGTCGCACTATAACGGCGAACGCTCCGGCGGCGCCGATCTCGGCGACAACACGGAATCCCGGCCCGTGTTCAACGTGGGTCTTGTGTGGACGGGTATAGAAGACCTCGCCCTTCGCGCGAGCTGGGCGCAGGGCTTCCGCGTGCCGAATCTCACGGAAAAATATATCGGCACGGCCATGGGCGGCGGCACCATTTACGGCAACCCGAACCTCGATCCCGAAACTTCCAATAATTTTGAAGTGGGCGCGCGCTACAATCACGGCGACCTGAACCTTGATCTGGCCTTCTTCTATTCCCTTGCCGACGACTACATCGCCTCCGTGCTCGTGCCCGGCAGCAGCAGCGTCTACACCTACACCAACGTGGCCGACGCCAAGACCTTCGGTTCCGAGTTCTCGGCAAGTTACAGGTTCGTTACGGCCTGGGGCGACTTCACGCCCTATGCCACGCTTACCTGGATCCGTCGCCAGTACGACGACGGCGCGGGTTGGAAAACCTACGATACCGCCACTCCCGAATGGGTGAGCCGCTACGGCGTGCGCTACGCCAGGGCCCTTACGGAAAACGTCGACTTCCGTGCCGACGTGTACGGCCGCAGCCAGTCTGAAACCGTGTACCGCACTTCCAGCGGTGAAAGTGACTACGACCTCGGCGGCTTCACCACGGCCAATATCGCCCTGGGCTTTGACTTCGGCAAGGAAAGGAAGTTCTCCGTGCTTGCGGAAGTCCTGAACATCTTCGACAAGCGCTATCAGTATAACCCGGCCATTCTTGAACCCGGCCTCCATGCCAACGTGAAGCTGAGCTACAAGTTCTGAGAGAAAATGCGGCCGGGAGCTCCCCGGCCCGGCCCCTCCCCGCCGCAGAGGCGCGGGAGAGGGGCTTTCCCTGAAGAGAAAGGGGGAGAACATGACACGAATTTTTTCCGGCTGGAGCGCGCGGGAGCTGGTGGTCATAGGCGTATTCGCCGCGGCCTCCAAGGTGGCGACGCTTCTGGTGGCGCTTGCGGGCGGCGGCATGAACCCCATAAGTCTTGCGGGCAAGAACCTTATCTTCACCACGCTCCTTGTCGTCATGCTCTGCAAGGTGCGGAGGCCGGGCACGCTTTTTCTTTTCACCGTGATCAGCATCATCGTGAGCATGCTGCTTTTAGGTGCGAGCGTCACGCTGCTTCCGGCCATGTTTCTGGCAGCCCTTACGGCGGAAGTTGCCATGTGGCCGGGCCGTTCTTCCCCGGGCGTGGGCAATGCCGTACTCGGTGCGGCAGTGTTCGATATTGTAAGCAAGGTCTTGTCCCTCGGGGTGTCGTGGCTGTTCATGCGCGAGAATCCGGCCATGATGGCCATGGCGGCGCCCTTTGTCGTCATAGGCTACCTGGGCTCCGTGGGCGGCCTTTTTTCCGGGGTAAGAGCCGTCAGGGAGCTGCGTCATGCAGGCATCATCCATCAATAAGCGCCTCATGGGGGCGGAGGCAGGGCGGGGAGATACGGCAGACACGGCTTTTGACGTGCGTTCCCGCATGATCGTTACCCTGCTCTGTTCGGCGGCGACCGTCGCCGTCTCCTCCTTCGAGGGGCAGGGTGTGCTTTTCCTGGCGTCTTTTCTTTACACCCTTTCCGTGCGCCGCTACCGCGCGCTCTTCATTGCCTATGCAGGCCTGTCCGTCATGGCGGGCATGGCCGCGCTGTTCACCTTCGGCATATCCGCCCTTGTGCCTTCCATGCCCTTTACCTTCAGGGGCCTTGCCGTGCCCTTCCTGCGCGGGGCCGTCATGCTGAACGTAGTGTTGCCCCTTGCGCTCACCTGCCGCATACAGGAGCTGCTCACGGCCCTGAAAAGTATGCGCCTGCCTTTCTGTATCTATATCCCCGGAGCGGTGATGATACGTTTCATTCCCACGTTCATGAACGATATCAGACAGGTGGCGGAAACTTTGAAAATACGCGGCTACAACCTGAGCTTCGGCGAGATGTTCCGCCACCCGCTCATGATGCTGCGCCTTCTGTTCACCCCGCTTCTGTTCCGCTCCCTGAGGACCTCGGAAGAGCTGGGTATCGCGGCCGAGCTCAAGGGGCTGGAGGCGGGCGGGCGCTTCGTGCCCTTCCGAAGCGGAGCCTGGACAGGGCGCGATACGGCCCTTGTGCTTCTGGCCGTGATTGTCGCCGCGCTCGCCCTGTACTGCCATGTGACGTGGGGCGGCGAGAGCGCGGGCATGCGCTGAAGAAGCGGAAGAGATGCGGAGAAGTTATGATACGCTTTGAAGACGTGACTTATACCTATCCCTTTTCCCGTGAGCCTGCCGTCAGGGAGATCAACCTTCAGGTGCGCCCGGGGGAGCTCGTGCTCGTTTCCGGCCGGAGCGGCTGCGGCAAAAGTACGCTCATGCGCCTCGCCAACGGCCTCTGCCCCGGCTATTTCCGGGGGGAGCTGAAGGGCAGGGTGCTGATCGACGGCAAGGATACCTCTGCCATGCCGCTCAAGGATATTTCCCGCAGGGTGGGAACGCTGTTTCAGGACCCGGAGCAGCAGTTTTTTGCCCTGGGCGTGGAGGATGAACTTGCCTTTGTGCACGAATGGCGCGGCCTTTCCCCGGAAGAGACGCGGGAAACGGTGCGTCGGGCCGCCGAATCCTTCGGCCTTCTGCCGGTTCTTCGACACTCCATCCACGAGCTTTCCGAAGGGCAGAAGCAGAAGGTGGGCCTGGCCTCCATCCTTTCGCAAAAGCCGCGCGCTCTGGTGCTCGACGAACCTACGGCCAATCTCGACCCGGAATCCACCATGGAGCTGGCCTGTCGCCTGCGTGCCTTGAAGGAAGGCGGCATGGCCGTTCTGGTGGTGGATCACCGGCTGTACTGGCTGGAAGGCGTGGCCGACCGCGTGATTGTCATGAAAAAGGGCGAGATATGCGCCATGGGAAGCTTTGCCCTCCTGGAGGATGAAAGCCTGAGGGCAAGCTGCGGCCTGCGTGACTGCCGTGTGGAAGACGTGCGCCGTTCCCTGCCCGATGCGGCATTCCCCGAAGGGGCGGTTCAGGCGACCGGGGAGGAACGAGGGTTGCGAGTGGAAGGGCTTTCTTTTGCCTACAAGGGGCAGAAGGAACTGTTCGGGCACGCGGATTTCTTTCTCCGCCCGGGCGTGACGGCGCTCATAGGGGAAAACGGCGTGGGCAAGACCACGCTGGCGCGCCTGCTTACCGGCCTGAACAGGGCTGGGGAAGGGCGTTTTTTTCTTGACGGCGAGAGTATTGCCCCGAAGGGGCTGCTCGGCCGCGTGGGTATCGTGCTGCAGAACGCCGACCATCAGCTCCATATGAAGACCGTGACGCAGGAGCTCGACGTCTGTCTGGAGCTTGCCCGCCGCTTGGAAAAGGCCGGACGGCCGGGCACGGAACAGTTTTTTTCCGTGCGGGAGCTTCTGGAGCTTTTCGGGCTTTCCGACCTTGCCGGGAGGCATCCGCAGTCCCTTTCCGGCGGGGAAAAGCAGCGTCTCGTCATTGCCTGCGCCTTTGCCAAGCGGCCGGATGTACTCATTCTGGATGAACCCACCAGCGGGCTGGACGGCGGCAACATGCTGCGCATAGCCCATGCCCTGCGTCTTCTTGCGGAGCGGGGAGCCTGCGTACTGGTGATTACCCATGACCTTGAACTCATGAAGCTTTCCTGCACAGGCGCGTTGCGCCTGCCGCTGCCCCGGGCCGGGGAAGCGTGGAAGGCCGAAGAAAAAGAAGGAGAAACACTGTGAACAGCTGCCATTATGAGGAAACACTCGCCGAGAAGGTTGCCGCCGCTCTGGAGCAGAAGAAGCCTTGGATGCTTGCCTCCCTAGCCGGGGAATGTGGGGCCACGGAAAAGGAAGTGGCCATGGCCTTGCCGGAAGGCATGTGCGCCTTCACGGACGGGGAAAACTTCACACGGGTGTGGGAATCGCTCGGGGAGTGGGAAAAAGCCACCTTCATCATGCAGCACGAAGGCCACGTCATTGAGATAGCGTGTCGCATCCCCGTAGGGAAAACGGGGCACGGCTACTACAACATCATGGGGGAAGGTGCCCTCGGCGGGCATATCAAGGCCGACGCCATAGCGGATATCGCTTTTCTTTCCTTGCCATTCATGGGGCTGGAGAGCCACTCGGTACAGTTCTTCAACGGGGAGGGCCGGGTGGTCTTCTCCATTTACGCGGGGCGTGAGAAGCACGTCATTATTCCTTCCGTGAAGGAAGCCTTTCTGAGGCTCAGAAAAGATCTTGCGGCATGACGTACGGCCCCCGCTTCATAGAAAAGTGAAAGTTTCTTCCGATTATTTTCTGTCAGGAGACGATTCATGAAAACACTGATTGTCTATTCTTCTCTTACCGGCAACACGAAAAAGGTGGCGCAGGCCGTGGCCTCCGTGCTGCCGGGCTGCGATATCATGCCCGTGGAAGAGGCGCCTGCCTCCGTAGAAGGGTATGGCCTTGTGATTCTGGGCTACTGGGTGGACAAGGGCATGCCCGACGGCAGGGCCCGCACATGGCTTGCGGGTATGGAAAACGCCCCCCTGGCATTCTTCGGCACGCTGGGCGCCTGGCCCGATTCCGACCATGCGAAGGAGTGCATGAAAAAGTGCGAGGCCATGGCCCTTGAGCCCGCCCGGGGCAACAGGGTGTACGGTTCCTGGCTCTGCCAGGGGAAAATCGACCCAAGGGTGCTGGAAGCCATGGCGAATATGGCGGGCAACGTGCATCCCATGACGCCGGAGCGCCGGGCCCGCATCGAAGAGGCTGCAAAACATCCCGATGACGAGGACTGTCGCCGTGCGCAGGAATTTTTCCTCAATATTATGGAAAACCTGAAATAGTTGCTGAGCGCCGGGCTGTTGGCCCGGCGCGGGAAGCGCCTTCGGGCCTTATAAGCAAGTTACCCATGTTCCCCTGGGACAGTAGAGGGCATGGAGGAGAGCAGATGAACTGGGCAGAAATATACGCGACCATAGGACCGGCGGGCGTAGTGCTGGCGCTGGTGGCCTGCGCGGGTGTGTACCTCGCGCTGAAAAGCTATATGTTTCTTTTTCTTGTCTGGCGGGATTTTCGCAGGACTTTCCCTGAACTGGAGAAGGAGGATGCTTCCGGCGAGTGCATGGACTATCAGGGCGACAACCCGCTTATCTGCATCGTGCGTGACATAGTGCAGACGCATGCCGGCCATTCGGAAGACATACGCGCCGAAATCGCCTACCTCTTTCATCGCAATTTCGAGCAGCTCACCCGCGAAATCTGTTATCTCAGGCTCATTTCCGTGCTTTCGCCCCTGCTGGGCCTGCTCGGCACCATTCTCGGCATGGTGACGGTGTTTCGTACCATAGGCGAGAACGCCGCACCCGATACGGCCATGCTGGCTACAGGTATCTGGGAGGCGCTCATCACCACCATCATGGGGCTTTGCGTGGCCATACCCGCGCTCATGGTCTATTATTTTCTTATGCTGCGATTCAAAGGCTTCCATATAGAAGTGGTGGAATACAGCTATCGCGCTCTGGAATTCTGCCAGAGGAGAAAAAGAGGTGGGCATCATGGAGAGAATGACGATGTTTAATTTCGGACTGGAAGAAGAACCGAGCATAGACCTCACTCCGCTCATCGACACCATTTTTATGCTGCTTATTTTCTTCATCATGACGACAACCTTCAGTCGCCCGGTGCTGGATATCGTTCTGCCCGCCTCTCAGGAGTCGGAAGTTTCCACCGGAAAGCGCGAACAGATCATCTCCATCAAGGCCGACGGAAGCCTTCATTATGAAGGTCGGCAGATAGACAAATCGGAAGTGGACGCCGTCCTTGCGGAACGGCCGGAGGCGTTGCTCAATCTGTATGTCGATCAGAAGGCACCTTTCGAGGCATTTGTGGACGTGGTGGATATCGCCAAAGTGAGGAAGGGAGGCCGTTTTGTCATCAGCACTCAGCCGGGCGGAGATGAGTAGCGCGCTCCGTTGCCCCATGCGTATGCTCTACGGAACGCAGGAGCGGCGCAGAAGCCGGAACATGGCCGTCTTCGGCATGTTCGGCATGATGAGCCTGTTGACCGTTGCCGTCATGTTTCTTCATGCGGAACGCACGCTCAGCCTCCCCTCCGTTGAAACGCGCAGGATATTCATGATGCAGGCCCAGTTTCGTGTTGTACCGGAACCGAAGCCGGAAAAGCCGGACATGGAGAAGATAATGACGCAGGAGTCGGACTTCCTCGTTTCCGAAGAGCCCGAGCCCGTGGCGGAGAAAAAGCCGGAACCGGTGAAGCCTGAACCGAAGCCGGAAGTTAAAACCGTTTCCGAACCTGAGCCGAAGCCCGAGGTGAAGCCCGCTCCCCGGCCGAAGCCCGAGGTGAAGCCAAAACCCGTGCCGCAAAAAACCATGAAAAAGGCCAAGGTTCGGGAAAAGGCAGGCACAGAGGTTTCTTCGGAAGCCGTCGCACAGTCTCCTGCGGGAAGCTCCTCCATGTCCATGCCCGGGGCGTCAGGCATGGAAAAGGCGGAAAAGGGCCGTGAAAGCGAGGTTCTCGCCGTGCTTTTGCAGGCCGTGGAAAAGCATAAGCGCTATCCACGGCAGGGCCGCCGCAGCGGGGCGGAAGGCACCTGCACGCTCATGGTGCAGGTGGGGGGAGACGGGCGAGTCGTCTCCTGTACACTGGCAAAGGTTTCCGGCCGGTCCGTCCTGGATGCCGCGGCAAAGAGGCTGGGAGAAAAGCTGGTGGGGCTTGACGTAGGATCTTCCGGCGCCCTCAAGGTGCTCATTCCCGTACATTACCGCCTGACGGACCGCTGAGAGCGCGGAGGCCGCGCGGCCCCTGTTCGGGCATGGCCCGAGGCGACGTCATGCTGCGCGGGAGGGAAGAGCTCGGACGGCCTGCCGGGGATTGGCTGAGGTGAGTTTTCATTGATTGCCGGGCCATACCTTTGAGCCATGCGCCTGTAAAAAGGGCCGTGCGTCACGCGCGCGGCCTTTTTCCGTGTTTTTTGGGGCCGCGCTGTTCCGTCTGCGTTTTTTGCGCCGGGGCCGGGGAACGGAAGATGCGCGTGCTTTTTGCCCGGCGGAAGAGGATAGGGCGGTTCAGCGGTACTTTCTCGCCAGTTCCCGCACTTCTTCCTGATTATCGAGAGAGCCCATATTCCTGAAGGTCTTTTCCATGGTGCCGATGAGTTTTTTGCGCTCGCTCTGATATTCGCTCTGCCAGTTTTTCCAGAAGTCCCTGGTGCGCAGGTACAGGACGAACTGCCCCCATCGGCGGATGACGTGGGGCGGCACCACATGTTCCAGCTCGCAGGCCACAGCGTCGGCCTGTTTTTCGTCGAGCTGGAGAACCTGAAGGAAAAACTCACGGAAAATGATATGCCTGTGGGTGATATCGCGGCCTATGTTGCGCCCTTCTTCCGTAAGGTGGATGAGGCTGTAGGGTTCGTATTCCACAAGCCCCATGGCCTTGAGCGCCTTGAGCGTGCTGGTCACTGTGGAGCGGCTCACCCCGGCGGCCTCGGCAATGGAGCTTGCCCTTGCGGCACCTTCCCTGGCTTCCTCCAGAAAGATGATTTCAAGATAGTTTTCCAGCGCGGGGGAAAGGTTTTTTCTTTCCGTGCGGCCTTCCTGTTCGTCAGGGGAATATTCCGTCATGATGCCTCCGCTCTTTCAGGCAGTGTGCCGCTTTCGCAGGCCATATTCAAGCCATTTCTTCCCACGGAAGAGCCGTACCGTCCAGAGGAAGGCGGCCGCCTGCCCGGCAAAACCCGCAGCATACACACCGAAGGCCCCCATGCCCAGCCCCAGGCCGAGAAGAAGTGCCAGGGGGATACTTATAGCCCAGCCGGTGATCGCCCCCACGCGGCAGGAAAGGATAGTGGCTCCTGCGCCGGAGAAAAGACTGTTCAGCATGCCTGTCATGCCGACGAACGGGCTGGAAATGCAGGAGAAAAACAGAAAGAGAGCGGCTTGTTCCAGCACGGCGGGGTCGTGGGAGAAAAGCCCGGCAGCCGGGGCGCGCAGCATCCAGAGCAGGAGCGAGGGCGGTACGAGGGCTAGGCCCGTGAATACAGCCGTTTTCAGGCCGAAGGCGTAGAGGCTCTCCCGCCTGCCACCGCCCAGAAGATGCCCTGAGAAAACGGCCATGGACATGTAGAGCGCGCCCAGGGGGAACATGAGCATGGCGTGTACGCGGCCACCCACGCTCATGCCCGCGAGTATGCTGGTGCTTTCCGGCAGAAGACCGATGATGGCAAGGGTCGCGAGATTCCCCATCTGTGAGATGATATGCCCTGCCGCCGAAGGCATGCCTACCTTGAAGAGGTAGGGCATGGCTCGTCGATTCCACCTCCACGGGGCAAAGGTACTTCGGCGCAGCAGGCCGTAGCGTCGCGCAAGCATGAGATTGCATGTAAGGCCGAGCAGCGCACAGGCAAAGGTGGTCCACGCTATGCCTGCCGCGCCGAAGCTGGACAGGCCGAAACGGCCGAGCCCGAAGCCGAGATCCCCCACAATGTTGCTTAGGGCCATGACAAGAAGGGTGAGCAGGGGGAGAAGCACTTTTTTATGGGCCCGGAAAATGGAATTCACCATGATGAGCACATAGTAGAAAGGCAGCTGGCAGCAGTAGGCGGTGAAAAAGGTGGAAAGTACGGGGCGAAGCTCCCCGGAAACGCGCATGGCCGTAAAAATAAGCGGCTCAAAAAGCAGGGCAAGCACGGCCACGGCCGTGCCCATGGCTGCGGAAAGCATGATGATGAGCCCGGCATAGCGGTCGGCTCGCAGCGTGAGGCCCGCCCCTAGTGACTGGCTCACCGAGGTCAGGCAGCCGCTGGCGATGAAGGATGTGATGAGCATGAGCAGGGCAAAGATCTGTGCTACTACGCCGGTGGAGGCCTGCACGTCCGGCCCGAGTTGTCCCGCCGCCCATACGTCGGTCATGGAAATGACGAGGTGGCAGAGCATGAGTCCCATCTGCGGCAGGGTGAGGCGGAAGATCTCGCTCCGCGAGGGCAGACCTCCCAGGGAAGGGCCGGGCACGGAGCCTGTCTGAGATAGAGAGGATGAAATGCTCAAGCGACATTCCTGTGGTGGAGGGGAAAGGGGCCTGTATAAAATAAGAGAAAGTATATTATATGTCAAATAAAGTTATACTGATAAAACTTATATACTCCTCATGACGCCCTTTCCGAAGGATGAAGAGTACGAGGGGAGGGCGTTTCATCCTTTGTCGTCATGCTCCTTTTTCCATGCTTTGATCTGCTCCAGCCTGTTTTTGAAGCGGGCTTCCAGGCCTTGCTCCGTGGGGTGGTAGTATTCTCTGCCGAGCAGGGAATCGGGCAGACATGGCATGTTGGTGAGCCTTTCTTTCGTATGGTGGGCGAATTGATAGCCTTTGCCGTAGTCAAGTTCCTTCATGAGTTTAGTCGGTGCATTGCGCAGAGCCAGGGGCACAGGTTCATCCAGCATGGAAAGAGCGTCCTTGCGGGCAAGGGCGTAGGCCCTGTCGATGCTGTTGGATTTGGGGGCGACGGAAAGGTACACCACGGCCTGGGTGAGGTGCACGGCACATTCGGGCATGCCCAGAAAATGACAGGCCTGATAGGCGTCTATGGTGACGCCCAGGGCGTGGGGATCGGCAAGGCCGATATCTTCGCTGGCAAAGCGCGTGATGCGGCGGGCGATGTACAGAGGGTCTTCCCCGGCTTCCAGCATGCGGGCCAGCCAGTACACCGCCGCATCCGGGTCGGAATTGCGCATGGATTTATGCAGGGCTGAAATGAGGTTGTAGTGCTCTTCACCCTGCTTATCGTACAGGAGCGATTTGCGCGAGGTGCATTGTTCCAGAATTTCTTTGCTGATGAAGGTGCGTTCCTCTTCCGTCTCTCCGTTGAGGGCCGCCATTTCCAGCGTGGTGAGGGCGGCGCGTGCATCCCCGTTGGAAAAAAGGGCGATGTGCTCAAGTACGCCTTCCTCCACTTCAATGTGCTGCCCGCCGAGGCCGCGCGGGTCGCTCAGGGCGCGGGAAAGGAGCGCGACGATATCTTCCGGGGAAAGGGGGTGCAGCACGAAAACCTTGCAGCGGGAAAGCAGGGCGCCGTTCACCTCAAAGGAGGGATTTTCCGTGGTCGCACCGATAAGAATGATGCTTCCTTTTTCCACAAAGGGCAGGAAGGCATCCTGCTGGGCCTTGTTGAAGCGGTGTATCTCGTCTACGAAAACGATGGTCCGTCCCCCGTACAGGCGGTTTTTTTCCGCCTGCTGCATGACGGCGCGTATTTCCTTGATACCGCTGGTCACGGCGGAAAAGTCGATGAAAGAGGACTTGGTGTGCCCGGCGATGATACGGGCGAGGGTGGTTTTGCCCACACCCGGAGGTCCCCAGAAAATCATGGAGGATACATTGTCGGATTCGATGAGATTGCGCAGTACCTTGCCCTTGCCGAGAAGGTGTTCCTGCCCGAAAAATTCCTCCAGAGAGCGGGGCCTGAGCCTTGCGGCCAGGGGGGGTGCGCCTTCCTGCTGGAAAAGAGAGTGTTGTTCCATATCCGCCTCCCGGCATGATGTGCCATTCTATCCTCATCCATGCCGGGAGAAAAGCACGGCCCCCTTGCGGAGAGGCTGTTTTTCTTTCCTGCGGGGAAAGGATGCGCGGGCGAGCATTTTCTTTTTTACTCTCCCGACTCCGTAAGCCCGGCCGGAGGCTCCGGGGAAGGGGTTTTCCCTGAGCTTGTTTTCCTGGACGTGCGGAATGTTCGGTGTGAGCCCGTACCAAGCGGGGACAGGAAGCCTCGGAGAACAGCGATATCTCAGGTGGTGCGCAGGAGTGTTGCGGGAATCGGGGTCGGGAGGAGAGGGACGTGTTTTTCCAGGGCACTGCATTCTGGAAGAGGGACGCCGTGTTCCGCCTTTTGCGGCAGAGGTCGCAGGGGAAGCTCCGGGCCTTGTTGCGCTGATCCGGCCGGACGCCGGGAAACTGCTTCAGGACAGTTCTCTGGGGCGGCCGTACCTGTTTTCATCAAGGAGGGCTACCAGTTCCGTCAGCGATATATCAAGCCCTTTCGCCAGCTTTTCCAGCGTGGAGAGGGTTGGGGAGGAAGGGGTTCTTCCTTCCAGTTTTTGCAGATACTTATAGTCAATGCCTGCTCGCTGGGCGAGTTCTTCCTGTGTCAGTTTCCTGGCATGGCGCAACTGTTTCAGTTTTTTGGCAAAGAGAAGATCAATTTCAGACATTGACATGTAATACTGGTCAATGGCAAAGTGAAAACACCGTATATATACGGTGTTCCAAGAGGTAAAAATATATCTGAAATTTGGAATAGTTCTCATCAGTATCGAAGCATGGGAAAAAGCTTCTTTGAAAAAAAAGATGTGTTATATCATTAATTTCC
>NZ_DYZA01000058.1 GCF_020741395.1 Mailhella massiliensis | reverse complement strand
TGATTAAGAGTCAACTGCTCTACCAATTGAGCTAGTGACCCATACGCTCGGCGCAGGAGTGCTTATAGAAAAAAAAACATCCTTCGTCAAGCGTTTTTCCTGCAAAAAAAATCATTTTTTTTGCAAACGGCGGGTATCGGGACTCTCTTTACCTATGGGAACAGCCTTTCCCGCCGCGTCCGGTTTTCTGAGCAAGGGCTCCCGCCAGCCTCCGCACAATGTGGCTTATGGCCATGGCGCACACTATGCCCGCGGCTATGGCCGAGGCCAGGAGCAGAGTATAGAGTATCTGCCGGGAAAAAGCGCCCCACTCCCCGTTCACGGCGAAGCTCATGGAGCGGTACAGCGAAGCCCCGGGCACCATGGGTATGGCCGCAGGCACAAGGAACACGGTGGACGGCGTCTTCTTCAGCCTTGCCATAGGTTCCGAATACAACGTGAAGCATACGGAAGCGAAAAAAAAACGGATCACGTCGCTTTCGCATACAGCCCCCAGGGCAAGATAGGCCGCCCAGCCCAGCATGCCGCCGAGCCCCGCCCAGAAAAGCCTTGCAGACTGCACGTTGAAAAGCACGGCAAAGCCCACGGAACCGCTGAAAGCCGTGATGAGCTGGATAAGCGTGTCAAAAGTCATGTTCTGTCACCAGATAAGGGTGGGAAGCGCGAAGCCGAAGGCGATGAGCGCCGCAAGAAGGAAGGCGTTGCAGAAGCCGAGCAATGCTGAGAGCGTATCGCCGTTGAAAATATCACGGATGGAGTTGGTCAGCAGCATGCCCGGAATAAGCAGCATGATGTTGCCGATGCTGATCTTTTCCGCGGAGCAGCCGAAGCCAGCGGATACGAAGAGCAGCGCGAGGCAGCCGCCTGCAAAGGACCACAACACCGCCGCCACGTTGGCGGGAAGCTCCAGATAGCGCGACACCGACTCCATGTACTTCAGAAAAATTCCTATCACTGCCGAGGCTGCGGCATCCAGCCACTGTCCGCCGAAAAAAAGTGTGAACGAAGCGGAAATAAGCGCGTATGTGCCCAGCATCACGGCAAAGGAATATTGCGGCGTTTTGGTGCGTATTTCCTCAAGCTCATTCTCCACTACCTCGAAAAGGGGCATTTCTTCGCAGATGCGACGGGAAAGGGCATTGAGCCGGGAAAGCTTGAACAGGTCGTATTTCGTGGAGGTGATGCGCCTTGTCTGCGTGACGGCCCCGAACATGGGGGAATAGACCGTCACCACAATGGCCGAGGTGATGGTGAAAACATCCACCTTTTCCGCGCCGTAGGCCATACAGATGCGGCGGACGCTGTCTTCCACACGGCTGACCTCCGCGCCGCTGATGAGCATGGCCTCGCCGATGTTCAGGGCGTTGAACAGAAATTCCTGAGCATAATCCAGGCTGGAGGCATGCTCCAGGGCAACCTGTTCCGCGAGATAATATCTTGCCATAGTTAAACCATCACTTTAAAGAAGGAGCTTTTCCGCCCGCAGGGAGGAAATCCCGGAATCTCCGCACAAGAGGAGCATCCAAAACCATACGCCTGTACCCTCCTGCCGCAGAAGAAAAACTCATGACGCATACAAGGGAGGGCAGCCGCATCTATAAAAAACGCCCCGCCCCCTGTCAATGCGTAAGAAAAGCCCCGACAAGGCGGGACTCCGGCGGCGGAACAGCGGCCTTCCGCACAGTGAGAGAAAAGAGAGCAATCGACAAGCCCCGCATCCTCGAAAGACTTTTTCGCGCCCCGTGCCGGGATAGGACAAGCCGTCAGGAAAGAGCCGGGAGAAGCTGGTTTTTCGGGTAAGGCAGACGCCACGGGCCATGTGGCCGCGCTCCTCGCACGGGCAAAAAAACGTCTTCCGCACGCATGATGGGGAACAGCGTACTTTTCCTGCCACTCTTTGCGCGGCAAGCGCATTTTCGTGCACGCGCCGGGACTGTGGACGGGCGCGGCCGGGAACTCATCTTCAAAGAAGCTCTCCCGGGAAAAGACGGCCCTGCCCGCATCCGCCCTTTTCCCCGACCCGCGTTTAAAAGAAAAGAGCGCCTCACACGAAGCGCTCTTTTTTCGGAAATCAAAGCTCTCTTACTGCGCGCTTTCCGCAGACGCCGCGGGAGCGGCCGGGGCGGCAGCTTCAGTCGCCGGGCTCTGTTCGGGCTCGGCAGCCGGGGCCGGAGCGGAGGGCTGTTCTGCAACAGGAGCGGCAGCTTCAGCGGCCGGAGCCTGTTCGGGGGCAGCGGCGGGAGCGGCAGCTTCAGGCTGGGCGGCGGGAGCCGCAGCTTCGGAAGCGGCAGGAGCCGGGGCGGCAGCAGGAACCTGAGCCGGGGCGGCGGGCACTTCTTCAAACTGAACATCAAGCACCGATTCCTGCGACGTGCGGGTGGAACTCGTCATGATGTTGTACCCCAGAGAGGTGCAGATGAAGATAACGGCCAGGAACGTGGTCAGCTTGGCAAGGACGCCGCCTGCGCCGGCGCTGCCGAACACGGAACTGTTGCCGCCACCACCAAAGATAACGCCCATACCTTCACGGCCGGACTGCAGAAGAACCAGCACGACAAGGATGATGCATACGATAACATGAAGGGTCAGGATGGCTGTCTGCACGCGAAATGCTCCTTAACTAGGCATTGATGATCTGAGTAAAACTGTCAGCCTTCAAAGAAGCACCTCCTACCAGCACACCGTCCACATTGTCAAGTGCGAGGATGCTGCCGGCATTGGCGGGCTTCACGCTGCCGCCGTACAGGAGGGGAGTTTCGTCGGCCCTGTCGCCCAGGATTTCACGCATGAGCTCACGGCAAATGGCATGAGTTTCCACAATGTCGTCGGTGGTGGCGGTCTTGCCGGTGCCTATGGCCCACACGGGTTCATAGGCTATGGCCAGGGATTCCACGGGAGTGCCGGCAGCGACGCCCTTCAGGCCCAGCTTGAGCTGGCGCTCCAGCACGTTGCGCAGAAGGCCTGCTTCGCGTTCTTCCAGAGTTTCACCGATGCAGAGCATGACGCGCAGGCCGTTTTCCAGAGCGAAGGCGGTCTTTTCGCCCACGAAGCTGTCGCTCTCGCCGAGGATGTGGCGGCGTTCGGAATGGCCCGTGAGCACCCAGGAAGCGCCGCAGGCCTTGATCATGACGGGAGAGATTTCCCCGGTGAAGGCGCCTTCCGGGGCGGGATACACGTTTTCCGCGCCGGTAGCGGCGCCTTCAATGGCGCCCATGGCCTCGGAGGCCTTCTCCAGGGCGGTGAAGGGCACGAACACGATGATATCACGGCCTTCGGGGGCCTTACCCTTCAGGATTTCAGCCATTTCCTTCACCGTGGCAACGGCTTCGGAGCCGGTCTTATACATTTTCCAGTTGGCAGCCATCAGCTTCTTCATAGGAACAACCTCGCTAGAACTAAAATGGGATGGGGAAAAACTACGCTTATCGGGTAAAAATACAAGCCCCGCCTCAGCCTTCCTCTGCCGGGGCCCCTGCGGAAGCGGCCGGGCAGCGGCAGCGCACGGCGCGTATCTCCCGGGCAAGGCCCGTAGCATCGTCGATATCCAGATAGGCGCCGTTCAGCGAAACGGGCCCGCGCGCAGGCTTGAAGGCATGGGGCATGCGGGTAAGAAAACGCGCCACGGCAACATCGGCATCCATACCCAGGGAAGACTGCTCCACCCCGCACATGCCGAGGTCGCTCATGTACGCCGTGCCTTTGGGCAGGATCTGCGCGTCCGCCGTCTGTACATGGGTATGCGTGCCGAGCACGGCGCTCACCTTGCCGTCCAGGGCCCAGCCGAGCGCCTTTTTCTCGCCCGTGCTTTCGGCATGAAAGTCCACCAGGCGGACAAGGACCCCCTCCAGTTCATGGCCGGAAGTTCCCCCGGCTGCGTGTATTCCCAGCCCGGGCGCGCCTTCCAGCCAGGAAAGGGCCGCGCGGAAAGGACAGGAGAGCGGCTCCATGAATACCGTTCCGAGGGCGTTGAACAGGGCGAGCCTGCGGCCGTCCTTCAAAGTGTGCACCAGACGCCCCCTGCCCGGCGAACCTTCGGGATAGTTGACGGGCCGCACCACGCGCCTGTCCGCCTCCAGGCGGGAAAAAATCTCCCTGTGCCTCCACACATGATTGCCCGCAGTCACGAGATCCACGCCGCAGGAAAAAAGCTCGTCCAGCGTATCGCAGGTCATGCCGAGGCCCCCGGCAATGTTCTCCGCATTGGCAAGGACCACGTCCGGGCGATACTCCTCCCTGAGTTCGGGCAGAAAATCCTTTACCGCAAGCCTGCCAGCCTTGCCCACCACGTCGCCGAGAAAAAGGATGCGCATCAGAGCTCCTCTTCGCGGCTTTCTCTGCACGCTTCAAGCAGAGCGAAAAGCTTCTCCTTCGCGGGAAGAAGTCGCGGATCGTCCGGCAGGCCCGCAAGCACGGCCTCCATAAGGCCGCTTTCCGCAAGCGCGCGGCGCGTGGCGACAAAACGCAGCTCCAGCATCCATGTGCCGAGAAGCAGACGGAAATCGTTGACGAATCGCAGATCGGAATAACATGCCACACGGCCTGCAAGCACGTCGTCCGCCACAGTCTGCGACCAGCTTTCCGGGTCGTCCTTCACATGCAGGAGCACGGCGTCCCTTTCCGGCAGGGCGCTGTGCAGGTAGCTCACCATGATGCGGAAAATGTCGAGCTTGTCGCTGTCGCGCACGATATCGGTCACAAAACGCGCTTCCGGGGAAAGGAGTGCGGGGAGTATATGGCGGTTGTGCAGAAGTACGGCGCACTGGGCAAGGCCGCGCACCCCGGGTTCTTCCTCGCGCAAAAAGCCCTCGTCGCGCATGGTGTGAAAGCTCAAAAGTGCGTGATTGACGGATGTTGCGTCCATGAAGGTGCGATAGCGCTGAAACTGGGGAAAGCGCCCGCAATCATGATACAGGGCCCCAAGAAGCGCCGCGCGGCAGAGCGTTGCCTCGACCCTGCCCTCCAGGGAATCCACAACGGCTCCGGCGTGTTCCAGCACCTTGAAGGTGTGTTCCACCTTGAGGCGCAGGGGGGCGGCGTCGGGCACGTCGCAAAAGCGCTCCGTGTAGGCGAGAAAGCGTGCGCGATGCACGGAAAGGTCAGTCGTCATGTTCCTCTCCCTTGTCCTGCCATTCCTTCAGGCGGCGTTCCCGCTCCTCGGCTTCCTGCATGCGGATGCGCCGGTTGCTCTCATCCCATTTCGGGTCGCGGAAAAATCCTCGGGGGCCGTAGAGAACCCGCAGAAAAAATATCACCGCAGCGGACACGAGCACCATGATGACGACGCCGCTGAGCTTGCCTGTGAAAAGGCTTTCCAGTACCTGAGCCAAAAAAACGCTCCTTGAAAAAATTTCCCCCCATGATACCGCCTGCGCAGGCAGGACGCAAGGGCCGCAGCCCTCCCCGGCCCCGCGCGCCCCCGCATAGCCGCCGCCGGGCCGTCTTCGCCGGCGCGCTGCGAGCTTTACGGAAGGAAGGGGGTATGCTACGACAGGGCACGGATTCATCATCGGAGAAGTCATGTCGGATTTTGTGCATCTTCATTGTCATACGGAGTTCAGCCTGCTGGACGGGGCCATACGCGTGGCCGACCTGGCCAAGAAGGCCAAGGAGCTCGGCATGCCCGCCGCAGCCATTACCGATCACGGCAACCTCTTCGGCACGGCCTATTTCTATTCGGCCTGCAAGGACGTGGGCATCCCCCCCATCATCGGCTGCGAGGTCTACGTCACGCGCGACCATACCGACAAGACCTCCGATTTCGCCCGCGTGCGGCATCACCTCATCCTGCTGGCGCAGAACCCCACGGGCTACAAGAACCTCATGCACCTTGTCAGCCGCAGCTGGCTCGACGGCTTCCACTACAAGCCCCGCATCGACAAGAAGATGCTGAAAGGCTGCACCGACGGGCTCATCGCCCTTTCCGCCTGCGTGGCGGGCGAACTTCCCCGCACGCTTTTAGGCACGAACAAGCTCATCACCGGGGGCGGCACCTTCCAGGACGCCGTGGACATAGCGAAGGAATACGCCGCGCTCTTTCCCGACCGCTTCTATCTGGAAGTGCAGGCCAACAGCCTGCCGGAGCAGGCGCAGGTCAATGCAGGCATCATGAAGCTTGCCGACGCCACGGGCCTGCCCCTCGTGGCCACCAACGACTGCCATTACCTGAACGCCGACGACGTGGAAGCCCACGACATACTGCTCTGCATACAGACGCAGGCCAAGGTGGACGACGCCAAGCGCTTCCGCTTCGAGGCGCGCGACCTCTACTATAAATCGGAAGAGGAAATGCGCGCCGGCCTTCCGGGCGTCCCGAGCGAGGCCATGGAGAACACGCTCAAAATCGCAGACCAGTGCTGTCACCTGGAAATCCAGCTCCATGCGCCGCCCTATCACTTCCCTGTGTACGAGCTGCCCGAAGGCATGACACTCGCCAGCGAGTTCTGCCGCATGGCGCGGGAAGGGCTGGAAAAACGCCTGGAAAAACATCCGCACAAGGATACCATCAACGTCCAGGAATACCGCGACAGGCTGGAGATGGAGCTTAAAGTCATCTGCGACATGGGCTTCCCCGGCTATTTCCTCATTGTGCAGGACTACATCAACTGGGCCAAGAACAACGGCATCCCTGTAGGCCCGGGCCGCGGATCGGCCGCCGGTTCCGTGGCGGCATGGGCGCTCCGCATCACCTCCATCGACCCCTTGCCCAACAAGCTCTTCTTCGAACGCTTCCTCAACGTGGAGCGCGTGAGCATGCCCGATATCGACGTGGACTTCTGCGAAGACAGGCGGCTTGAAGTGCTCGACTATGTCACGAAGAAGTACGGCAAGGACAAGGTCTCGCAGATAGCCGCCTTCGGGAAGATGAAGGCCAAGGCCGTGGTGAAGGACGTGGGCCGCGCCATGGGCATCCCGTTCAACGAGACGACGCGCATCGCCAAGATGATCCCCGCCGATCTCAAGATGACGCTGCAGAAGGCGCTGGACACGGTGCCCGAGCTTGCGGCGGAGTACAAGACCAACCCGGAAGTCCACAAGCTCATCGACATTTCCCGCCGTCTGGAGGGACTCACGCGCCACGCCTCCACCCATGCGGCGGGCGTGGTAGTTTCCGACAAGCCCATGGAGGAGTATCTTCCGCTCTTTGCCGGGCGAAAAGGCGAACAGATAGCCGCCTTCGACATGAAGTTCGTGGAAAAGGTGGGCCTAGTGAAGTTCGACTTCCTCGGCCTGCGCACCATGACCGTCATTTCCAACGCGGTAAAGAACATCGTGCGCCAGGGCAAGGAAGCGCCCGACATGGAAAACCTCTCCACGGACGATCCCAACGTCTACGACCTGCTCTCCCGCGGCGACACTGACGGCGTGTTCCAGCTGGAAAGTACGGGTATGCGCAAATACCTGCGCATGCTGAAGCCTTCGGGCTTTGAAGACCTCGTGGCCATGCTCGCGCTCTATCGCCCCGGCCCGCTCAATTCGGGCATGGTGGACGAATTCATCAAGCGCAAGCACGGTGAGATAGAGGTAACCTACCCCCTGCCCGAGCTGGAACCCTGCCTGAAGGATACCTACGGCGTCATTGTCTATCAGGAACAGGTCA
>NZ_DYZA01000057.1 GCF_020741395.1 Mailhella massiliensis | reverse complement strand
CAGACCATTCCTGTCGGCCAGGCCGTAGGCACGGTGCTCTGTCACGACATAACCCGCATCGAACCGGGCGGGAGGAAGGGTCCTGTGTTCCGCAAGGGGCACATCGTCAGGGAGGAAGATATCCCTGTCCTTCTCAGCGTAGGGAAGGAAAATCTCTACGTCTACACCCCGCATCCCGGCCAGCTTCATGAAAACGAGGCCGCCGTGCGCATCGGCAACGCCGTAGCGGGGCAGAACCTCGCCTTTTCCGATATCAAGGAAGGGCGCATCAACTTTCTTTCCACCGTGCACGGTCTTCTTCGCGTGGACGTGCCGGGCCTTTGCGCCGTCAATTCCTGTGAGGAAATAGTCCTCGCCACGCTGCACACCATGCAGGAAGTCCAGAAGGGGCAGACCGTAGGCGGCACGCGCGTCATCCCCCTCATCATCGACGAGGAAAAAATCACCCGTCTGGAAGGCATGGTCAAAGCCCCGGTGCTGGAAGTTCTGCCCTTCCGCCCGCTCAAGGTGGGCATCGTCACCACGGGCAACGAGGTGTACAGCGGGCGCATCAAGGACGCCTTCGGCCCGGTGCTGAAAAAGAAATTCGAAGCTCTGGGGAGCAGCATCCTGGGGCAGGCCTTTTCCGACGACTCCATCGAAATGACGGTGGACGCAATCCGGGGCTTCATTGCCCAGGGCGCGGAAATGGTGGTCTGCACGGGCGGCATGTCCGTGGATCCGGACGACCGCACTCCCGCCGCCATCCGGGCCGCCGGGGGTGAAGTAGCGACCTACGGAGCGCCCACCTTCCCCGGGGCCATGTTCCTTCTGGCCCATATCAACCAAATTCCGGTACTGGGGCTTCCCGGCTGCGTCATGTACTACAGGGCGAGCATTTTCGACCTTGTGGTGCCGCGTATCCTGGCCGGTGTCCCCGTCACCAGGGAAGACATTGTGGCCCTCGGCCACGGAGGTTTCTGCGCAGGCTGCGGCGAATGTCGCTATCCGAACTGCGCCTTCGGCAAAAACTGATCTTCCCTTATCGGCCCGAATTCGGGCGCGCGCCAAGGCGTCCGCCCCATCTCTGGATTCCTCATTAAAAGGAGCTGCCCATGTTCGTCAAATCCCTCCTTGTCAATGGCGTCCGCCGTCAGGTGCTTGTCAATGCGGATGATTCGCTTGCCAACGTCCTGCGCGACCAGCTGCAGCTTACCAGCGTGAAGCTGGGCTGTGAAAAGGGTCACTGCGGCGCCTGCAGCGTCATCCTCAACGGCAAGCTGACCCGCACCTGCGTGCTGAAGATGAAGCGCGTGCCCGACGACGCCGCCATCATCACGCTGGAAGGCATCGGTACGGCCGACCATCTGCATCCTCTGCAGGAAGCCTGGATTTTCCACGGCGCGGCTCAGTGCGGCTTCTGCACTCCCGGCTTCATCATCGCCGCCTACGCGCTCCTGCAGGAAAACCCCTCCCCCACCAGAGACGAAGTGCGCGACTGGTTCCAGAAGAACCGCAACGTCTGCCGCTGCACGGGCTACATCCCGATCATCAACGCCGTCATGGACGCGGCTGCCGTCATGCGCGGTGAAAAGGACATTGAGGAAATCCGCTACAAGGAACCCGCCGAAGGCCATCACTTGGGTTCCACGAAGCCGCGTCCCAGCGCCGTGGCCAAGGTGACGGGCGCCGCCGAATTCGGTGCCGACGCCGCCGTGCACATGCCCTCCGATACCCTGCACCTGGCTCTTGCCCAGGCCAAGGTTTCCCATGCCAACATCAAGGGCATCGACACTTCCGAAGCCGAAAAGATGCCCGGCGTGTTCCGTGTGCTCACCCATAAGGACGTGAAAGGCAAGAACCGCATCACCGGCCTCATCACCTTCCCGGACAACAAGGGCGACGGCTGGGATCGCCCCATCCTCAACGACACCAAGATCTTCCAGTACGGCGACGCGCTGGCCATTGTCTGCGCCGACACCGAATGTCATGCCCGTGCGGCTGCCGAAAAGGTGAAATTCGACCTTGAACTTCTGCCCGAATACATGGACGCTCCCTCCGCCATGGCTCCGGACGCCATTGAAATTCATCCCGGCACCCCCAACATCTACTATGAACCCCACATCGAAAAGGGCGAAGACACTGCACCCTACTTCGCCGACCCTGAAAACGTCGTTGTGGAAGACAGCTTCTACACCCAGCGTCAGCCTCACCTCAACATCGAACCCGACGTCGGCTACGGCTACATCAACGACAAGGGCCAGGTAGTCATACACTCCAAGTCCATCGGGCTGCACCTGCACGCCCTCATGATCGCCCCCGGTCTCGGCCTTGAATTCCCCAAGGATCTCGTGATGGTGCAGAACACCACCGGCGGCACCTTCGGCTACAAGTTCAGCCCCACCATGGAAGCGCTCATCGGCGTGGCCGTCATGGCCACCGGACGCCCCTGCCACCTGCGCTACAACTATGAACAGCAGCAGCAGTACACCGGCAAGCGTTCGCCCTTCTGGACCACCGTGCGCATGGCTGCCGACAAGAAGACCGGCAAGCTGAAGGCCATGGAAACCGACTGGACCTGCGACCACGGCCCCTACTCCGAATTCGGCGACCTGCTCACCCTGCGCGGCGCCCAGTTCATCGGCGCGGGCTACGGTATTCCGAACATCCGCGGCAACGGCCGCACCGTGGCCACCAACCACGCCTGGGGCGCGGCTTTCCGCGGCTACGGCGGTCCCGAATCGGAATTCCCCTCCGAAGTGCTCATGGACGAACTGGCGGAAAAGCTGGGCATGGATCCCTTCGATCTGCGCTACATCAACTGCTACCGTGAAGGCGACACCACGCCCACCGGTCAGAAGCCCGAAGTGATGAGCCTGCCCGAAATGTTCGACAAGCTCCGTCCGCTCTATGAAGCCGCCAAGAAGCGCGTGAAGGAAGAATCCACGGACGAAGTAAAGCGCGGCGTGGGCCTCGCCCTTGCCGTGTACGGCGCAGGCCTTGACGGCCCCGACTCCTCCGAAGCCTGGGCGGAACTCAACCCCGACGGCACCGTGACCATCGGCTGCTCCTGGGAAGACCACGGCCAGGGTGCGGACTCCGGCGCTCAGTGCACCGCCCATGAAGCCCTGCGTCCGCTGGGCATCCATGTGGACGACATTCACCTCGTGCTGAACGACACCAGCAAGACCCCGAACTCCGGCCCCGCCGGCGGTTCGCGCTCTCAGGTTATGACCGGCAACGCCATACGCGTGGCCTGCGAACAGCTCATTGAAGCCATGCGCAAGCCCGAAGGCGGCTTCTACACCTACGAGGAAATGAAGGCCGAAGGCCGCGACGTGCATCAGGACGGCAAGTGGACCGCTCCCGTACAGGGCTGCGGTGAAAACTGCCAGGGCGATCCCTTCGCCTGCTACATGTACGGCCTGTTCATGGCCGAAGTGGCCGTGGACGTCGCCACCGGCAAGACCAAGGTTGAAAAGATGACCATGGTGGCCGATATCGGTACCGTGGTGAACAAGCTCATCACCGACGGCCAGATCTGGGGCGGTATAGCTCAGGGTATCGGCCTTGCCCTGTCCGAAGACTACGAAGATATCAAGAAGCACAGCACCATGCTCGGCGCGGGTATCCCCTATCCCAAGGACATTCCCGACAGCATGGAAATCATCTATGTGGAAAGCAAGCGTCCCGACGGTCCGTTCGGCGCTTCCGGCACGGGCGAAATCCCGCTCTGCGGCCCGCACCCTGCCATTATCAACGCCATCTACAACGCCTGCGGCGTCCGCATCACGCACCTGCCCGCCTATCCTGAAAAGGTGCTGGCAGGCCTGAAGGAAAAGGCCGCCAAGTAACATAACCTGAACTTCCGGGGCCGGAGAAGCCTGTCTTCTCCGGCCCCGCCCTTTTCTGTCCGGACATATGCCCGGCAGTCTTTTCTTTTTTTTCGAGGTTCGCCGTGCTGGAACAAAGCCAACTGCATGCCATTGAGGCCCGCTGCACCCAGGAAGCCGCGCCCCGCTGCCGTACTGCCTGCCCGCTGGACATGGACGTGCGCTCCTTTCTCGAATGTCTTGCCGCGGGCAGGACGCGCGACGCCAGAAAGTTTGTGGAGAGGCACCTGCCCCTGCCCGCCGTGCTCACGGCCGTGTGCGACCACCCCTGCGAAAATGCCTGCCTCCGGCGCGACCTCGGAGGAAGCCTTGCCGTCTCCGCTCTGGAAAAATTCTGTATGAAGGCCGCGCCGCAGCAGTCGCGTCCCCTCATCCGTCCTCCCAAGGCCCAGAATCTCGCCGTACTCGGCGCGGGCCTTGCCGGCCTCACGGCGGCCTTCGATATTTCCCACAAGGGCTTTTCCGTCACCGTGTATCATGAAGGCCCAAGGGAAGAGGCCATGCAAAGGGCTTTCCCCGCCCTGGATGCCGCGCCGCTTGCGGAAGAGCTGAACGCTCTTGAAAAATTCCATGTGCGCTTTGTTTCCGCTCCCCTCAGCCTTGAGCTGCTCAAGGAATGTGAGAAGAACTTTACCGCCGTGTTTGTGGACGCATCGCTCTGCGCCTTTGCTCCCGTCCGTGAAGAGACGGATCCTATCACCCTGCTCTGGCACGGCAAGGTATGCGTCGGCGGCTGGGAAAGCACAACCCCCACGGGCGCGCGTTTCGCTTCGGCATCAGGACAGGCCGGAGAAGGCCGCAAGGCGGGTATCACACTCCAGCGCGTCATGACTGGAGTTTCCCTCGTGGCCTCACGCGAAGGGGAAGAGAGAAAGGACAAACTGCACACCCCGCTGGACGGCGTGGCCCCTCTCGCCCGCGTGCTTCCTTCCGAGGGAGGCTATACGGAGGGACAGGCGCGGGAGGAAGCTTCCCGTTGTATACGCTGCGCCTGCATGCAATGCGTGAAGGAGTGCCCCTTCCTGCAGAAATACAAGGAATTCCCCCGCGTTTATGCGCGTAAGCTCTACAACAACGCCTCCGTGGTACGCGGAACCCGCACGGCCAACGTCATTATGAACGGCTGCGCCCTGTGCGGACAGTGCGAAGTCATATGCCCGGAACATTTCTCCATGGCAGACCTCTGCCTTGCCGCCCGGCGCGATGCCGTGGAGCGGGACGTCATGCCCGTTTCCGCCCATGAATTCGCGCTGGAAGACATGGCCCAGGCTTCCGGGCCCGAGGCGTCCTTCTTCCTGGAAGATCCCGCCTTTGCAGCCGAAGGCAGGCACGGCGCGGCCATGTTCTTCCCGGGCTGTCAGCTCGCGGCCTCGCGCGGAGAGCAGGTGCTCGCCATGTACCGCTATCTTCGCGCATCCCTGCCGGGGGGCGTATCCCTCTACAGCTCCTGCTGCGGTATCCCCGCGCACTGGGCCGGGAGGGAAGGGCTTTTCGCCTCCCATGCCGAAACGCTTCGCGCCGTATGGGAAAAAGCAGGAAGGCCGGAAATACTCACGGCCTGCTCTTCCTGCATGAGCGCCCTGGCCCTGGCTCTGCCCGAAGCCTCCGTCGTCTCGCTGTGGGAGAAGCTCGACCATCTTTTGCCCTCCTCCTTCCCCAGCGCCGCGCCGAAAGTCATGAACGTACAGGACCCGTGCGGGGCGCGCCGCAATGAAGCGTGGCGGAACGCCGTGCGCTCCCTTGCCGCCAAAGCGGGCATTACGGTGGAAGAAGCCGCGCGCACCGGCGCGGAAAGCGCCTGCTGCGGCTACGGGGGCCTCGTGTGGAACGCCCAGCCCGACGTGGCCGACGCCATGGCGGAAAAAAGAACCGGGGAATTCTCCCGTCCCGTGCTCGCCTCCTGCATCATGTGCCACGACCGCTTTGCCGAAAGAAACGAAAGCTGGCATCTTTTCGATATCCTGCCGCCCACGGCTGGCGAAGGAGAAGCCCGCGCGGCCACGCCTCCCGGGCTTTCCGCGCGTCGGGCCGGGCGCATCGCGCTGAAGGACGCCGCGCTTGAGGAATTCCTCGGACAGAAAAGCGCCCCCCATAAGGAATCAATCCTGCTCCGTATTCCTGAAGAGGTGCGGAAGTCCATGGAGCGGCGCTATATACTCAGGCAGGACGTTCTTGCCGCCATTGCGGGCATAGAGGGGAGCGGAGCGAAATTCCTCAACCGGGAAAACGGCCACTTCCTCGGCTCATGGAGGCCGCGCAACGTGACGTTCTGGGTGGAATACACCGCCGATGACGACGGCGGGTTCACCCTGGTTCGGGCCTGGTGCCACCGCATGGTGGTGCCCGGAGCCATACAGCCGGCAACGAAAGTCATCATGGAAGAGCGCGTGCACGCCTAGCCCTTCCCAAACAACCGAGGTGATTCTCCATGAGTCTGGAGCCGAACTTCACGCCGGATAGCGGCGACTGGGTATGCTCCCGCTGCAATGTCCCTCTGGAGCAGATCAAGGTGCAGGCCCTTTACATGCACAGCGCCTTCGACGTGTTCCTTCCCCGCTGCCCCTCCTGCGGGCTGACGCTCATCCCCCAGTCCCTTGCCGAAGGCAAGATGGCGGAAGTGGAAGCCCTGCTTGAAGACAAGTAACATGCCCGACACTCCTGCCCTGTACACCTCTGCGCTCTTCCGGCGCATTGCCGGCGGCGCGTGGCGTCCCGGGGGGGAGGAGCTTACCAGGCACGGCCTTGAGCTGTGCGCCTTTCCGCCCGGTTCCCGTATTCTGGATGCAGGCTGCGGGGCCGGGGCAAGCCTCAGGGTGCTTTCCTCCCTCGGTCTGCACGGCACAGGGCTGGACAGGGAATATCACCTTTCCGAGCCCTTCCCCTTTGTGCAGGGAGACGCGCAGAACCTGCCCTTTGCCGACCACAGTTTCGACGGCATGCTCTGCGAATGTGTGCTTTCCCTCCTTCCCGAGCCTGAACATGCACTCCGGAGCTTTGCCGCCGTACTGCGCCCGGGCGGGAAACTCCTGCTTTCCGACCTTTTTCTTCTTGAAGGCTCCCCTCTCCCCGGCGGGACGGGCTGCTCCTCCGGGGCGCGCCCGCTTCGCGCCATGGAAGAAATGCTGGACAGGGCGGGATTTTCCCTTCTTTTCTTTGAAAACCACAGTCTAAGGCTCAAGGAACTTGCGGCCAAGCTCCTCTGGTACGGCGATGCCGGGCTTTGCGCCTCCCTTCGCGGAAGCCCCTCCTCCTGCGCCTGTTCTTCCGGGCGGGCGCGCTACGGCTACGGCCTGTGGATAGCCTGCGCCGGGAACCCTGAGTCCGGGCAGAGAAAGGCATCCTCCCCCTTGCCCGGCTGAACATTCTTTTTTAAAATTGTGAGGCGGAGCGTCTTCTGCACAGGCACGCCGTTTTTCTCTACCGGGCATGCCCGGCGTGACATGTTTTTGAACCCTGTTTTCAAGGAGGCTTTCATGAATCCCGTTCTGCTGGATCTTCTTCCCTATGTGCGGCAGGGCTACTGCTGCTCACAGTTGCTTTTTGCCCTGGCGGAGCAGCTTGCCGGGACGGAAGAACCCGGCCTCATGGGAGCCATGCGCGGCCTCTGCCACGGCATAGGCCAGTCCGGCGGGCCGTGCGGCCTGCTCACAGGGGGTGCGGCGGTGCTTGCCCGGCTTTCCAGTGAAAAGGCGGAGGAACCCCACCCCATGCTGGACGCCATGACCAACGAATACGCCACCTGGTTCATGGAACGCGTCGCCTCCTGCGGCGGCTACGGCTGCGAGGCCGTCTCCCGGGGGCTCGCCGCCCAGGCGGGGCAGAGCCTGCCCGAAGGCGGCATGCCGCCCATGGAACTTTGCGGCGATCTGCTGGCGGAATGCTGGGGGAAGATTCTCGACCTCTACGACGCCTACGACCTGGAAAATGTGAGGTCGTAGATGCTGCTTTCCCAGACCCAGAGCCTCTGCCCCGTATGCCTGCGCCTTGTGGACGCTTCTTATATTAAAGATGGGGATACGGTATATCTTCGCAAGCGCTGCCCGGAGCACGGAGCTTTTCAGGTTCCGGCCTGGAAGGAGGAAGAGGGCGCGCCGGAATTTCTCCGCTGGAGGCAGGGTTCTCGCATTCCCGCCTACCCCAAAAGCCCTGCCACACCCCTGCTCCTGGGCTGCCCCTACGACTGCGGACTCTGCCCCGATCACGCGCAGCACACCTGCACCGGTCTTATTGAAGTGACCATGCGCTGCTCCCTGGGCTGCCCCGTGTGCTACGCCAGGGCGGGCGGCGGGGACGGCGATCCTTCCCTTGAACACATTCAAACTCAGCTCGATACGCTCTTGCGCGCCTCCGGGCCGTGCAACGTGCAGCTTTCCGGCGGGGAGCCCACGGAAAGGGACGATCTGCCCGAGATCATCCGCACGGCAAAAGCAAGGGGCTTTGCCCTGGTACAGGTCAATACCAACGGCCTGCGCCTCGGCAGGGAAAAGGGCTATGCCGCCGCGCTCAGGGCCGCCGGGCTGGACTCTGTGTATCTTCAGTTCGACGGGGTGGACGATACGGTGTTCCGCACCCTCAGGGGCCGTCCCTGCCTTGAGGAGAAAACGGCGGCTCTTGAAGCCTGCCGGAAAGCGGGGCTCGGCGTGGTGCTCGTCTGCACGCTGGCGCGCGGAGTCAACGATCATCAGGCCGGGGAACTTCTGCGCTTCGCCCTTGCCCAGGGCAATCATGTGCGCGGCCTGCATTTCCAGCCGGTATCCTCCTTCGGGCGCTTCCCCTGGGATATGGCCGAAGCCCCCCGCATCACATTGCCCGAGCTCATGCTTGCCCTTGAAAAGCAGAGCGGCGGCCTGGTGCGTACCTCCCACTTCCATGCGCCGTCCTGCGAGCATCCGCTCTGCTCCTTCAGCGCCGTGTATGCAAGGGCGGGGGATGCGCTGGAAGGCCCTCTGGGGGCGGCCTGCTGCTCCGGGGGCACAGACCTCGTCCGGGGCTCCCGCGTACTCGACAATGCCGAGACCTCCCGCGTGTCCCGGGCCTTCACGGCTGCGCACTGGAGTTCCCCCCAGGAGGAAAATACCTCGCTGAACGACGCTTTTTCCCGCTTCCTCGCCAGCTCCGGCGCGGAGCGGCGCTTTACCCTTTCCGCCATGGCTTTTCAGGATGCCCTCAGCGTCGACATAGAACGCGTGCGCGGCTGCTGCATCCATGTAGTGTCCCATGACGGCAGGCTCATTCCCTTCTGCCTGCACAACCTGACCTCCCTCGACAACGTCCCCCTCTACCGGGGCACAGACCGGAATAAAAGCGACCCGTCATGAAACGCCTCCTCACCCCCTCATGTATGGACGCCTGGCTTGAGGCCCAGTGCGGCCCGGCAGACGGCCTCCCCTTCCCCGAAAGGCTGGAAAAGGCCCGCTTTGTCGCCCTGCGCGAGACTCTGCGCCGCGCCCGCGATCTGAGCCGATGGTACGGCCGCACCTTGAAGGGCCTCGACCTCGACGTGCACACCATGGACGACATGCTCCGCCTGCCCTTCACCACGCCGCAGGACCTGCGCGAATACCGCGAATTTCTCTGCATCCCTCAGGGGGACGTACAGCGCATCGTGACCCTACAGACTTCAGGCTCCACCGACGCGCCCAAAAGGCTGGCCTTTTCGGAAAAAGATCTTGCCCGCACGGCCTCTTTCTTTGCCGTGGGCATGGCGCAGCTCGTCCATGGCGGGCAGACGCTCATGGTGCTTCTGCCCGGCGCCCAGTGCCCCGACGGCGTGACTGACCTTCTGCGCAAGGCCCTCTCCCCAGCCGGGGTCAGCGTGGTGCCGGGCACTCCCGAGGCCACGCCCGAAAGCCTGCGAAGCGATCTTTTACAGCACAGGCCGCACTGCCTCGTGGCGGCTCCGCACCAGCTTGCCGCTCTTTATGAAGAAGTGAAAAAGGATGAATTTTTCTGCGATGTTGCATCCTGCATAGAGGGTATACAGTCCAGCGGCGATATACTCGACGCCTTTGTGCGCGACGGGCTGGAGGAAAAGCTCGGCTGCCTCGTGCTCGACCATTACGGCATGACGGAAACCTGCTTCGGCGGCGGAGTGCAGTGCATGGCGAAAAACGGCTACCATCTGCGGGAACTGGACCTTTTTCTGGAAATACTCGATCCTGTCAGCGGGTTGCCCGTGCCCGACGGGGAAACTGGGGAAATCGTGCTTACCACGCTGAACCGCGAAGCCATGCCCCTCATCCGCTACCGTACCGGCGACGCAGGGGCATGGCTCCCCGGCCCCTGCCCCTGCGGCAGCCCCCTGCGCCGCCTCTCCCCCCTGCGCGGCCGCTATGTGTATGAAAACGGCGCGCCCGCCCTGCGCCTTGTCCGTAAAGGAGGTTTCTATGCAAGAACTGCTCCGTCTTCTGTGTTCTGAACTTGCGGCGGGCCGTCCCGCCGCCCTTGCCACCGTGGTCTTTCAGGCCGGTTCCGCGCCGCGCGGCGCAGGTTCCCGCCTGCTTGCCGGAAAAAACGGCCTTTTAGGCGGTACTACGGGCGGGGGCCTGGCCGAGGCCCGCGTCATTGAAGCCTGCGCCGAAGCCTGCGGGGACAGAAAGGCCCGCGTACTCGATATCGCCATGGACGGCACCCTTGCCGCCCGCTCCGAGATGATCTGCGGCGGCCAGGTGCGCGTACTCATCGAGCCCTTCCTTCCCGACGCCCCCGCTCCGGCAGCTCTCGCCGCACAGGCGCTTCATGCCGCTGAAGGTGAAGGCTGCCGCATCGTTCGGCCCTATCCGCCGAGCCGCACGGCCTGGACGCTGCTTTTCGACGGCGGAACCTCTGCCGGGGAAGACCTCCCCGCACAGGCAAGGGAAGCACTGCTTGCCGCTCCTCTCGACGAGGCCGCCCTCATCCCCTGCGGGGACACTATGTATTTCTGCGAATCCTGCCGCCCGCCGGAACGCATGATCATCGTGGGCGGAGGACACGTTTCCAAGCCCACGGCCGCCGTTGCCGGGCTGACCGGCTTTGCCGTGCATGTGCTGGACGACAGGCCGGAATACGCAAATACCAGCCGCTTCCCCAACGCCGTGACGCACGTCACCCCGGAATACGCCCACTGCTTCGACGAACTGCGCATTACCCCGCGCGACTTCATCGTCATCGTCACCCGCGGGCACCTTTTCGACGGCGTCACCGTGGCTCAGGCCCTGAAAACCCCGGCCCGTTACATCGGCATGATAGGCAGCACGCGCAAAAAACAGCAGATTTACGCCAATCTCCGGGAAAGCGGCTTCACCGAGGAGGATCTTGCCCGTATCCATGCGCCCATAGGCCTCGACATAGGCGCGGAAACGCCGGAGGAAATCGCTGTGAGCATCCTTGCCGAGTGCATCGCCGTGCGCCGCAACGCTCCGGCCCCCGTGGAGTGGAGAAAAAAGTAAGACCTGCCCGCCCCCCGGGTGCGGTAAAGAACCGGGGCCTTCTCCGGCCTTCTGGCCCGTCCGGCAGCGGCGGACAACGCTTCTGCCTGAACCCGGCGGCGCGGCTCTCCCAAAAGGCCGGAAGCCCCCGACCGCCGGAGACCTGGCACAAAGCGGGATATCCCGCCTCAGCGCAGCATGTTCCGCTCCGGGACGCGCCTTCGACGTATGTTTTCACGCCCCGCACACGCGCGCGGGAATATCACCGCTTTTCCGGAACCTCGGCATCCATCCCCCCTGGACAGGAAAGCGCCTCTGCCTTCGGCAAGGATCCTCCCGCAGGGCGGGCGTGAACAAGGCGCTCCGCCCTTCCTCTCACCGGCTTTGCGCCGCTTTTTGCCATGAACGTATACGCCCTTATTCTCTCCGCCGGTTTTTCCTCCCGCATGCAGCCGCATTTCAAGCCCCTGCTTCCCCTGCCCCTGCCGGGAGGCCCCCTTTCCGCCCTTGCCGCCCTCTGCGCCCTGTACCGGGCGGAAGGCGTGCATCCCGTGGTGGTGGGCGGCAACAGGGCGGAAGAAACGAAAAAGGTTGCGCAAGCGTGCGACGCCGCCTTTGCCCTGAACCCTCATCCTGAGAGGGGCATGTTTTCCAGTATCCGCGCGGGAGCTGCCGCACTTCCTGCGGACTGCACGCACTTTTTCGTGCATCCTGTGGATATTCCGCTTGTGCGGCGCATAAGCGTGCGCACCCTTCTTGAAGAGGCGGAGCATTTTCCCGCCGCCCCCCTCATCCCCACCTGGCGAGGGCAGAGCGGACACCCGCCCCTCTTTCCCGCAGGCCTTCTTCCGGCCATACGCGACGCAGGCGGCGAAGGCTGCCTGCGCGACGTGGTGGAAGCGTCTTCCCCCCGCGCCGTGCCCGTGGCGGATTCCTTCATCCTGCGCGACATGGATTGCCCGGAAGACTACACCGCGCTCTGCGCCCTCGCCCCTTCGCAGGATATCCTTTCCCCGGAGGAAGCGAAGGAGCTTCTCGGCGTGCGGCATGTGCTGGACAAAGGCAGGGAGCACAGCCTTGCCGTGGGGGCCGTGGCCGAGGCCTTCGCCCTTGCTCTGAACCGCGCCCGCGCCCTGCGCGATGATGCGCCCCTTTCCCCGGAGCTTGCCCTCGCGGGCGGCATCGTACACGATGTATGCAAGGGGCAGGAGCATCACGAACAGGCGGCAGGCAGGCTTTTCCGCTCTCTGGGCATGGAGCGCATGGCGCGCCTTGTGGAGGATCACCGCGACCTCACCCTGCCCGACGACATGCCCCTTTCCGAGCGGGAACTCGTCTTCCTTGCGGATAAATATGTGCGCGGCGCCTCCCCCGTGCCCCTGCGCGAACGCTTCCGGAGCAAGATGGAGCGATTTTCGGGCGATGCCGAGGCCTGCGCCGCCATTGCCGGGCGCATGGGCAGGGCCCTGCTCATGGAAGCGCGCCTTGAAAAAGAATGCGGCCAGAGCCCGGAATTGC
This sequence comes from Mailhella massiliensis, assembly GCF_020741395.1. GTDB lineage: Bacteria > Desulfobacterota > Desulfovibrionia > Desulfovibrionales > Desulfovibrionaceae > Mailhella > Mailhella massiliensis_A. Next base: position 1,410 of record NZ_DYZA01000057.1, on the reverse strand, counting down.
TGGCTGCCGAGGCCCTTGCCGGACACGGGGCCTGAAAGGTTCCCGGCCTTTTAAAGTGCAGCGCCCCGCATGACGCGGGGCGCTTTTTATGAGAAATCAAGGCGCGGTATCCCGGGGAACATGCCGGGAAAACGCCGCTTTTCCTAGATGCGGCCGAGCACGGCGTAGACCCCGGCAAGAAGCATCGGCAGGGCCAGGAAAGCAAGGGAACGGCGCTGCATGGGCAGGGCGGAGCGGCTTATGGCATACCATAAAAGCGCGGCGAGCGGCAGGAAGAACATGCCCGCAGTAAGAGCCTGCGGGGCATACGCTCCGGCAAAGGGCAGAAGCCCCTGGCTCTGCGCGCCGTCCACCACAGGATGCAGCCAGAACAGGGAAGCCGCCGACACGGTGAGCAGAAGACCGGAACAGAGGGCCTGGCGAGAACGCATGGCAAGGGTGAAGGTGTAGTAGTCCCGCCCGAAATCGTCCATGCCCCGGCAGAGAATATGCCAGCACAGGGCGAGGGCGTAGGCGGAGGCGAGGGCGAGGCACACGGCAAAGGCCGCGAACAGGGCAAAGCCCAGGCTGCGCAGCCCGGCCAGCAGCACGAGGAAGGCCGTCACGGCTTCTTCCGGGTCGCCCGCGCCCGCCGTGAACGCACCCAGGCAGAAGGCCCAGGCGAGCACGGTGAGGAGCGTTGCCGCAAACATGGCTACAAGCCCGCTCAGCACGCTGAAACAGAGCCTGCCCTTTTTCCCGGCAAGAAGAACCGCCACGGAACAGAACGTGGCCAGGGCCGAAGAAAGCACCAGGCCCTCCCACAGAAAGAGCCAGGGGCCGTCCATAAGGCGGTTGATGAAGCCGTCGGCCAGAAAGTCGGCGGCAAGGCCCAGGGCGAACACGGTATGCAGGGCCGCCGTGAGATGTTCCGTCTGCCCGGCGCTCTTGTCGTACAGGGAACGGCGGCGCGCCACGGCGAGCCTGTGATCCCATACGCAGACAAAGGGCAGGACGGCCCCGGCAAGTCCGATGAAAAGAAGCACGGCAAGGGCCGCGCAGGTATAAAAGGTCATGGATACTCCTGTCGCCTTTCGGCGTTGAAGGCCGACGCCATGGAGGATTCCCTCTTGTGCACTGTCGACAAGTTTTTTACTATGCACGCAGCCCGGCCTGAAAAAATCGGTACGAAAAGTACCGCGGCCCGTCAAGAGGGAATATGCGGAAACCTCGTCTTGGAACGGTACTTCTGGTACTGTGGGGGATTTTTCTCACCTCCATGGTCTACGGTTACCTCGCATGGCTTCAGCCATCGCGTCTGGCATCCACTGTTTCCCGCATCCTGGAGTCGAAGCTCAACGTGCAGTGTGAGATAGGGGAAGTCTCCCTTTCCCTGTTCCCCCTGCCCACGCTCCATGCCAGCGACCTCAG
>NZ_DYZA01000056.1 GCF_020741395.1 Mailhella massiliensis | reverse complement strand
ATCATCAAGATCAGCAGCCTGCTCAGTACCTACGGAGTCATCCCCGCCTTCATGGCCGGGCTCGTACTCGCGGGCATCCTGGCGAGTACTATGTCCACGGCTTCCGGCCAACTTCTGGCCGCAGCCTCCAGCGTGTCGGAAAACCTCTTCAAAGGCGTGTTCGGCATCAAAATGACGGATCGCTTCACCATGATCTCGGCACGCGGTACCGTGCTGCTCATTTCCATCATCGGCACCCTCATCGCCTGCGATCCGGAAAGCTCCATCTTCCAGATCGTCTCCTTCGCCTGGGCGGGCTTCGGTGCGTCCTTCGGCCCGGTCATGCTCTTTGCCCTGTTCTGGAAGCGCTGCAACCGCTGGGGCGCACTCTCCGGCATGGCGGCAGGCGGCGTCATGGTCTTTGCCTGGAAGTACCTCATCAAGCCCATGGGCGGCGTGTGGGGTATCTATGAGCTTCTGCCCGCCTTCCTCGTGGCCTGCGCCGCTATTGTGGTGGTCAGTCTCCTGACCGGTGAACCGGACAAGGAAATCCAGGACGAATTCGACGCCGTGGACGCCACGAAGTAAGCCCTTTTCCTGAAGAACACAGGGCCGCCGGATATAAAATCCGGCGGCCTTTTTTCATACCGGGCAGGACATGCTCCGTGCCGTGCCGCCCGGGAAGCCGAAAAAAAGAAACTTTCCAGACAACGAGGAAGGACTATTTCTTCCTGTTCCGAGGCTCAAGGATACCCAGCTTTTTCAGGCGAAAACGGAGCGTGCTGGGGTGGACGCCCAGTTTTGCCGCCGCGCCGAATTCTCCCTTGATTCTGCCATGGCACATATCAAGGACTTTCTTATAGTATGCGGCCATCATCGCATCCGAGTTCAGGCAGCCCTCTTCTTCCACCACCGGGACTCCCGCCCGAAACGATCCCCCCGCCACAGGCATCATGACGGCTGACTCCCCGCCGGGGACAAACGCATCGGCCTGTTCCTCCTGCCCCCGCCTGCCGGACTGAAAAAAATTGACCTTCAAGGGCATACCGTGGGGCGTACTGATAAGAGCCTCAAGCAATACGTTCTGCAATTCCCGCACATTCCCCGGCCAATCGTAACGCCGCAGTTTTTCCCACTCCCCTTCAGCCAGTTCCGGAACGGGAAGTTCATATTTTCTGGCCAGGGATTTTAAAATATAATAAACAAGATCGGGCAGATCCTCCTTTCGCTGCCGAAGGGGCGGCAGAAAAATATGGGCCACCCTCAACCTGTAAAAAAGATCTTCCCTGAAAGTGCCGTTCCGCATCATGTCGTAAAGGTTCCGGTTCGTAGCCGCGATGATCCGCGTGTTGATCTTCACCGGTGTAGTCGAGCCCACAGGGACAATCTCTCCTTCCTGAAGCACTCGCAGAAGCCTCACCTGGGCATCTGCAGGCAGCTCCCCCACTTCGTCCAGAAACAGCGTACCTCCGTGTGCCCGTTCAAAATACCCCTTATGGTTTTGCAGAGCCCCGGTAAACGCGCCTTTGACATGCCCGAACAGCTCGCTGTCGATAAGCGTTGATGGAATGGCCCCGCAGTTCAGAGCAATGAAAGGGCTGCTGCATCGGTAGGAAAGATTGTGGATGCGACGGGCCACCAGCTCCTTGCCTGTCCCTGTTTCCCCCGTAATGAGCACCGACACGTCGTGCGCGGCAATCATGTTGATTCTTTCGGCCACATGCCGCAGGCCTCCCAGTATCCCTCTCAGCTCCGGCGCTTCGTCGCTGGAAATAGCCTGCTTGAGCCTTTTATTCTCGCGCAGAAGCTCGGTACGGGCCTCCTGAAGTTCCAAGTATTGCTGATAGTTATTAAGAGCTATGCAGAGAACGGGCCGCAGCGTTTCAATAAGCTCACATTCCTCGGGAGTGAAAATATCTTCCTTGCTGCATGTGAAACGACATTCCCCCAGAAAACGATCTTCGTCCCAGAGGCCGAGAACGTACCAGGGGAGGGTCGGCACCTTGCGCTCCGAGTCCACCATCTCGGCATACCACTGTGCCACGGGGTGTGCCTGATCGACAATCAGCTCGCCCTTCACCTTGCACGATTCAAGCGCCTGAATCAGCCTTTTCTGATGATTCTGCACGTTTCCCAGAAAGGTGGAGCTTTCTTCCTGCTCTGAGCGGATGATGAGAACCTTTATATCGCCGTTGCTTCTGATGGGATAGGCCAGCAGACGGATATTCTTCACCGAAACCGTTTCCGCCAGATATTCGCGCAGCAACTCCAGGCATTGGGGAAGATTGAAATTCTTCAATAGAAGCCGGGTGGAACGCTCAAAAAACTCTGTATGCGTCAATATCTTCTTCATGCGGCCAGAATAGGTGAGTTGTCCTTAAAAGACAACATGCTGTTCAATAAGGACGATATCCTGCACTTTTTCTCCTTTTTTTCACAAGGTAATTTAGTATAACCCGTTTATATTCATAACTATTCTAAAAACGGCATATTTCTTGCAAAGTTACAAGATATCATCATTCACCTTTCACCTCTTTTCATCAGGAGAGAAGATCATGAGAGCCGGTTTGAAAATCATCGACATGCGTTGCCGCCCGCCCTTCAAGGCCTTTCTCAACGAAGGTTACCCCTTCGGCCTTTTCGACAAACGCGCCGTCCATAAAATGGGCTATCAGCTGAGCGGCTGCCCTGAGTACTCCAAGACTCTTGATACACACTCCATGGAAGACTTCTTCAGGGAAATGGACAACTCCGGCGTGGATATCGCCGTAGCGCCCTACCGCTCCGCCTGGGGCGACAGGGAGGTCAATCACCGCGACCCCATCGACAATGGTGAGCTCGTGGAAATGGTCGGGAAATATCCCGGCAAATTCATCGCCGTTCCCGGTTTCTCCCCCGTCTATCATGAATTTTCCGACTTCAAGCAGCAGGTGGATGAATACATCGTCAACGGACCTCTGCGCGGCATGGCCATGGAACCCATCATCGACCGCCCCGCGTGGCTTCTGAGCGACGACCGCGCCATGGCCATGTTTGAAGTCGCGCAAAACCACAATATTCCCGTACTGCTCACCTACAGCAGCATGTCCATACCGCAGTTCGAATCCCTGCGCGTTGCCGCCACCACATTCCCGAAGTTGAATTTTGTTCTCTGCCACGGCGGCACTCCCCGCGTATTCGAAGTGATAGATCTGGCTTTCGGCCTCGGCAACATCTACCTTTCTCCCGACGGCAATATTGTCAACACCCCCTGGAGCCAGATGTATGTTGATGCCGGAAACTATATGCTGAGAGATCGCGTACTCTTCGGTTCCGCGTTCCCGTTCAATACCATGGAACACGCCGTCGACTACTATCTGCACTGTGGATTCCGCGAAGAAATCCTTCCCGACATACTGTATAACAATGCCGCCAGGCTCTTCGGGCTTGAAGGCTGATACATTTATTAAAAGAGAGTGTTGTAAACATACAACACTCTCAAAAAAGACCAAGAAGGATTTTCACATGCGAAACCGTCTCTGCGAAGTGCTCGGTATTCAGAAACCCATCATGCAAGGCCCCATGTCATGGGTAAGCACGGCCCCTCTTGCTGCCGCGGTATGCGAAGCCGGCGGCTTTGGAGTGCTGTGTACGGCGGCGGCCACTCCCGATTTCATCGAGCAGCAGGTAAGGCTCATGAAGGAAAAAACGGACAGGCCCTTTGCCGTCAATATGGGCCTGCACCCCGCCTTCCTTCCTGAGGAATACTTTCAGGCCGTCCTCGATATTCTGAAAAGGGAAAAGGTCGCCGCCGTGCACCTGGACACGCTCTGCGATGCCACCATGCGCCTGGATGAAAGCTTTGCCCGCCACTTCTTCGATCAGTGGAAGGAAGCGGGAATCAAGATCATCGCCAAGGTCTTTACCGTAGAAGACGCCCTCACCGCGCAACGTGCCGGAGCAGACGTCATCATTGCCAAAGGCTGGGAAGGCGGCGGGCATACCACCATGCAGACCACCATGGTCCAGATACCGCAAATGGCCGACGTCATCACCGTTCCTCTCGTGGCATCCGGAGGCATCGCGGACGGCCGCGGCATGGCGGCGGCACTCATCATGGGGGCCGACGGCATTGAAATGGGCACGGCCTTCCTTGCCGCGGAAGAAACCGACATTCACCCCCGGGCAAAACAGGCCGTCCTCCAGGCAAAGGATTTCTCCACCGTGGAAATCGGCAGCTCCTGCAACATGCCCTGCCGCCAGCTCCGCAATGCGCTGACCGATACCGTGGAAAAACTGGAACAGGGCCTTTCCTACGAAGAAGCGGGTTCCAAAGTCATGGAGCTCACAACGAACTCTCTGCGTCTCGCCATGAAGGAAGGGGAGGTTTCTCAGCACGGAGCCGTAATGGCCGGGCAAATCGTCGGCATGGTCAAATCCATCCGGCCGGCCGGAGAGATCATTGACTCGGTCTTGGAGCAATGCCGGTACCTTCTCGATACTGCGCCTGCTGTCTCTCTGCGCTAACATATAAAGACAGGCAGCCGAACACTGCCTGTCTACCACAAACGACGGAGATCTGCTCGTATGCAAAACAACATCTTCTTATCCTTCGAAAAACGTATGGGTTCGATCAATGGCTTCTTTTTCAAAGCAGCCATGCTTTTCACCTTGCTTCTGCCGATTCCCATAGTATTGGACGTTGTTCTGCGTACCACGGTAAACTTTTCTATTTTCGGAGTCATAGAAATCGCTGAAATTTCCTTGCTCTGCCTTGTCTTCTTCTCCCTCGCCTATTTGCAGAGCAAAGACGATCATATCCGTATTGAACTGATAGATCACCTGATTTCAAAAGACACCATAGATTGCCTTGGGTTGTGCACCAACATCATTTCTCTGGGCTTCTTTTCCTTCATTACCTACGCCACCTTCATCAGCATCGAAAAAAAAGCGGAGGAAGTCAGCCTCGTCTTCGGTATTCCCATGCCTCTGCTTATCATCATCACCAGCCTGGGCCTCTTTCTTCTCTCACTGACTCTTCTCTCCCAGATCGGGAGACAGCTGAGCGATCTTATCCAAAAAAAATACTGGCTCGGCATAGTGCCCGCCATTCTCGGGGCCGCCGTTTTCATCGCCATCCCGTACTGGGTCAAAGCCTGCTGCCCCATTCCCTCCCGCTTCGCCCTGGGCCTTTCCGGCATGGGCATCATGCTGATCCTGCTGTTCCTGCGCATGCCTCTGGCCTTTGCCATGGGATCCGTCGGCAGCATCGGCCTTCTCCTGCTTTCTCCCAGGCCCGCCATGGTGGCTTCCGTCATAGGCTTTACGCCCTATTCTTCCATAGCGTCCTTCACGCTGACCGTCGTCCCCCTTTTCATCCTCATGGGAGCGCTGTGTTTCCGCTCCAATATCAGCAACGACCTGTTCAACTCCGCCCATACATGGCTCGGCAGGCTTCCCGGAGGGCTGGCCATATCCTCCATTGCCGGATGCGCAGGCTTCGCCGCCGTATGCGGAGACTCCATGGCCACCGCCGTGACCATGGGTACCGTAGCCCTGCCCGAAATGCGTAACAAGCATTACGACCACAGTCTCGCCTGCGGTTCTCTGGCTGCCGGCGGCACCCTCGGCATTCTCATTCCCCCCAGCGTAGGCTTCATTTTCTATGCCATTATTACGGAAGCATCCGTCGGCAAACTGTTCGCCGCCGGCATCATTCCCGGCATCGTTCTGGCAGGGCTGTTCTCCTGCCTCATCATTGTCCTGTCCATACGCCATCCTGAAAAAGCCCCGCGCGGAGAAAAGACCACCTTCAAAGAAAAACTGCTCTCCCTGCGCGGCGTCTTCTTCATGCTCGTTCTGTTCCTGCTCATTCTGGGCGGTATTTTCTTCGGCTGGTTCAGCCCCACGGAAGGCGGGGCCATAGGCGTCGCCGGGGCGTTCATCATCGCCATGGGGCGCAGGCGCATGACGAAAGCCGCCTTCATCGACAGCCTCGACGAAACCGCCGTCTATTCCGGCAAACTCATGGTGATCCTGTTCGGCGTGGGCATACTCGGCAACTTCCTGGCCATGACGCGCATGCCCCACTCTCTGGCCCAGCTCATCATCGGCTGGAACATGTCACCGTACATGTTCCTGCTGGCCCTGGTCATACTCTTCCTGATTCTGGGCTGCGTCATGAACGTCATCCCCATGCTGCTTCTTACCCTGCCCTCCCTCTACCCCACAGTACTGCAAATGGGCTTTGACCCCATATGGTTCGGCGTCGTCATCGTGCTCGTCATGGAAATGGGGCAGATCACTCCTCCTGTGGGCGTCAATGTTTTCGCCATAGCCAGCGTGGCGCAGGATATCCCCCTCGCAACCATCTTCCGGGGGGTATTTCCCTTCGTCTTCGTCATGCTGTTCATGGTGCTGCTTCTCGTCCTCTTTCCCCAGATGGCACTGTGGCTTCCCGGACTTCTGTTCCAGTAGCCTTTTTCCCGCCCTTATCCGAAGGCCCGAAATTCTTCACTTATAGCACCGGAGGATCTCATGTTGAAAAAAACTCTGCTGACCCTGGGCGTTCTTTCCCTGTTCTCCGTATTCCAGCCCGCTCCTGCCGAGGCGGAAGAACTGAACTTCGTATGCCTGACGAACTCCGCCCATGTGAACACGCCCCACGCCATTATCCCCTGGATAGAGGAGGTAGCCAGACGGACCGACAACAAGCTTCAGATCATCCGCTTCGACGTCAACACTCTCGTCCCGGTGAGAGAGAACTTTACCGCCACTGTGAACGGCTTCATCGACATAGGAAGCAACACCGTGGGCGACAACCCCGGAGTGTTTCCTGTCCACAATGTCCTGCAGCTGCCCATGATCACCTACAACTCCCGAACTACCTCCTATGCAATCACGGAACTTGCCAAAAAATATCAGGCCGTCCGCGATGAATTCAAAGACATTCATCTTCTCTGGTACTGGGCCACTCCCGAATACACCATCAACACCACCAAGAAGCCTGTACGCTCGCTGGAAGACCTGAAGGGACTGCGCCTGCTGGTCTGGGACAACTATGTGCAGGAAATCGTCACCCGACTCGGAGCCACGCCCATCATGGTACCGCCGCTGGATTCCTATCTTTCTCTGTCCCGCGGCATGGCCGACGGCGTAATATGCCCAGCGGCGGTTCTGGTTTCGTGGAAACTCGGCGAAGTCACCAAGTATCATACGCGCTGCAACCTCACGGCCAACGTCTTCTGGTGCGGCATGAACAAGGATCGTTGGGACGGCCTGAGCGACGACTTCAAAAAGGTACTGACGGAAACCTCTGCCAATATGTCCGTTAACTGCAGCACAGTGACGGATGTCAAGGGCGCAGGCTCGGAACTTCAGTGGTGCAAGGACAACGGCCATGAAATCATCACCATATCCGAAGAAGAACATGCCCGATGGACAGAGATTCTCAAGCCCATGTATCAGGAATGGCTTGATGAAATGGCCAGGCTGGGCATCAAGGACGCCCCGGAAATCCTGAAGGACGCCCAGGCCCTCACCCAAAAGCGTTATGATGAACTGTCCGCTGCCGGTACCCTCTGACACTCCGCGAGGCTTGTATGAAACTTGAAGAAAACATGCTTCCCTCTGCCGAGGAACTCCGGGCTTCCATGCCCCCTTCCCCCGCAGGCGAATCAGGCGGGGCCGACCTGAAACCCTATTTTCCCATGTTTGCAAAACTCGCCGGGGAAGCCGCAGCCCGGGGGGAAAAAGGCATAGTCATCAAATTTGAGGTCGCAGACTATGCCGATGAGGCCGCCTGCGGCAAAGCCATTACGGCCATGGGGGAGGAGCTTGAGCGCCTCGGTTATATCTGCTGCGTCAGCTATGACACTTATGCGCTGAAGCTCAACGAAGGCCGGGTCACATCATCCATTATGCGCAACCCGGCTATCATAGCCATGACTGTTATCTGGTGATACTGCCCAGCCCCTCATCAATACATGTTCCCCCATCCGCCCTTGCGTGCCGCACTGGACCTTCGTACTTATGAAGGCCGGAGCAGCCATGGGCCGCCAGGAAAACAGAAAGCCTTTCTCTCGCGGCAGCAAAAAGCCCTGTTCCCTGACATGATGGGGATTATGCCCCCCTCCTGCCGGGGCCGCCGGATAGCTCCGGCGGCCCTTTGCCCTGTCCTTTCCCTGTACGCAACTGCCTGCGAAGAAAGGAAGGCGCACCTTCGTTCCCGTCCTGTACCGATCGTCTCACCGAAGCAGAAAACACAAAAGCCGGCCCCACGGGGGTGGGGGCCGGCCTTCGGCAAAGGCGGGAAACGCCGGTATCCCGCCTTATGGAGGGAGCGACCCATGACGGGCCGCCCCATGACATGACTACTCGGCCGCGAACTTTGCCCTCTGGGCTTCGAGAGCCTCGGCCTGTTCCTCCCAGCTGGCGAAACCGGCCTGCTGGAGGGCGTCGAACACCGTAGCGTCCCAGTCCCAGGCCGCGTACGTCACGGGCTTGTGGAAGGTGCGGCGGAATTCCGCGAGCTTATGGCGTGCATCATGCTCGAAGGGAGTACTGAAGCAGGCGGAAAGCTCCTTGTGCAGGCGGCCGACTTCCTCGTTGTACCAGGCGCGGATAGCTTCCGGCTCCGTAAGCTTCGCAGCTTCCGCGTAGCCGTGCTTTTCCAGAAGCGCACGCAGCTTTGCACCGTGCTGGCGGCCGAGCCACGCGCCGAGGCCGGAACTCGGGATATGCTCCGCCTCCACGGCCGCAAAGTCCGCCTTGGTGCGCATGTAGGTATCGGGCACCACGGAGGCGGACACAATGCCCGCAATGGCCACCATGCCGCGCAGAATGGCGCTGTTGGCTACGCCCTGGCCGCAGAAGCCCACCTTCTTGCAGAACTTCTGGCCTGTGAAGATGGTGGTCAGAATGGCCCAGATGACGGCGGGGTCTTCCTCATCATAGATATGTGTGAGTTCCGCATTGTCCCTGTCCGTAGCGAGCACCATCTGCGTCATGTCGTTGGAGCCGATGGAGAAGCCGTCGAACTCGCTGATGAACTGCCTGGCCAGTATGGCGTTGGAGGGCAGTTCCGACATGAGCAGGATCTTGAGCCCGTCCTCTCCGCTCTTCAGGCCGTGCACGTCGGCCAGGTAGGAGCGCATGGAGCGGGCCTGCTCCAGCGTACGCACGAAGGGAAGCATGAGCATGAGGTTGGTACCGCCGTAGAGGGTGCGGGCGCGCTTGAAAGCCTCGATTTCCCAGTCGTGAATATCGCGGGAAACGCCGCGGTAGCCGAGCATGGGGTTGTCTTCATTGTGCTCGAAGAGGCATCCGCCCAGAAGGTTGCGGTATTCGTTGCTCTTGAAGTCCGTGGTGCGGTACACGATATCCTTGCCGTAAAAGGCCATGGCAAAGAGCGCAAGATTGCGGCCCAGGGTACGGATGTAATGGTCGCGGCCGCTCACATGGCCGTTGGTCACGATGAGCTGCTCTATCTTTTCGGGAATACTGCGCACTTCCTCAATTTCCTTGCCGAGGCGCGTGCGGGCGGCCACGCTGCGGCGTATGGCGCCAATACGCACCATGACTTCCTGCACCAACGGCTTTCTGGCAGCGGCGGCCATGGCGGCTTTCACCTCTTCCTCCGTCACGGTGGAGCCGGGCTCATCCGCACCCATGACGACGCGGATGTGCGTACGCAGGTCGTCGGAAGTCTGCAGAAGTTCCCGGTTCATTTCAGCGCGCTGCATGTATTCTGCCATGAGCGCTTCAGCACGGGACACGCTGGAGGTGTTGGCGTAGAGCGAGGCCATGTCCATGAGCTGTACCACATAGGGCTTGAGCTGCACTTCGGCAAAGGGCGCGTGCACCTGACCCACGGCTATCTGCTCGGAAACGCGGCGGCTGACCTGATCTTCCAGCTCCGCGAGACGGCGTTCCACAAAGCCTTCCAGCGTACCGTTGTCGTAGGCTTCCAGCGCAGCGGGGTGAGCACCGATATTGCCCAGCATGAATTCCGCACGCAGAAGGCCCACTTCAAAGTCGGGCACATCGCGCAGACGGGAGAGGAACAGGGCCTGGTTCACGTCGGCCAGCACTATGCCCACATGGGTGCGGGTCTTGGGAAGCTTTGCGATATCGAGCTCGCCGCCCACGTCGCACAGGGGCAGAAGGCCGCGGTACACCAGGCCGCGCGTGCCGTCCACAGTGACGGGCATGCCGTCCATGGTGCGCATGGCAAGAGGGTTCTGCACGCCGATGACTGCGGCAATGCCCAGTTCGCGGGAGCTGATTGCCGCATGGCTGGTATCGCCGCCCACGTTGGCGATAATGGCCGAAGCCACGCGCATGCCGGGCACCATGTCCGGGTCGGTGCGTTCCGCCGCGAGAATGTCGCCGGGATGGATGCGGTTGAGCTCAAGGGCGGAACGCAGGAAACGCACCGTGCCCTGCCCCGCGCCTCGGGAAGCGCCGTTGCCGGAAAGAAGCACCTCGCCTTTGGCCGCCGCCCCGGGAGCGACTTCCTTGCGGCGCATGAAAATGGTGTGGGGATGTTCGTCAAGTTCCGCATTCCAGCGCGTTTCCGGCCGTGCCTGCACGAACCAGAGGCGCTGCTTGTCGTCGATGCAGAACTCGGTATCCATGATGATGCCGCCGTAGGCACGGCTTATGGCGCGCACGCCCTGGGCCACCTCAATAGGCTGATTTTCGCCGAGAGCCCACTGATTCACCTCCGAAGCGGGAACGGCCTCGATATGCGTGCCGCCGCCTTCTTCGTTGTACACCATGCGCACGGTCTTGCGGCCCATGAAGCGCAGCACCACGTCGGTGCCGTCGTCGCGCTGGAACACATAGAACTTGTCGGGCGTGACCATACCGCCCACGATGGATTCGCCGAGCCCGTAGCTGGAATCGATGCTCACCAGGTCGTTGCGCGACGTCCCCCGGCAGCCCGTGGCCGTATCGGCGGAAAAGGCGGTGCCCGCCACCACGGGGCGTATCATGCGCATGATGCACACGGAAAGCGCCGTGTTCTCAATGGCCCATTCCTTGCGGGCCGCTTCGGCAATGGAAGGATCACCCTCTTTTTCAGCATGGGCCACGGCGTCGAGAATGGCCTCTCTCCGGTAAGTCATGGAGCGCAGGTTGTAGGCGGAGGCGCAGTCCCGGAGATAGGCTTCGGCCACGGCGTCTTCGCCGGTGATGTTCAGGAAGGTATCCTGAAGGCCTGCAAACGCCTTCTTGCGGGAGTCCTCGCCGGCGGCGGAAGAACGAACGGCCACAGGGAATTCCCCTTCCCCTGCCTCGTCGCACATGTCGCGGTAGGCACGGCGCACAGCCTCGTCCACCTCGGCGGGCAGATTGATGGATAAAATAGCGGCCTGCACCAGCATGGAGCGGCGGCGCAGCTGGTCGATGTTCTCCTGCGATTCGGCAAAGCCGTGCACCACCTGATTGATGAAGTCTCGCAGGCATGTGCTCGCGCTCTTGCCCGCGCTCTTTTCGCGTATCTCAACGGCGGCGTTGCGAACGAAATTGCCGAAAAAACCGTGATCGGAAGCCACAGCCGGGGAGGCCCAGTCCACTTCGGAAAGAGCCTTGTCCACCACTTCATAAATCAGAGAGGCGTTCACGCGGCTCTCGTCGAGCACCACATGAAAAGCCGTGGCGGGAATGGCGCGGAACTGCGGGGTACGGATGCCTTCCACACGGCTGATGAGGGCTGTGTTGTAGTTCTTGCCGCCCACCAGCATTTCCGCAGGTTCGCCCATACGCACGATATCCGCGCCGGTCATGATGAAACGGGAGCCAGTTTCGTTTATCGTATCCATGCTCATAAAAACCTCTCGGTCATGTTTCCAGGAAAATTCTCACACAAGGGTGCCCTACGCTTCCAGGTGGGAAGCCACAAGGCGTATCAGTCGGCCGAGCTGATGGGTGAAGCCGGATTCGTTGTCGTACCAGACCACAATTTTCAGCATGGTCTTGTTCATGACCGTAGTGAAGGAGGAATCCACGGTGCCGCCGTGGGTGTCTCCCACATAATCGATGGAAACCAGAGGCTCGTCGCAGTAGCCGAGGGCCTCGTAAAGCCAGGTTTCGGAAGCGTACTTGAGCGCGGCATTCACTTCCCGGGCCGTCACTTCCGTCTTGAGTTCACAGGTAAAATCCACCAGGGAAACGTCGGGCGTAGGCACGCGCAGGGCCCCGCCGTTGAGCAGGCCGTTGAGTTCGGGGATGATGAGGCCCACGGCGGCCGCCGCGCCCGTGGTGGTGGGAATGATGGAAAGCCCGGCCGCGCGGCCCCGGCGCAGGTCCTTCTGCGTGCCGTCGAGCAGGCGCTGGCTCATGGTATAGGAATGGATGGTAGTCATAAGGCCGTGCAGGATACCGAATTCATTATGCAGAACCTTGACGGCGGGAGCGAGGCAGTTGGTGGTGCAGGACGCCGCGGAAATGACGTCGTGCCGGGCCGGGTCGTAGATATCCTGATTCACGCCCATGACGATGGTGGCGTCCGCGTCGTTGCAGGGAGCGGAAATAATGACTTTCTTCGCGCCGCAGGCCAGGTGCATGGACAGAAGGTCGCGTTTTCTCAACGTACCGGACGTTTCCACCACGATATCCACGCCGTAATCGCCCCATTTCCACTCGCCCTTGTCGCAACGGGTAATGGCAATGTCACGGCCGTCGAGTCTCAGCCCGTTTTCCGTGACTTCCACCTTACCGGGAAAACGGCCATGCACGGAATCGTACTTGAGCAGATAGCCCATTTCCTCATTGGTGGCACGATGTCCGTTGATGACGACGACCTCACACTGAGGGAAAAGATGCATGACACGAAGCAGATATCTGCCGATACGCCCGAACCCGTTGATGCCCACTCTGATCATGACAGAATCCTTTGTTTGACGGCCATACGGCGAACATCCGCCACCCTGACTCCCAGGGGACGTCGTGCGCCTGATGGAAGGCACATTACCGATGACCCGTGTCGGGAGAGCGGCAGATTCATGGCAGTTGCGTGACAAGGGCCCGGCATGCCGGACGGGCCTTAAATGCAAAACCGGCCCGGGACGGAAAGGAATATCCCGGGTCGGTTCCATCCGGCTTCCTGCGGGTGTGGAGCCGGCGCTGCCGCATATCCTGTTGCCACAGAAGGATATGCTGGCCCATTCTGTTCTCTGAGGTTTGGCTGTTCCCTCTTGAAAAGGCAGCGTACAGGCTGTTGGTGTCCACATGAGGTCAGTTCTGTGTCAGTTCTGTGTCAGCCTTCTCTTTTTCATAAAAGTGTGGCATTATCCGTACAAGATAGAGGCTCTGAATTTTTCTGTTTCACTGGTTGAGGAAGACATGAGCGAAAGTCTCATTCTCGTCGTGGATGACGAACAGGATATACGCGATTTACTGGTGTTCAACCTTAAACGTGAGGGATATGCCACCCTGGAAGCTGCAGACGGACAAGCCGCTCTGGAACTGGCCCGCAGCCGCAAACCCTCGCTCATCCTGCTGGATATCATGCTTCCGGGCATGGACGGGCTGGCCGTATGCCGGGAACTCGGCAAGAACAGGAACACGGAACATATCCCCATCATCATGCTCACCGCGCGCGGGGACGACGTGGATCGCATCGTAGGTTTTGAACTCGGTGCCGACGACTATGTGGTCAAGCCTTTCAATACCCGCGAGCTCATCCTGCGCATCAAGGCCATGCTGCGCCGCCGCGCCGTGCAGAAAGAAGACGACCCCATGCTCCGCTGTCACGGCGTATGCCTCGACCCGCAGGCCCACAAAGTCACGGTGAACGACAAACCCGTAGAACTGACGGCCATACAGTTCTGCCTGCTGGAAGACCTCATGAAGACCCCCGGCTGCGTCCGCTCACGCGAGGAGCTGCTCAGCTCCGTATGGGACTACCAGTTCGACGGCTACGACCGCACTGTGGACACGCACATCAAACGCCTGCGCGCCCGCCTGGGCGAAGCGGCGGATATCATTGAAACCGTGCGCGGCATAGGCTACCGCTGCAAGGGATAGGGCATGAAAGCTCCCTCCATCATCGCCAACAGGGAATCCTGCTGCACCGACCTGACGGCCGCGACCGGGGAAGAGGCAAAAAAGCCGCCGCTCATAGAACAGTTCATCCCTCTGGACAGCATACTCGACAGTCTGGATGAAGGCGTCATCATTCTCGACAGGCAAGGGGTGGTACTCAAGGCAAACCCCTCGTTCTGCCGCCTGTTCACCACGAGCGCCGTGGGAATGCCCGCCTCAGCCGTGGTGCCGGGCTCCACCTTTCGGGAAATGCTGGACGCCTTCCTGCACGACTTTCTTCCCGAACACCACTCCTCGCCGGCCTTCCGCATCAGCATGGAAAATGATGTCATTCTCAGCGTGCGCATCACCCCGCTCAAGAACAATGACCCCCTTTTTGCAAGCCCCTCGGCCCCGTATGCCGTGGCGGTGTTCCACAACATCAGCGACCTTGTACGCCTGAACCGGCGGCGCAGGGAATTCATGGGCGAAGTGGCCCATGAGCTCCGTACCCCCCTCACCACCATCATCGGCTTCGCGGAAACCATACTCGACCTGCCCCCGCACCACACCGAAGACAGGCAGAAATTTACCGGCACCATACTGCGAAACGCAAGGCACATGGCCCTGCTTGTGGAAGATATGCTGCACCTTTCCCGGCTGGAAAGCGGAACCGTTCCCCTCAAACCCACCTGCGTGCGGGCCGCCTTCGTGCTGGAAGACGCGCTGGATACCTGTTCCCGCCACATGGAAGCCAAGGAACTCACGGCCGATATCCATATCGACAGAAGCATGAACATCCGGGCCGACGCCCACTACATCACCCAGGTATTCCGCAACCTGCTGGAAAATTCCTGCCGCTACGCGCCGAGGGGCAGCGTCATCACCGTCACCGGAGAACCTTCTCCTTTTGAATCCATGGCCGTGTTCACAGTGTCCGACCAGGGCCCGGGCATCCCGGCAGAAGACTGCGAACGTATTTTCGAGCGTTTCTATCGGGTGGAAAAGGAAAGGGTATCCCCGTCCTCTACCGGTCTCGGCCTTGCCATATGCAAACATATCGTAGAACGGCACGGCGGGATCATCCGTGCGGAAAAGGGGCCGGGAGGCATGTTCCTCTTCACCATCCCCCTGGCACAGTAACGCGCCGAAACTCCCGCGCCCTCTTCGATACAGAAGCATTTTGCCGCGTCCTGCCCTCACGCAGAGCGCGGCAATGTATTCCCTAGGCATGCGGCGCTGCAAAAGACTCAGATAAAAGCGGACAGCACGGCATATCTCCGTCCTACCCCGTGCCCCGGCCTGAAGGATGGACGCTTTCGGCGAAAATACGATACCACGTCCTCTGGATTCCCGCCCCCAGGCAGGTTCTCCTTCCCTCGGCTGAAAGACGGCTTGCATCGGGGCCCGTCGGTAACGGCCATGTTGCCCGGCCGCCCTTTTTCAAGGGCGGAAGCGACGCCGCTCTGCCCCTCTTCGGGAAATACGCTTCCCGGTGTTGACAAGCCCCCAGA
This sequence comes from Mailhella massiliensis, assembly GCF_020741395.1. GTDB lineage: Bacteria > Desulfobacterota > Desulfovibrionia > Desulfovibrionales > Desulfovibrionaceae > Mailhella > Mailhella massiliensis_A. The sequence continues at coordinate 532 of NZ_DYZA01000056.1, read as the reverse complement.
AAATCCATAAAAAGAATGTCCGAAGCGCCAGCTTAGCTCAGTTGGTAGAGCAACTGATTCGTAATCAGTAGGTCTGGAGTTCAAGTCTCCAAGCTGGCTCCATGAATTTCAGGCGCCTGCACATAACAATGCAGGCGCCTTTCTTGTTTTACGCCTTTTTGCCGGAGGCCTTACGAAGCGGCCCTGCCGGCAGGACAGGGCCGCTGTCAACAGTGTGAAGGCGCAAGAGAAATGAGAATCTTCCGCAAGAGAAATGAGAACGTGCCAGAGCATTTTTTATGCTTTGGCACGTTTTTTGAATGAAGATTTTAGGGGCGCGGGCTGTGTGTCAAAACATACACAAAACCACGCCCATTTTTCAGCCCTCAATAATCCAGCCCGCGAAGTCCCCGAACCTGAATTGGTCTGCTCCCCGTCAAGTAGACCTCTAAAAAGCCCCAGCAGCGTTGATTCTAAGCGGCCAGCTTTTCCCGATACTCTATCGGGGAAAGCTGGCCGAGCCTTTTCTGAAAACGCTCAGCATTGTAATAGG
>NZ_DYZA01000055.1 GCF_020741395.1 Mailhella massiliensis | reverse complement strand
TCAATAATGATGGCATATTAGCACGTTACTAAAAAAACAAGCCTCAAACTTAGTCATTTTGATTTCAAAATTCCATTTCAAAATTATTTCTTCCCATCCTGAAAAGCCTCTTCAGGAGAAGAATTTAACATGCAGGTCAGCACAGATAATAATATATAATATATTGTTATTATTATATATATTTTATTTCAAAAATTGGATGCACCTTATTCCCCTTCTCCCCCGAAGGCTCTCCTTCTTCATCTTGTCACTCCCATGCCGCACGAAAATGTTCCCCTGCTCGCCCTTTCCGCATCCGGTGTGCCCCACGCAGAGACTTTACTAGGATGCTCCGGCGGCACTTCTCCGATAACGCCGTACAAATGGCGCCGCGCTTTCTCTCTGCGCTCCTTGTCCATGTCTTCCGAAGATCCCGCGATATACCTACTATAATGCGCCCGGCCTTCTTTAACCGGCGTCCCCTTTCAAGGCCCGTGCGCAGCCCCTCCTGCCTCAGAAACGGCAGTCATCGACGCTTGTCTGCCGGAGTCCTCTCCCCTCCGGGTCGGAACGCAACACCCACAAGGGGACCGAGGATGGAAGCAGGTATGGACGGAAGCGTTCCGTAATGAAAAAACACCCCGCAAGACAATGCGGAACTTTGAACGGATAACACGAATCTTCCCTGTTTTTCCTCAGAAAATCATGATGCCTTCTTTTCGGGAAAAACAGCGAAACATCACCCTCCTCCTTGCCCATGTGTGCGGAAAAATAGCGGGCACATGCAATGAAGCCCCTTGAAACGCCTTATCTACTAGGCTATAAGAAAAGAAACCGAAAGTCCGTGCCCGGTGTTTTTCATCAGGGCCCGCCTTTTGCAAAACATGGAGCAGTATCATGCGTCGCATTCTTCTTACCTGTGCTCTTCTGGCCGCCATGGTTGTGCCCGCTTCCGCCGCTGTCGACACCAGCAAACTTCAGCTTCCCGGCGATCTGACCATGGAACAGGCCCAGAAAGTCGTCGACGGAGCTCTTGCCTTCGCCAAAAAACAGGGCGTTCCCATGAATATCACTGTTGTAGACGCCGGCGGCAATCTCAAGGCGTTCTGCCGTATGGACGGCGCTTTCCTCGGCAGCATCGATGTTTCGATGAAGAAAGCGAAGACCGCTCGTATGTTCAACATGTCCAGCGCCGACCTCGGGGCTGCGGCGCAGCCCGGCGGCGAACTGTTCGGCATTGAAGTCACCAACAACGGCCTTGTGATTTTCGGTGGTGGCGAACTTCTGAAGGATAAGAACGGCGTCATCGTCGGCGCCATAGGCGTTTCCGGCGGCTCCGTGCAGGAAGACACCAACGTAGCCAAGGCCGGCGTTGCCGCACTGAACAAATAACGGAAGACCGCTCATCTCTTAAAATACGGCGCTTCTTATCGACCGTCACGGGCGGATGCCTTCCGGTATCCGCCCTTTTCATTACATTCCCACATATGTTAGGGAGGGCCTCCCTCGCGCTCTCCTTTCGCATCATCAAGGACTATGTATGGATATCACTCAGGCCATTGCAACGCGGCGCAGCATACGCAGCTATACGAACGAACCGGTTACGAAAGAAGAACTTGAAAGACTTGTCTCCCTTGCAGTCAAGGCTCCTACAGGCTCGGGCATGGAACCGTGGGGTTTTGTGGCTCTTCAGGACAGGCGGGAAATCGACGAGCTTTCCGAACGCATCAAAAAGAAGGTGCTGGATAACCTCGAAGACTACCCGCAGTTCTCACAGTATGAAACCTGGCTGCGAAGCGACAAGTACCATATTTTCAATCATGCGGGTACGGTGCTCATCATCTACGGGGACACCAATTCCCACTGGCATGTGTACGATTGTTCCCTGGTGGCGGGCAACATCATGCTCGCAGGACAGGATGAAGGCATCGGCTGCTGCTGGATAGGCTTTGCCGAAGCTCTGTTCGACGATGCAGCCTTCAAGGCAGCTCATCAGGTTCCCGAACACTTCCATCTCGTGGCAACGCTGAGCATGGGCCACACCAAGGTACCCGTCCCTCCCTGCACAAGAAAGCCCCCCGTATTCTTCTCCTGGAACTGACAGCTCGGGAACCGGGCCGGCGTGCAGGAAGCTCCGGTCTTCCCGCCGCCATGTTCCTCCTTCATGGCCGTCCGCCCGGTTTCTCCCTTCGTCCGTGCTCCCGCCAGAGAATCACGAAACCGACATCAAATGCTAAAAGCGTGATTATTTTTCCTCTTTCTTGACGAAAAAACTTCCCGGGCACTATGTTCGCGTTGAAGAAGCTTCTCGACAAATACAAGCCACCGCGAACCCAGCAAGGAGCACGGCATGTTTCGTTTTCTGCGCGTCAACATGGCTACCAAGGCCTGCATTTTTGAGGACATACCCGAAGAATACGCCGGCCTCGGCGGCCGAGCCCTCACTTCCACCATCGTCGCCCGCGAGGTCAATCCCCTCTGTACGCCTCTCGGGCCCCACAATAAGCTTGTGTTTGCTCCCGGTCTTCTGGGAGCCACCAACAGCCCCAACTCCAACCGCATTTCCGTAGGCTGCAAAAGCCCTCTCACCGAAGGCATCAAGGAATCCAACTCCGGCGGGCAGCCCGGCGGACACCTTGCCAAGCTCGGCATCCTCGCCATCATTGTGGAAGACATGGCCACGGAAGGCGAATGGTGGCAGCTTGAAGTCAGCAAGGATGACGCAAAGCTCGTCCCCTCGACCGTGGCCGGACTGAACAACTTCGACACCGTGGCAAAACTTGTGGAAAACTACGGCAAGGAATGCAGCTACATCACCATCGGCAGGGCCGGTGAATTCAAACTCACCGCCGCCAGCATAGCCTTTACGGACAGGGAACTGCGCCCCCAACGCCATGCCGGGCGCGGCGGCGTGGGTGCTGTCATGGGCTCCAAAGGGCTCAAGGCCATCATCATCAACCCCGAAGGCGGGAAGAACCACGCACTCGTGGACGAAGAAGGCTTCAAGGCCGCATCCAAGCGCTTTGCCAAGGCGCTTACCAGCCACCCCATCACGGGCAAGGGCCTTGCCGAATACGGAACCGCAGTGCTTGTCAACATCCTGCATGAAGCCGGCGGCCTGCCCACCAGGAACTTCACCGTCGGCCAGTTTGAACAGCACGAGGCCGTTTCCGGCGAACGCATGAACCAGCTCACCAAGGAACGCGGCGGCGAAGGCTCCGTAGCCCATGGCTGCATGAGCGGCTGCATCATCCGCTGCAGCGGCATTTTCCCCGACGCCCGGGGCAAGTTCAAGAGTAAATGGCCGGAATATGAAACCCTATGGTGCTTCGGGCCCCACAGCAATATCGGCGACCTCGACCTCATCTGCACCTTCGACCACATGTGCGACGACTTCGGGGTGGACACCATTGATGTGGGCGTGGCAGTGGGCGTGGCCATGGCAGGCGGAGGTATTCCCCTGGGGGACGGCAAGGCAGTGCTTGAAGCCATGCAGGGCATCAGCGACGGCACCCCCCTCGGCCGCATCATCGGCTGCGGCACGGCCACCACGGGCCGTGTGTTCGGTGTGAGAAGGGTTCCCTGCGTCAAGGGCCAGAGCCTTCCCGCCTACGATCCCCGCGCCGTTAAGGGCGTGGGCGTCACCTACGCCACCACCCCCATGGGTGCCGACCACACCGCAGGCTATTCCGTCACGGCCAATATCCTGAGCTGCGGCGGCAAGGTTGACCCGCTCAAGAAGGAAGGACAGATCGAACTTTCCCGCAACCTTCAGATCGCCACGGCTTCGGTGGACAGTGTAGGCCTCTGCCTGTTTACAGCCTTCGCCATCCTCGACATACCGGATGCGCTCGCTGCCATTGTTGATATGCTCAATGCCAAGTTCGGCTGGAAGCTCACCGGCGACGACGTCGTCACCCTGGGCCAGCGCATCCTGTCCACGGAAATCGACTTCAACCGCCGCGCGGGCATCACGGAAGCCGCCGACCACCTGCCGGACTTCTTCAGCGATGAACCCGTGGCGCCGCACAACACGACCTTCGACTTCACGCCCGAAGAACTGCAGACCACATTCAACTGGATCAAGAAATAGTTGATCCCCCCGCGCGCGGCATGGCCGCGCGCGGGATTGTCCGCCCATGAGCATACAGATAAGACTTAGCACAACCCTGCGCGACCTTGTCCCAGGCTACGACCCGGAAAGCGGCCTCCTCTTTGAGCTGAAAGACGGCGAAAGCGTCCTTGCGGCCGGAGATGTGGCACAGCGAATCGGTATCCCGCCGGAAGAGATCACCATCATCATGATCAACAGCCGCCAGAGCGATCTTGAAAGCCTTGTGCGCGACGGCGACCGCGTGGCGTTCTTTCCTCCCGTGGGAGGCGGCTAGATGGGCGCTTTTCCCGGACGCGAACGCCTGCTTTTGCTGCTCGCTCCCTTTCTGCAATATGCAGGGGACGGCCTGGTCGTCAGTTCCGCAGGCATACGCCTTCTGGCAAAAGAGATTCAACTTTCCGAACGTGAAGTCATGATCTCTCTTCTCCGTCAGGACATCTGGCCGTTGCGCCTTGTACGCGGCAAAGGCTCCTTCAGAGCGGAAGATATCGCCCGGCTCATGAGCCTGCGTATTCTCATCGCAGGCTGTGGAGGGCTGGGCGGAACGGCGGCAGAACTTCTTGCACGCATGGGCGCGGGGAGCCTCATACTCTGCGACCCGGACGCTTTTGAGGAAAGCAACCTCAACAGACAGTCTTTCTGCACGGAAAAAACCTTGGGACGACCCAAGGTGGAAGCATGCCGCGCCGGTCTTCTGGACATAGCCCCCTACATGGATATCGAGGCCCTTGCCGTGACTCTGGATGAACAAAACCTCCCGCCCCTGCTCCACCGGGTGGACCTAGTCATCGACTGCCTTGATTCCGTGGCCAAGAAAAAAATGCTGGAAAAAGCAGCCTGGGAAACGGGCATACCCTGCGTACACGGCGCAGTTTCAAGAAGCGAGGGCTTTGCCCTGTTCGACAGGGATATTCCCCTGCCCTGCGCCCTGCTCTACCAGGGAAGAGAGGAACAAACGCTGGAGCATACGCCCATGGATGCCCACGCTCTTACCGTCACCGGCACGTCCTGCCTCATGCTTTCCCTGCTCATGCGCCGTATCCGGGGCAAAAAAAACGGCGACGGGCAACTTTTTCATTTCGACATTTCCATTCCCGAGCTGGAAACATTCACCTTCAAAAGTGGGCCGGCAACACGGGACTCATCTTTTTAATAAAGGAAAACGGCATGGCATTCATCAGCGATCAGCAATGGAGACGCATAGAACCCTTTCTCGCACGGGGCAAAAAAGTAGGTCGCCCGCGCAAAAGCGACAGGGAAACGCTGGAGGCCGTTCTTTACGTCCTGACCACGGGATGCCGCTGGTGCGACCTGCCACGCGATATGGGCAGCTACGTCACCGCATGGCGGCGCTTCACTGCCTGGAAAAAAGACGGCACCTTCGACATTATCCGATCCTGCCTGCCCGCCAGTATACAGATTTCAGACCACTCCAATACCCCGAGAAAAATCAAGGAGGGCAAATGCAGCCTGGCCATGAAAAAGTACTCGGGAAACAAGGCCTCCCAAGAGGAAGCCTGAAACGCTCCGCCGCCGTTCTGCTTCCTTTTTCCATGCGGGGACGCTTCCGGCACAAGGAGAGCCCCGCCCAGGCGGATATGCTGAACTTCCACAATGAGCTGAACAGACGCAGCGGCAAAGCGCTGCCCCCAGCAACCGGGAAGAGGAAATCCCTGCCAAGATCCCCTCTCCCGGAGGAAGCTCCCCTTTCTGCACGTCGCAGCGCTCATGCCAGGAAGCCAAGGCAAAGAGCGGGCGCCCTGTGCGGAAAAGCCGGCCTGCCTCACGCCGAAGGCCCGTGCTGAAAGAGCGCAGCACAGGGACATATCCGCCCGCCCACGCTGCGGGGCTCCCGGCCCTGCCGTCCCGGCCGGGCAACGGCCCCCGCCGGAGGCGGAGGCACGCTTTTCATCCTATTTTCCGTCGTACTCCCAGATCACTTCCCCGGTGCGGGCAATGCCGTAGCCGCCCATGGCCGCGACGCTCTTTTTGAACTCCTCGGAGCGTATCACCTCCAGCAGGGCAAGTATTCTCTCCTCTTCCGCATAGCGGCAGGGAATGACGAGATCATACTCCTCCACGCCCACGGACAGGAATTCCAGTCCCAGCGCAGCCGCCGCAGAGCGTACGCCGAGTCCCGCGTCGGCCCTGCCGGAGAGCACGGCCGCCGCCACGTTCATGTGCGTGTATTCCTCGTCCCTGTAGCCCTGTATGCGGGCGGGGGAAAGACCGCGCTTTTTCAGCTCATAATCCAGAAGCACGCGGGTACCGCTGCCCCTCTGGCGGTTGATGAAACGAACGTCCTCCCGGCACAGATCCTCAAAGGATACGACGTCCTTGGGGTTGCCGGGCATGACCATGATGCCCTGCTCCCGCTCCACCAGCTGCACCAGCAGGGAAGGAACGCCCTTCAGATGTTCGCGCATGGCTCTCTGGTTGTAGATGCCCGTCTCCTCATCAAGCAAATGGCTCCCCGCAAGGTGGCACTGCCCGCGGCTGAGGGCAAGAAGCCCCCCGAGGGAACCTACATGCGCCGAGGTAAGGCGGAAGCCCGGGTGGCTTTTCCTGAGCATGCTGTCGATGAGATCCAGCGTATTGTCATGACTTCCCACGGCAAGCAGAGCGCCTTCTATCTGCTCACGGGAACGGAAAAGCTCCGCGCGTACGCACTCTCCCGCATTGAGCCCCTCCCTGTCCCTCTCGATGGGAATAACGGCATCCGCACGGGAAAGGCTGGTCACCGTGCCCGCCCCCCGGGGCAGAGGCACGGCAAAACAGGTGCCCTCCACCATGCCGAGCTTTACGCGGACGCGCTCTTCCATGCCCGGGCGCGAGGGGATGGGATTGCAGGGCACCACCTCAAGGCTTTCCCGGCGGATCATGCTCCGCTTCAGACGACGGGCAAGAAGGGGAAGCACAAATTCTTCCATGGCCACAATGGCGGAAACAGGGTATCCCGGCGTACCCGCCACAGGTACCCGGCGTCCGCAGGCCTCCACCACGCCGAGGGCCGTGGGCTTGCCCGGCATGACGGCCACACCGTGCACCAGAAGCTCTCCCATGGAGGCAATGACATCGGCCGTGTAGTCATGGCTGCCTGCCGAGGAACCGGCGTTCAGCACCACAAGATCGGCCCCTTCCTCCACGGCAAGGCGCACGGACTCACGGATGCGGTCAGGATCGTCCGGCACGACGGGGAATACTCGGGCCTCGCCTCCGGCTTCCTCTATCATGGCGGAAAAGATGAGGGAGTTGAATTCGGGAAGCGCCCTTCCGGCCCGAAGATCCTCTTCTTTCGCCTCATCAAGCGCCACAATTTCCGAACCGCTGGGGATAATGGCCACCTTCGGCTTCCTGAATACTACAGGATGCGTCACGCCCCCGGCCGCCAGAGCTCCCATCTCATACGGCCCGATAACCACTCCGGGAGCCAGGATGATTTCCGTAGCCACCATGTCTTCCCCGAGCTTGCGCACATGCTGCCAGGGAAAAGCCGCCTTTTCAATAACGACAGTTTTCCCGCCCTCTTCCAGGTTTACATGCTCCACCATGATGACGGAGTTGCACCCCTCAGGCAGAGGATGACCGGTATTGATCCAGAAAGCATTCCTGCCTATTTCCAGACGCAGCGGCCTGCGCGTGGACGCCGTAAAGGTATCCTCTGCCTTCACGGCAATGCCGTCCATAGCCGCACCATGGAAGGCCGGGGAGGAGCGCAGCGCCTCCACAGGTCGGGAAAGCACACGGTGCAGAGCGGAGGAAAGAGGAACGCTCTCCTCCAACGCTTCTCCCAGCGCGTCGATACGGGAAAACCAGAGCTCCCGGGCTTCTCCGGGAGCCATCATCGTAAGGTAGGTGTGCCTTGCCATAACAACCTCTTTCGGCGCGGACCCGCGCCTCAGTCTCAAAAAAAAGCGCACGCAGTCTGCCGCTCTTTTCTCCCCGCCACCCCTTCATGAGCGGACAGAGGAAGAAAAACACCATGATAAAAACATGCGGATGAAATGCCTGCGGCTTTCCCGGGAGCACGGCATGAGCAGAACGCCGCAGCCGCACAGCCCCGGGACACTACTCCAGAAGAAACGCGGATACTTCCTGGCCCGCGTACAGCCCTTCGCTGTTTTCCGGGCAGATTACCAGCGCGTCGGCAGAAACCAGGCCGGAAATCAGGCCAGAAGGCGCTGTGACGGGATCCGCCTCCCATCCGCGCTCTGTACGTGAAAGTCGCACGCGGATATAGTCCCTCCGGCCCTGTGCAGAAGCCACGGCGCGGGAAAGAACCGCCGTGACGCAGGGCTCCACATTCTCCCTGCCGCCCTGAAGGCGACGAAGCAAAGGCAGAAGAAACACCCGGGCACAGACAAGGGCGCTCGACACATGGCCGGGCAGCCCCATGAGCCAGACAGCTCCCGAACGGGCGAGGATGAAAGGTTTGCCGGGGCTTATGGCCACACCGTGCGCCAGGATTTCTCCTCCCGGCATGGAGCGGAAAATATCCACGGTGTGGTCGCGCATGCCTGCGGAGGAACCTCCGGAAAGCAGCACTACGTCGGCGCGGGAGAGCGCATCGCGCACGGCAGCTTCCAGAGCCTCAACATCATCGCGTACCAGCCCTTCCATGCGCACCTCCGCCCCGGCGTTCCGGCAAAGCGCGGCGAGAGAATGGGAATTCACATCTCTCACCTGGCCGGGTGCGGGCTTCTGCGTGAAGGGTACAACCTCGTCCCCGGTAGAAAGTATGGACACCCGGGGCCTGCGTGCAACGGGCACGGAACATTGCCCGAGGGCGGCGAGAAGCCCGATTTCCTGGGGGCGCAAACGCGTACCGGCGGGAAGAAGCACGCTTCCGGCCGAGGCATCTTCATCGCGCTCCAGCACATGGTCGCCCGGCGCCTGGGAACGGATGAGTTCCACCAACCTCTCTCCGGCAGGGCGGGAATATTCCACCATGACTACACAGTCCGCTCCTTCGGGAAGCATCCCCCCCGTCAGGATACGGGCCGTCTGCCCTTCCTTGAGCGAAATATTCGGCGCTCTGCCCATGGGACAGTCTCCCACATACTCCAAAAGCGCGGGAGAACCTTCCTGCGCACCGAACACATCCCGTGCACGCACGGCATACCCGTCCACCGTGGAGCGGGCAAAACCCGGCAGATCCTCGGGAGAAAACATATCGCCGGCAAGATAGCGCCCCGCACAGTCATCAAGAGGAACGCTCTCCGCGGGTAGAGGCGCACTGTTTTCGACGAGCGATACGACCTCGTCCACCGATTTCAGGGTAAGAAAGGACTTCATGCCGTCTCCTGTGTATAACATGGTATTTCTCAACACTATAGTTTTTAGAGAAAAAAGCAACGATATTCCCTCCCCCCTTCCCATGCAACTTTTCCGTCATGCATTCTTGGGCATCTTTTTTTACCTGTTATCCCGATATGAAGGATGATAATTTTGAAATAAAAAGCCTTTTGTAGCCCTTATGTCCTCCTTGCCGCATTGCCCTGCGGGAAATTTTATGGTAATGTGAAATGAGAAGTTTTGTTCGATAATATTGTAACATGGCAGCGCAGGTGTATTTCATAATTCCTGAACCATGATTTTTATGTATTCCCTCCCTCCAGGCATGTGCCGCACTGCCTTATGGATGAAGGGAGGGGCAGAAGAACGGTGAAGCATACTTTGGAACAGGAACATCTGGATAAAGCCATGCTGGAGCAGCTTACGCTGCGCTGGGAGGCATGGGAGGCGGAAGCGACGACCACGGCGAAAAAAATCGTCCGTGCGCGCCTGCATCTTTTGTTCCTGCTCATCCGCTACGGAGGGCTGCGCCTCGGGGAGGTTCTGGGGCTGGACGCCCGTACCGCCATTGACACAGTGACGGGTATGGTACGCGTCCCCGCCCCCGGAAGCCGCGATATATTGCTTCCACTCTCCTGCATGAAACATATCCGGCGCATCCTGAGCCTGCCCGAAGCGGAAGACTCTTCCTTCCTGCATTTTGATCAGGGATTCGTGCGCAAGAAATTCTATGCCGTTGCTCAGGGGCTCGGGCTTTCCCCGGGCATGGCCGGGCCGCGGGCCATACGCTACGCAAGGGGGCTGGAGCTTCTCAGGCTTCATGTACCCTTCAACGTGGTGCAGGCCTTCCTGGGGCAGCAGAAAACCGCACAGGTAGCCGAATTTCTTCAGTTCGCCGGAGGGGAAGCGAAGAACATAGTACGCAGCAGTACCGCCGGCAGGCTGACGAAAGAAGAGGAAAAAGACAACTCCTTCATCGGCATCATCACCGACATAAAAACGGGTATGAGGGCCGCCAGCATAGAAGTCACCACCTTTTCCGACCTCGTCATCACGGCCCTTTGCGACATGCGTGAGTTCATGGATACGGCACCGCACCTCAACCAGGTCGTCACCGTCGCCATAGACCCGGAACGCATCGTTCTCTCCACTGAAAAGGAAACGGGAAGCCTCCAGGGCCCTGTGAGGGCGACGGTCGTTTCCCTGCACGAAGACACGGTGGAAAGCTTCCTCATTCTGGAACTGCCCGACGGAACCCGCATGAACGCAGTACAGGAAAGCGCGCCTCTTTCGAGGCTCAGGCTCCGGCCGGGCAGCCGGATCTACATAAGCTTCCCCGCCCGGGGAGTCCGCATCATGGCGGACTGATCATCAACCGCCCCTCCCGGGGCGCATTTTCGACAAAGGAGCACACACATGAATCACTTCGGAAAAACCCTTCTCGGCGCCCTCTTCGCTCTCTCCTGCGTTGCACCCGTCCAGGCTGCGGAGGACACGCTGATGATGGCCACCACCACCAGCACTCAGGATTCCGGCCTGCTGGAATACCTCGTCCCCACCTTCAAGAAGGAAACGGGCATCGAACTCAAATGGGTAGCCGTAGGCACCGGCAAGGCTCTGGAAATCTCCAAGAACTGCGACGCCGACGTGCTGCTCGTCCACGCGCCCGATGTGGAAAAGAAATTTATTGAAGACGGCTACGGTATCGACCGCCGCCAGATTATGTACAACGACTTCGTCATCGTCGGCCCCAAGGCCGACCCTGCGAAGATAGCCGGAAAGACCACGGCCGAAGCGCTGAAGGCCATTTATGACGCCAAGGCCGGTTTTGTGAGCCGCGGCGACAAATCCGGCACCCATTCCGCAGAACTTGCGCTGTGGAAGAAGTCCAACCTGAACCCCGACAAAGAATCCTTCTACATTTCCGCGGGCCAGGGCATGATGGCCACGCTGGCCATTGCCGCCGAAAAGGGCGCCTATGCTCTGACCGACCGCGGCACCTGGATCAAGTACGACAACAAGCAGGGGGACGCAAACCCCCTTGCCATCGTGGTTGAGGGCGACTCCGCTCTGTTCAACCAGTACAGCGTGATCACCACGAACCCCGCCCTCTGCCCCAACGTCAAATCGAATCTGGCCGGCCAGTTTGAAGACTGGTGGGTAAAGCCCGAAACCCAGAAGCTCATCGAGGACTACAAGCTGGAAGGCAAGCAACTCTTCTTCCCCAACGCGGACAAGTAACACCTCATGCGGGCCGGGCGACCGGCCCGCCCTTTCTTCGGCAGGTATCCATGGGATATTTCAGCGACGGCATGAACAAGGCGCTCGGCCTTCTTCTCAATATGGACGACGCCACTTTTTCGGCGATACAGGCCACGCTTTCCTCCACAAGCTGCGCCCTTGTCATCGCCATGGTTCTGGGCCTGCCCCTGGGCTTTCTGCTCGGCTACGCCTCATTTCCGGGCAAAAAGGCGCTTCGGCTCATTTCCGATACGCTGCTGGCCTTCCCCACCGTGCTCATCGGCCTTATCGTGTATGTGTTCATCACCTACCGGGGGCCGCTCGGGCAGTTCGGGCTTCTGTTCACCTTGCCCGGCATGGTCATAGGTCAGAGCATACTGGCCCTGCCCATTATCGTGTCCTGGACGGCCCAGGCTGTGGAAAGCCTGGATGGACGTTGTCGGGAAACCCTGCTCACGCTCGGGGCTTCGCCCCTTCAGGTAGCCCTGCTCACCATCCGGGAAATCCGTTACGACCTCGGCATGGTCTGCGTCACGGCTTTCGGCCGTGTGGTGACGGAAGTGGGCGTGGCTATGATGCTCGGCGGCAATATCCGCTACTCCACGCGCACCATGACTACCGCCATCTCATTGGAAACCAGCAAGGGGGAATTCGCCCAGGGCATCGCCCTCGGGCTCGTGCTTCTGCTCATCGCCTTTCTGGTCAACTTTCTCCTGGCCTGGTTCAGGCGTATGGGGCGCGCATGAAAACACTTTTTGAAGCTCACGATCTGTGCAAGCGCTACGGCGATCTGACCGCCCTTTATCTGCCCTTCTTTTCCATGGAAAAAGGCGAAACCGTCGTGCTCACCGGAAGAAACGGCAGCGGCAAATCCACGCTGCTTCGTCTTCTCGCCTTTCTGGAAAAGCCCACCTCGGGCAGCCTCGTCTACCACGGCGACGCCGCCGACCCGCGCCGGGAAGTCACGCTTCTTCTTCAGGAGCCGTATCTCATGAAGGCATCCGTGTACTGGAACGTGACGCTCGGGCTGCGCCTGCGCGGAGCAAGCGAGAAAAAAATGCGCGAAGGCTACAGGGAAAGCATGCTGGCTGTGGGCTTCGCAGACCCGGAAAGCATGGCTTCCCGAGGGCCTGGAGCCCTCTCCGGCGGGGAGAGACAACGCATCGCCCTCGCCTCCCGGCTTATTCTTTCCCCTTCCGTACTTCTTCTCGACGAACCCACTTCCAATGTTGACGAAGCGAGCGAAAAAGCCATACTGAATGTTGTGCGTACTCTGCACGAAAGAGAAGTGAGCGTCGTATGCGCCACGCACGACAGGGACATTCCTGCCGCCCTGGATGCGCGGGAAATTGCCATCGTCGGCAAAAAGTCCTGAGACCGCAGCTTCACCCGGAAACAAAACGTATTCATAAGGTCTGGAGAACATCATGCGTATCGTTGCCGTATCCACCAGTTCCCGCAAGGGCGAAAAGAAAATCAACCAGCCGCAGGTGACGCTTGTGGCCAATCACGGCGTGGAGGGTGACATACACGCCGACGGCACGCATCGCCAGCTCAGCCTGCTTGCCGTGGAAGACATTGAATACATGCGCTCCATGGGAGCCGACGTGCACCCCGGGGACTTTGCCGAAAACATCACCACCGAAGGCGTGGAGCTCCACACCTGCCCGCTCGGTACCCGCTTCATGATAGGCGACGACATTGAACTTGTGCTTACCCAGATAGGCAAGGAATGTCACATGGGCTGTGCCATACGCCAGCAGGTGGGTGACTGCATCATGCCCCGGCGCGGCGTGTTCTGCCGCGTTCTCAAGGGCGGCTTGGTCAAGCCCGGCGACAGCTTCCGCATAAGCTTCCGCCCCCAGGTCCTTCCCACCGCGTGACGCCGAGGCCCCCATGTCTGAATTCTCCCATCTCGACGCCTCCGGCGCACCCCGCATGGTGGACGTAGGCGCGAAATCCGAAACGAAGCGCACGGCCATAGCCCGGGCCGTGGTGGAGCTGAACGCCCATACGCTGGAACTTCTCAAGGCGAAGGCCCTGCCCAAGGGCGACGTACTCACCGTGGCCCAGGTGGCGGGCATCATGGCGGCAAAGCGCACCTCCGAACTCATTCCCATGTGCCACCCCCTCGCTCTCACCCATGCCGACGTACGCTTCAGGGTGCAGGACGAACCTCCCTCCGTGCTGCTTGAAGCCTCGGCCAGCACTACCGGACGTACCGGTGTGGAGATGGAGGCTATCATCGCCGCTCAGGTGGCGGCTGCCACCATTTACGACATGGTCAAGGCCGTGCAGAAGGACGTAGTCATCAGAGACGTGCGCCTCATCCTGAAATCCGGCGGCAAAAGCGGCCTCTTCAAGACCGACGACCCGATGCTTTTCGATGTGGAGGACAGCCCCATTCCCGCCCCGCGCCCTGCGCCTGAAGCCTGGACGGGGGAAGGGCTTGCCGTAGCCTGCATCACTCTTTCGGACAAGGGATACGCCGGCGAACGGGAAGACAAGAGCGGCCCCGCTCTGCTCAACATGCTCTCCGTGCTGTCTCCGGCGCATTCGCAGCTCTTCCTGCTGCCCGACGATCCGCGTGCCCTGCACGCCCTGGTCAAAACCCTGGCAACCTCCGGCTGGGGGCTCATCGTCACCACCGGCGGCACGGGTCTCTCTCCGCGCGATGTCACACCCGAAGCTCTGCTTCCCCTGCTTGACCGCCGTCTGCCCGGCTTTGAGCAGGTTATGTTCGCCGAAGGACTGAACCACACGCCCCACGCCGTGCTCTCCCGCTGCCTTGCGGGTACGCTGGGCCGTTCCATGATCATTGCCCTGCCAGGAAGCTCTCGCGCAGCCCAGGAAAACCTCGCCGCGCTTCTGCCCGTGCTGCCTCACGCGCTGGACAAGCTCAACGGCGATATGCGCGACTGCGGAAGGAGCTAGCCATGCCGGAACAGAACGCAGAGGCCCTCCTCACCGACGAGCACGGCAGAACGGTGCGTTATCTGCGCATTTCCGTGACCGATCGCTGCAACCTCTGCTGCCGCTACTGCCGCGACGAGGATATTCCCTTCATTCCCCATGAGAATATCCTGCGCTTTGAGGAAATAGAAAAGATCATCGGCCTTGCCGTGGAACTCGGCGTACACAAGCTCCGCTTCACGGGAGGGGAACCCTTTGCCCGGAAGGGTTTTCTGGACTTCCTCACCAACATACACGAGCGCTTCCCGCATACGGCCCTGAAGCTGACCACCAACGGCACGCTTCTTGCTCCGGCGCTGGACACGCTCAAAAAACTGGGCGTCTCGGTCAACCTTTCCCTGGATACGATGGACCGGGAAAAATATGCCTCCATTACCGGCAGGGACATGCTCCCCACGGTGCTTGAGAACATGCATCGCATGCTGGACATGGGTATTCCCCTAAAAATCAACGCCGTGGCCATGCGCGGCGTCAACGACGTGGAGCTTCCGGCCCTTGCCTCCCTGGCCATGGATTGGCCGGTGGACGTACGCTTCATCGAATTCATGCCCATGGGCGACGCCACCATCTGGTCGAAAAACCTGTTCTGGAGTGCGGCCGATATTCTGGAGGAGGCCCGCAGACACTGGAATCTGGAACCTGTGGCCCTGCGCCGCAAGGACGGGGAAAAAAGCGAAGGAAACACGGCCGAGGAACTCGGCCCTGCCAAGCTGTGGAAGCTCAAAGCAAACGAGGGCACGGTATCCCGGGGCAGCTTCGGGCTCATCACCTCCGTCACGCAGAGCTTCTGCCGCTCCTGCAACCGGCTGCGTCTTACGGCGGAAGGGAACCTCCGTACCTGCCTTTTCGACGACAGGGAGTACCCCATCCGCGAAGCGCTGCGCGAAAAAGGCCTTGACGAAGTGCGCCGCATCATGCTGGACGCAGTGGCGCGCAAGCCCGTGGGGGCGGAAATCCTTGCCGCCAGCCACGGCCCCGTGGCCCACAAAAGAATGTCCGCCATAGGCGGATAGGCTTCTTTCCGATCACATGCCGGGAAAGGCTCCCGCCACAGGGCGGGAGCCTTTCTTACGGACAATATCCATGCCCCAAGGCGCTTCCCTGCTCAGCATTTCTCCGGGAAACTTCAGGCATCGGGACACCCCTCCCGCTAAGGGCAGGAAAAAGCGGCCGACGACGGATCTCTGAGCGACACAGGCGCATGCCGCCTTTCAATGTGTCGCTTCTGCGCCGCATGAGCCTACAACTGCTCCTTCCGATACACTTCCCGGAAACTTTCCAGAATGGCCTTTTCCACGGGGGAAAGCCGGTCTTCCTGAGGATAGACAAGGCAGTTCAGGCCGGGCATGGGGCAGTCTTCCACAAACATGCCTTTCAGGCTGCCCGGAGGAACATTGGGGTTGCGTGCGACGCTGACGGGAAACACGGCGGCCACCGTGGCGTCGCGCAGAATGATGTTTAAAAGGCTCTCCTGTTTGGAACCGTAGTACGGCGCATGCTCACTGGAAAAATACTGATAAATTCCGCTGTAAAAGAACTTGTGGTCGTCGTGAGGGTAAAGAGCCGCAGTAAACTGCCCGAGTTCCGCCTTCTTCAGGGTATTCCGCAGGGCCAGAGGGTGGCGGCTGTTGACTATGACCGCGTAATCGTCCTCCCCCATCACCTCTATCCGCATGCCATTCTTTTCCAGAATAAGTCGACGTCCTTCCAGTTCTTCCGGCGGAAGAGCCCCGCAAAGCCCGATCATAGAATCCTCGAGCACCATCTGCATGAGATCATCCTTCTTGCGCTCATGCAGCTCAATAGCCACCGTAGGATATTTCTCCTTAAGATACAGAACCGCCTTGCCCAGAATGAGATTGATCATGGAGCTTGTGCCGGCAATCCGTATAGGCAGCCTGGCAGCGCTGTCATCATCCATGAACTGAGCCCATCCGGCACAGGTATCCACTATACTCTGCACATCATCCAGAATGGCCTGCCCCCTCGGGGTGAGGCTTACCCCGGATTTCGACCGGCTGAATACGGAAAACCCCAGGCTTTTTTCCAAGGAATTCATGGAGGCAAGCAGCGACTGCTGGGTGATGTTGAGCTGAAGCGCGGCCTTGTTGATGGAGCCGCAGCGTACGATTTTCAGAAAATACTTGAATTGCCGTATCGTCATTCCGAACGCCGCCCTTTTCCTTATTCAAGACGGGAAAAATTTCTCAAAAAATTTTTTTTGAACCGAACTCCTCATTAAAAACATAAAAACTACATGATATCAATGTATTATATTTGTTACAGCTTTTTAGCTGTATATAGTCACAACATTACTCTTCTATGCCTGCCCCACCGACATTGTTACAAAATAAACAATACCGGAAAAGCCTGATCCGGGCATCCCGCCTTTTTCAGCAAGGAGAGTATATCTATGAGTTCCCCGGTTTACAAGCAGCTCTACCCCCACCTGTTCAGTCCCATGACTGTGGGACACGCCACGTTTAAAAACCGTATCTTCGTCGCTCCGACCCACACGCCTTTCTCCGCCGGAGTGAACAACCTGCTGACGCCGGAAGGCATCCGGTATTATGGAGGCTTTGCCAAAGGCGGAGCCGGAGCCGTGCATATCGGCGAATCCCTGCTCGACAGGGTCAACAGTGCGGCTCACGACAGCCACCTGAACATCATAGATGAGGAATGTCTCAAGACCTACAACACCTATAACGAATACTGCCATATTTTCGGGGCCAAGACTTCCATAGAGTTCAACCACAGCGGACATTTCGCCATGCCCGCCTTCGGCGACGGCCGCGACCCCATGTCGGCCATGGAAATGAATATGCCGAGCGGAGTACATGTGCGCGCCATGACCGAGGAAGACATGGAGTATGTGGCGCATATCTACTGCAAGGCTGCCAACATGGCCAAACGCGCCGGCTTCGACATGATACTGCTCCACTACGGCCACGGCTGGCTCATGGGCGGATTCCTCTCGCCCATTCTCAACCAGAGAACGGACAAGTACGGCGGCAGCGTGGAAAACCGCATGCGCTTCCCGCTCATGGTCATAGAAAAGGTACGCAAGGTCGTGGGCAAGGATTTCCTCATCGAAGTCCGCCTGAGCGGCGATGAATGTGTGCCCGAAGGCATACAGATAGAAGACACCATAGAAAACGTGCGCATGCTGCAGGACTATGCCAGCCTTGTCCACATCTCCACGGGCAACCGCTTCGTCCCGTTCAGCCGGGCCATCATGCATCCCACTCATTTCATTGAGGAAGGACACAACGTACACCTGGCGGCGACAGTGAAAAACACGCCCGACATTCATATCCCCATCGGTACTCTGGGCGGCATCGACACGCCGGAATTCGCGGAAAAGGCCCTGGCCGAAGGTAAGGCCGACTATGTGCTCATGGCCAGAGGATGGATCGCCGATCCCGACTGGGCCAACAAGGCACGTTGCGGTAAGGCTGAGGACATACGCCCCTGCATCCGCTGCATGCACTGTCTGGACATTCCCCTGGGCAAGCGCAACACCAGCCTTCACAACATTGCTGATATCTTCGACGAATTCCCCACCACCACGCGGCGCGCGGAGTGTGCTGTAAATGTGTATCACGGCAACGGTCAGTGCCGCCTGGACCTGCCTCCGGCCAAGGGCAGAAAGAAAGTCGTCGTGGTGGGCGGCGGCGTCGCCGGCATGAACGCCGCGATTACGGCGGCTTCGCGCGGGCATGAGGTAGTGCTTTTTGAAAAGTCCGACACCTTGGGCGGCCAGCTCTCCACCTACGCCCCTGCCATGTGGTTCAAGGTCGATAATATGGAACGCTACCGCCGCTATCTGGAAATACAGGTGCGCAAGGCCGCCATCCGCCTGCATCTCGGTGAGGAAGCCACTCCCGAGCGTGTGGCTGCAGAGACTCCCGACGCCGTCATCGTGGCCGTGGGCGCCCAGCCGCTGCTGCCTCCCATTCCCGGCATAGACGCCCCTCATGTGTTCACTGCAATGGATATCCTCGGCCACGAAAAAGAAACGCTCGGGGACAGGCACGTTGCCATTGTGGGCGGCGGCATGGTGGGCTGCGAAGTGGCACTCCAGCTCTCTCACCTCGGATATACGGTGGATATTGTGGAAATGGCTCCCATCCTCGCTCCGGACGGCATCTATACCGAGCGCGTCCACACCATGCACCTCATGGACAACGACCCGAACATCACCTCGCACGTCTCCTCGCGCTGCCTGGAAATCAACGACGAAGGCCTTGTAGTGGAAACGCCTGAAGGAAAACGCAGCGTCCCGGCCGGAGCCGTTGTGATCTGCGCGGGCATGAAGCCGCTCTCCGAAGAGGCACGCCGCTTTGACGACCTGGCTTTCGACGTCCTTCATGTGGGCGACTGCCGCAAGGTCGGCACAGTGTCCGACGCCACGGCCGCGGGCTTCGACGCCGCTGTGGTGCTCTGATCGCTTTTCCCGCCCCCTGCCGCGCGGCAGGGGGCGCTCCCGGACTCTTTCCCTTCACTTCAAGAAACCGGAGGCCTTTATGAACAAGCGTTTTCTCGTTGCTCTGGCTGCCGCTGCGGCGCTCTGCCTTGCCATGCCCGCCCCATCCCAGGCGAAAACCTGGAACCTGCGTTTCACAGGGTCGGACTTTGAATCCCATCCCAGCGTGGCCAACGGCCTGCTGCCCTGGCTCAAGGAAATCGAAAAGGCTACCAACGGGCAGGTAAAAATACGCTATTTCAATCCCAATACCATCTGTCCGGTCAATGAAATCGTCACCTCCATCGAAAGCGGCGCCATAGACATGGGAGCCATAGACCATGCGCGCAACACCGGCCGCTTCCCCCTGCACGACGTCTTCCTTCTTCCCCTCATCACGGGCAACTCCACAGCTCAGGGCGTGACGGCCTGGCGCATGCTCCAGTCCTCTCCTCTGCTGCAGAAGGAAATGGCTTCCGTCAAGGTACTCGGCTACTGGGGCGGCGGATCCATGCAGATCATGACTAGGCTCAGGACTCATTAATTGCCAAAAGGGTAAAAAGTTCTTATTGTCGGCATAGGGAGGATGCCATGAAGGAACTTTTTTATCTTTCTCATGAACAGATTGCTCGTATCAAACGCTACTTTCCTCGTT
>NZ_DYZA01000054.1 GCF_020741395.1 Mailhella massiliensis | reverse complement strand
AATATATGTTCCATGCTTCCGGTGGGAGTCCTCTTTTCCGGGATTTGAATATTTCCCTGAAATGGTGTATAGTTGATTCTTTCTGATGCTCCGAGGAGCTAACAAATACCCCTTCAGGAATTCTCATGACCCAGGAAAATCTAAGGTCCGGCAAGACCTCTTACGACGCTTCTGCCATCACGGTTCTGGAAGGTCTGGCGGCGGTTCGTAAGCGCCCGGCCATGTATATAGGCAGTACGGATTCCCACGGCCTTCATCACCTTGTGTACGAAGTGGTGGACAACTCCATCGACGAAGCCATGGCCGGCTTCTGTAACAAGGTGGAGGTCATTCTTCACATGGACAACAGCGTGACCGTGCGGGACAATGGTCGCGGTATCCCTGTGGATATCCATCCGAAACTGCGTATTCCCGCTGTGCAGGTGGTTATGACCAAGCTGCATGCCGGCGGCAAGTTCGACAACAATGCCTATAAGGTCTCAGGCGGCCTGCACGGCGTGGGCGTTTCCTGTGTGAACGCCCTTTCTTCCTGGCTGGAAGTGACGGTGCGGCGCGACGGCAGGCGCTGGCGTCAGCGCTATGAGCGCGGCGTACCGGTGACCAAGGTGGAGCCTCTGGGCGAGGCGGAAGGGCACGGTACTACGGTGCGTTTCCTTCCTGATGAGGAAATTTTTGAAAGCACAGTATTTTCTTTCGATGTGCTGAAGAAGCGTTTTGAAGAGCTGGCTTATCTTAATAAGGGGCTTACCATCATCTGCAACGATGAGCGCACCAACGAAACGCATACTTATCATGCCGAAGGTGGCCTTGAGCAGTTCATCAGGGATTTGAACAGCAATGAATCCGGTCTGCACCCCATCATCAGCGGGGAAGGAGTGCAGGACAATATTACCGTGGATTTTGCGCTTCAGTACAATGCCGGCTTCAATGAAAAGATGCTGACGTTCGCCAATAACATCCGTACGCATGAAGGCGGTTCCCATCTGGCAGGGTTCAAGACTGCCCTTACCCGCGCCATAAACAACTATGTGAAAAGCCAGCCCGACCTGCAGAAGAAACTGAAGGGCGACAGCCTTTCCGGTGACGACGTGCGCGAGGGCCTTACGGCTATCGTCAGCGTGAAACTTCCGCAGCCGCAGTTTGAAGGGCAGACCAAGACTAAGCTCGGCAACAGCGAAGTGGTGGGCATTGTGAACGGCATTGTCTACAATGTGCTCGACGTGTACTTCCAGGAGCATCCCAAGGATATCCGCGTCATTATCGAAAAGGCCGCCGAGGCTTCCCGTGCAAGAGAGGCCGCGCGCCGTGCCCGCGAGCTCGTGCGCCGCAAGGGGGCACTTTCCGACAATTCCCTGCCAGGCAAGCTGGCCGACTGCCAGAGCAAGGACCCTTCAGAATGTGAAGTGTTCATTGTGGAGGGCGACTCCGCAGGCGGTTCCGCCAAGCAGGGCCGCAATCCTATGACGCAGGCCATTCTTCCGCTTCGCGGCAAGATATTGAACGTGGAGCGCGCGAGATTCGACCGTATGCTTGCCAGCGAAGAGATCAAGAATATGATCACGGCCATGGGGGTGGGCATCGGCGAGAACATGGATTATTCCAAGCTGCGCTATCATAAGATCATCATCATGACTGATGCCGACGTGGACGGTGCGCACATCTGCACCCTTATGCTCACCTTCTTTTTCCGCTACTATCCCAAGCTCATTGAGGAAGGGCATATCTATATCGCCCAGCCTCCGCTTTACGGCATTAAGAAGGGCAGCAATACCATCAAGTTCCTGAAGGATGACAACGAGCTTGATGAATTTCTGCTCCAGCGGCTTTCCGATGGTGTTTCCGTAGTCACGAAAGATGGAAGGAACTATCGCGGCGAAGAGCTCATCTCGTTGCTCAAGAGTATCGACGAACTGGAAAAATCCATGACGGAAGCGGAGAATTCCGCCATTTCCCGCGAGCTTTTCCTCGCTTTTCTCCGCTTCGAAGGGGAAATGACTTCTGCTGTGGTGGAAACGGGGCTTCCTGAAAACTTCCGCGTCTGGATGGAGAGGCAGGGCTACGCAGCGTCCCTGGAGGTGGAGAGAAAAGAAGACGAGGAGCGTTCCTTCCTTGTGTTTGAAAACAAAAGCGGGCATCGCACCCGTTTGGCCGTGGAATTCTTCCATTCGCGTATGTATCGCCATGCCCGCCAGCTCTGGAAGTCTCTGGGTGCATCCTGCGGAGAATTTCCGGTGCAGCTTTCCAGTTCCGAATCCAGCCGCGAGGTGAAGGATTACTTTGAACTGCGTGAATCCGCCTACGCCGAGGCCCGCAAGGGCTTCAACATCCAGCGTTACAAGGGCCTTGGCGAAATGAATCCGGAACAGCTGGAAATGACGACCATGAACCCCGAGAAGAGGGCGCTTTTGCAGGTGAGCATCGAAGATGCCCAGGCCGCTTCCGACACCATAGAGGAACTCATGGGCGATAGGGCGGATCTGCGCCGCGATTTCATCATTCGCAACGCCCTTTCCATGGAAGACCTCGATATCTGAGCATGAGGGGACGTTTCAGCCTTTCCTTCTCCCGGAAGCCGTGCCGCGCCGCCGGGAAAAAGGGGGAGCGGAATCCCGGAAAATCAAACTGCATGCAAGGACTCCCAAAGTGGCAGAATTTAAAGTCGATATAGAAAAAGAGCTGCGCCAGTCCTATCTGGCTTATTCGCTCAGCGTGATCATAGGCCGTGCCATTCCCGACGCGCGCGACGGGCTGAAGCCCGTGCATCGCCGCATCCTTTTCGCGCAGTCGCAAATGGCCAATACCTACAACAGGCCCACCAAGAAGAGCGCCCGCGTGGTGGGCGACGTCATCGGCAAATATCATCCTCACGGCGATTTTGCCGTGTACGGCGCCCTGGTGCGCATGGCGCAGGATTTCAACATGCGCGACCCGCTGGAAGACGGGCAGGGCAACTTCGGCTCCATCGACGGCGACTCCGCCGCCGCCATGCGTTATACCGAAGTACGCATGTCGCGCCTCGCTTCGGAATTCCTGGACGATATTGAAAAGAAGACCGTGGATTTCCGCCCGAACTACGACGGCTCGGAACAGGAACCCGAAGTTCTGCCCACCAAGGTGCCGAATCTTCTGCTCAACGGCTCCTCCGGCATTGCCGTAGGTATGGCCACCAATATTCCTCCCCACAACCTCGGGGAGCTTTGCGACGCGCTTTTGCGCCTTATCGACGAGCCAGACTGTACGGTAGACGACCTGATCGACCTGGTGCACGGGCCGGACTTCCCTACCGCGGGCTTTGTCTACGCTGGGCAGGGCCTTCTGGACGCCTACCGCACGGGCAGGGGCGTGGTGAAGGTGCGCGGCCGTGTGGAAGTGGAAGAGCGTAAGAAGGGCCAGCAGTCCGTAGTCATCCGCGAAATTCCCTATGCGCTCAACAAGTCCGTGCTCGTTACCAAAATTGCAGCCCTCGTCAACGACCGCAAGCTCGACGGCGTGACCGACCTGCGCGACCTTTCCGACAAGAAGGGCATACGCATCATACTCGACCTGCGCCGGGGTACCATACCGGAACTTGTCATCAACGCGCTGTACAAGTACACGCCGCTGGAAAATTCCTTCGGCATCAACATGTTGGCAGTGGTGGACAATAAGCCCCAGCAGCTCAACCTGCGCACGGCGCTTACCTGTTTCCTCGATCATCGCCGCGAAGTCGTCATCCGCCGTACCCGCTTCGATCTGGAAAAGGCGCAGGCCCGTGCCCATATTGTGGAAGGTCTGCTCAAGGCCCTGGATATCATCGACGAAATCGTTACCCTTATCCGGGCTTCGGAAACACCGCAGGAAGCCAAATCAGGCCTGGTGGAACGCTTCGGCTTCACAGAAATACAGGCCCAGAGTATTCTGGACATGCGCCTGCAGCGCCTTACCGGGCTTGAACGCGACAAGCTTCTGGATGAATACCACGAACTGCAGAAGCTCATCGCCTACCTGACTTCCATACTGGAAGATTCCGAAGTGCTGCGCGGCGTGCTGCGCGAGGAAACGCAGTACATCAAGAATACCTACGCCACTCCCCGCAGGACGGAAGTGGTCATGGACGAACTCGACGGTATCGATATTGAAGACCTCATCCCCGACGAGGACGTCGTTATCACCCTGTCGCGCCGCGGCTATATCAAGCGCACCACACTCGGCAATTATCAGCAGCAGAAAAGGGGCGGTAAAGGCATTGCCGGGCTTCACACCTCGGAAGATGATTTCGTGCAGGAATTTCTCACTACCACCAATCATCAGTACCTTCTGCTCTTTACCAACAAGGGCCGTATGCATCAGCTCAAGGTACATCAGGTGCCTGAGGGAAGCCGTACCGCCAAGGGCATGCACATTGCCAACCTTCTTCCTCTGGAAAAGGATGAATGGGTGGCCAACGCCCTCACGGTGCGCGAGTTTTCCGAGGAGAGCTATTTCCTGTTCACCACCAAGCAGGGGATGGTCAAGCGTTCCAGCGCCTCCCTGTACGCGCGCTGTCGCAAGAGCGGCATGATAGCCCTGGGACTCAAGGAGGGCGATGAGCTCATTGCCGTGCGGGAGGTGACGGATTCCGACCATGTGGTGTTGGCCACGGCCCACGGTATGGCCATACGCTTTGCCATGCCCGACGTGCGCCCCATGGGCAGAAGCGCCTCGGGAGTAAAGGGCATAGGCCTGCGCCGCGGCGATGAAGTGGTGGCCTGTGTCACCGTGAAGGACGGCGATAACTCCACCATGATCATGACGGTCTCCGCTCTCGGTTACGGCAAGCGCACCAAGATAGACCTTTACCGCATGCAGAGCCGCGGCGGCATAGGGCTTATTAATTTCAAGGCGTCTCCCAAGACGGGCAGCGTCATAGGGGCCATGCCTGTTTCCGATACCGATTCGCTTATTCTTCTCACTTCCACCAACAAGATCATCCGTCTCAGCGTGGAAGAGGTTCGCTCCGTGGGCCGCGCTACCATGGGTGTTCGCCTCGTGCGCCTCGACGACGGCGCAAACGTGGTAGGCTTTGATACCGTGGCCGACAACGGAGAGAGTGAAGGAGAATAGAAATGCTGCGGGGAGGGAAGGGAACTTTCTTCATAAAGTTCCCTTCCCGCACCCCTCCCTTTCTTAAAAAACTTCTGTTTTTTGATGAGAAAGTGCCAGAAACGCCGACGCAGGTGCCGGCGTTTTTTGTATCTTCGGTGCCAAGAGCGTATAGCAAGAAGAACTACATGATTTGTTTATTGAGCTGGCGGATCGCCTCGCTCTTTTGACAAGCATGCTGAAGTGTTCAAAAAAGGTATTTCCAGATGCAAGGCCCGGTTCCATGACAAGGAAGCGGGCCTTTTGACTGAATATCGTCAGAAAAAAGT
>NZ_DYZA01000053.1 GCF_020741395.1 Mailhella massiliensis | reverse complement strand
TTCTGGAGCTTGCCGCCGGGGTTTGAACAGCCTTCACGACGGAGCGCTGCGCTTTTCAGGCCGGGCGTTTCGCGTGAGAGGCTGAACCTGTGAAAAACGCCGCCTGCCGGTTTCCGGTATGCGGCGCTTTTTCATGACAAGTAAATGATGCGACGGATCAAAAAAGCCGGGTGCTGGTATGTCTGCCCTTCGCTGCTGTAGAAGGGAAAAGTCTCCATCAGAGATCATAGGAAGATGACGGGTGTTTCCTGCGTTCTGCGGTACGAAACTACTTCAAAACCAAAGGAAAACGGAGATACCCCAGGGGGGAGAAAGAGCTGCTTTCGACAGGACAAGAAAAAAATGGTGGCCAGAATGAGTTTTGTTCCCCGCAGGTCTTGGGAAGCTCCGGATTGTCGAAGAAGTTCACCTGTTTTTTTCATCAGCGATGTTCATGGGGTTCAGGCAAAGAAAATGCGCATCATCGGAAGCCTCCCCATGATGTTCAGACAGCCGGGCCGCCTCCTCAGGTAAAGGCTTGGAGATCTTGCGGAAGGGGCATCAAGAGAAATGCTGTTATTAACACGGAGTGTATTTAATGAAAAATATAGTGAAAAGCACATCATAATGAACGATGAAAAGTATTTTTGATGAATAAGTAATCGGTAATCATTATGAGCATATTAACATATATTGATTATATCTGGTTTATTGGTGAGTCCTTTCACAGGAAGGAAAAAACGCCCGGCGATGGTGAAGCACTGATTATGTGGTGCTGGTATCTGGATATTTTTTTTCCGTTGCTGACATGTATCCACCTGTTTGCACTTGAGTGGATATTCTACGCGATTGCTCTGCCGGTGTTGCTCCTTTTTCCTTTTTTCTATTGTCGCTTCCGATATACTAAAAAGCGCCGGAATGAAATTTTTGCAAGATTTCATTACAGAAAGACGGGTAGACGATTACTGTTTATATGGCTGGCGATTCTCAGTATGTGTTGCCTTGAAGCTTTTTTGATGTTTCATTTCGGATTTTGGGAATAAAAGCCGAGGCAACTTCTGTTTCAGAATTTTTTCTTTTTTCTCGGCGTTGATGCTCCACCGGGAACAGGCAGCTGCTTTTCGTTCATACCGGCATGTCGTCGGCTTCTGAATGTGGACTGTTCCGTACACAGGTACATAGTATTTGCTTGCCATGTTTTCTTTTCGGCTGTGCGTCAGCGTACATGGCGGGCTTGAAGCGTTGACATAAGAGGCTCACCGGCCTGATATGTTCAATTCGGCGGCTTTCAGTGCGATAGGCAACATTTTTACAGGGGCTGAACAGGCCGACCATGTCGATGTGGCAGGCAGGAATACGGCAAAGATATCCGGGAGCATCGGGCATCATCCGGACGGGATAACATCGGAAAGCCAGTATCCCATGCGGCGGAAGCCCATGCACGGGCTTCCTGTGGCAGAGTTGCGGAGGTCGCGCGCCTGTCGGAGCACGTCTGGCAAAAAGCGTACAGGCGCATCAAGGAACTGCCGGCCATGCTGCCGCAGAGCACGTTGCGCGGAAAGGCTGCCGCCTGGCAGGGAGGAATGTTCCGGCCTCTGGAAGAGAGAGCCCGGCGAAAAGAAAAAAGGCGGAATCCTCTGCTCCCCCGCCCCGACTGCGGGCGTGCCCCGCAAGGGGGAATACCGCTTCCCCGGGAAGTGCGGACTGCGTCTCCTTCAGGGGATTTCGGCCCGCAGCTCCCTTTTTCAGCGCTTTTCCTTAGCTCCGTGCGGTATGTGCCGGAGGCGGAGAAGCTGCGCGGCGCTCTGTCTGCCGTGCATGAGGCAGAGCATCACGCCCATGAGGATGAGCGCCGTGCCCACCCAGAACGACAGGGAAACAGATTCGCCCAGAAGCAGGGTGCCGAGCGCCGTGGCCGAAAGGGGCTGTACGGGATAGAAGGCGGAGCAGGTACCCGCCTCCGCAAGGGAAAGACTTTCGTTCCACAGCAGATGGGCCACACAGGTGCACATGACGCCCATGTACAGCAGGGCAAGGACGACGCCCCCATCCCACACGACGGGGCTGCGGGCCAGTTCTACCGCCGACACGGGCAGCGTGCACGCAAGCGCCACGCCCATGCTCCAGGCCGTGATGAGCAGCGGGGGGTAGCGGTGGCTTATCTTGCGGATGAGGATGGAAACAAACGACCAGAGCAGCACGGAAACGAGGGAAAGGGCGATGCCTGCCCTCATGTCGCCGCCGTGGACGCCGCCGAGCACGGCATAGACCCCGGCAAGGCCCAGCGTAAGGCCGGTAATTTTCTGGAAGGTGAGTTTTTCGTTGAGGAGCAGGGCCGCCATAATCATGATGACGATGGGATTCAGGGAGTTTATGAGGGAGGCGAAGGAGGCGCTGGAATATTTTGTACCCAGAAGCTGCAGCACCAGGGCCACGAAATAGCCCAGGAAGCCGATCACGAAAATATATTTGTAATCTTTTTTTTCTATGGGGCGGTATTTCTTTATACGGATGAATGCAAACAGAAGAAGGAAGGCGACGGCGTAGCGTACAAGGGAGACCGTGAAGGGCGGCACCTTGTCGAGCACATATTTGCTTGCCACATAGAGGCTTCCCCAGAGAAAGAAGGTGAGGAAGAGGTAAAGATAGACGAGTTTTTCCTGTCTGATAGTCATGTCGTTCTCCGGGCGGAAAAGGCCGCTTTGCTTTCGGCCGGGATGGAGGCCGTTCCCGCAAAGGGAAACGGGAAGATGCATATCCCTCCCCGCGTGATTTATCAATGACCTCATTTGGGCGGGGAAGGCTGCCTGCGGGCGGTCAGGGAGCAATTTCCGTGGTGCGGCCGGGCGCAGAAAAGCCCCGCCTTATGGAAGGCGGGGCTTCGGGCTTTGTGGAGAAATCAGAATCCCATAGCCACGGCGACAAGCATGACGATCACGGCAAGCGCCGTCCAGAACAGGAACAGGGGCAGCACCCGGCCCGCCCAGGCCTTATAGCTGACGCCCGCCGCAGCGATGCAGGCCATCATGGTTCCGTTGGTGGGGAAGATCACGTTGGAAAGGCCGTCGCCGAGCTGGAAGGCCAGCACGGCCGTCTGTCGGGTAACATGCACCACGTCGGCCAGAGGGGCCATGATGGGCATGACTACGGCCGCCTGCCCGGAGCCCGAGGGCACGAAGAAATTGAAGAGCAGGTTGAAGAGGAACATGACCGGGGCGACCATGGCGTCGTGCAGACTGTCCAGCGCAACGGCCATGCCGTAGATGATGGAGTGGAGGATATGCCCTTCGCTCAGCACTACGGAAATGCCGGTGGCAAGGCCGATGAGCATGGCCGAGAAAGTCATCTGCCTCGCCCCCTGCAGGAATCCGGCAACAAAGCCGTTCATGCCCATGCCCGTGACCAGGGCGCCGAACATGGCTACCAGCATCATGATGCCCGCCATGTAGTTCATGCCCCAGTGCCAGGTAAGCGATCCCCAGACATAGATGCAAAGTCCTGCCGCAAGGCCGAGAATCGCCAGGGCATGGCGTGCGTTGAAGGGGACGGTCGCACTCTCCGTGACAGGAGGTTCTTCGTCGTCTTCCGGTACGCCTGCATGAGGAGTTTGCCGTACCTTGTTGGCGTAATGCACGATGAATGCGACGGTGGGCAGGAAGAAGGCCAGCCACACGGCGCAGCGGAAGCCGAAGCCGGAGAGCATGGGCAGGCCGGAAATCTGCTGGGCTATCTGTACCGTCATGGCGCATACGGGGCTGGTGGCGTAGCCGCCGTAGGCGGCCAGGAACATGACGGCCACGCCCGTCACTCTATCCGCCCCGAGCTTGCGGGCGAGGAGGACGCCTATGGGGATGGTGGCCACCACTGGGTTGGCCATGACGCCGGACGCGCCGAGGATGCTCATGATGAGGGCGAGGGAGGGCAGGATGAGGAAGGAACGGGAACCTAAGGCACGCACCAGATAACTGATGAAGGCGTCCACGGCGTTGCTTGCGATGAGCACCTGAAAATAGCCGCCCACCAGAAAGGTGAACACGATGATGGGCCCGGCCTTGACCATGCCCGCAAACACGGCGTCGACCAGGCCCCAGGGGGAAACGCCCTGCTGCGCGATGGAGTGATATGTCGCGGGGTCGAGCAGTTTCGTGCCGGGAATGAGGTCGTAGACCCCGGCCGGGACGATATGCGTCAGTACTGCGGCCAGCACCATCATGGCAAAAACGATGACCAGGGAATTGGGAAACGTGAATCTTTTTACCGGAGCGTTCATGGAAGGCCTTTTTTCTGACTTGCTGGGGATGTTCAGCGCTGTTTTTTTCTCTTGGGTGCGGGAGAGGCTATTTCCCGTCGTCCGGCAGGGAGAGGATGGTCGTCACCAGCTTTCTGCACTGCGGCAGCATGGAGGAGCGCAGGGCGTATTCCTCTTTTGTGTGGGCGTTGGCTCCGGCTATGCCCAGGGAACAGAGGGTGGGGATACCCATCTGTGTGATGAAGGCGCTGTCGGAGCAGCCTCCCACAGAAAGGGGCGTGACCGGGCCGAGGCCGAGCAGATGCGAAGCTTCGCCGTACAGAGCAAGGAGCCTGTCCGTACCGGGAGTTTTCTCCATGGCCGGATAGCGGCCGAGCAGGGAAAGCGTTGCTGAGGTGCCGGGCAGGGGAAGCTCTTCGCAGAGCGCGCCCAGCTCGCGGAGGGCCTTTTCATAGCCGGCGTTGCTGTGGTAGCGAAGGCCGAGGGAAATGTCGCAGGAATCGGCGATGACGTTGGCCCCCGTTCCGCCTGTGATTTTTCCGCAGTTGAAAAGGTTGCCGGAAAAATCGGTAAGCTGTTCGATGCGTTCCACAAGACGCGCGGCCGTGCGTATGGCGCTGGCGCCTTTTTCAGGGTTGCGCCCGGCATGGGCGGCGATGCCCGTGACGTGGATGCGCATGACGGCTCCTCCCATGCGTTCCGTGACGATTTCATTGCAGGGGGAACCGCTTTCGCAGTTGAAGGCCGCCGCGCAGCCTTCGCATGCCCTGGTGAAAAGCTGTCCTCCCTGCCCTTCAGAAAGCATGTGCGCCGTCTCCTCATCGCTGGAGAGGACGAGCCTGATCTGACGTTTCCTGTATCCGCCGGCCATGAGCGCCCTGACGGCAAAGAGCGCGATGACGATACCTCCCTTGCAGTCGTACACGCCGGGGCCGTACAGGAAGTCGCCGTCCTGCCGGAAAAGCACGGGCCAGCTCCCGGCGGGGTGCACGGTATCGAGGTGGGCGAGCAGAGCCACCGGCTTCTGCGCGCCGGGCGCAGTCCGGGCGAAGAGCGCGTCCCCGGCGTGGGCATAATGCTCTTTTTCGCAGGTCATGCCCATGGCGTCGCAGTAAGTGTCGAGGTGGGCGGCAAGGCGGCTCACGGCGGCTTTATCGGCGGAGGGAGTCTCCATTTCCACAAGGTTCTTCAGAAGCTGGAACATCTCCGCTTCTCTAGCGTCGAGGTATTCCATGGCCTTGTGTCACAGCGCATCATGTTTCATCGTAAACACTCTTTTGTTGCGGAAAAAAGATGTGTCATCGTATCCGTATCGGAAAAAATAGGCAAGTGCGCATTGCCTCTCTTTGCAAGTGGGAAGAAAAAGGTAAAGATTATGGTACGGAAAAAGGGCGTTTCATGGAAAAAGTCGGTCAGGTAAGTAAAGGTGCATGTTTTTTTCATGAAGAAAGGGACATTTTTCCATAGGAAGTTTATTTCTGTGCGTCGTGATACAGATTTGAACCGACAGATTACTCATACGGAAAAGAATATCGGTAACTTCCGGTAGTTGCTTTGCCTGCTCCGGCATCGTTGGCGCATTGCGGCGGCCTTTCGAGGGGAGGGGACAAAGGGGCGGGGCGATGCCGTGCGCTTTCTTTCAGGGAATCCCGGGGCGCTGTGGGGCGTAAAAGATCCGGAACATTCCCCGGTGAGATGAGCCGGAAGGCCGGTATATAAAAAAG
>NZ_DYZA01000052.1 GCF_020741395.1 Mailhella massiliensis | reverse complement strand
ATCAATTTTATATTATGAAAATAAGGCTCCAGCAATGGCGCTTTACCCCTCTCTTAATTCAATTTTTAGGAGGTTTGTATGGAGAAAGTGAATATTCATACTTTCGGCAGGCTGGGGGAAAATGCCGTCAAAGCGTTCTGTCTGACCAACCGCAACGGCATGGAAGTGGAGATCATTGAGTACGGTGCCAGAATCAGGAGCCTGAAGATCCCCGCCGGAAGCGGTAAAAAGGAAATAACCGTGGGTTTTGACTCCCTGGAGCGGTACCTCGGCTATAACGTATACTTCGGCGCGATTCTGGGTAGAACGGCCAACCGTACCGCAGGGGCTGCCTTCAGCCTGGACGGAAAAACCTATCAGCTCTCCGCTAATGCCGGCGGCTCGCATCTTCATGGGGGGGCTCAGGGATTTGACCGGGTGCTGTGGCACGGTGAGGACGTGAGCGGCGACATGCCTGCTGTTAGATTCACCTATACGGCGAAGGATGGAGAAGAAGGATATCCCGGTACGGTACATGTTTCCGTGACCTATACGCTGGATGACGACAACTGCCTGCACCTTGACTTCGGCGCCTCCTCCGAGCAGGCCACTCCGGTGGACATGACAACCCATGTATATTTCAACCTCAACGGTGTGCCTCAGGGTACCGTAGAGAATGAGCTTGTTCAGGTTCATGCTTCGAACTACATGGAAAAAGATCCGACTCTGAACGTAACCGGCAAGATATTGCCCGTGGAAGGCACTGCGTTCGATCTCCGCAGCCCCGAGGTGCTCGGCAAGGTGGCTGGTGCGGCTGTGTTCAATCCCATTCTGGTGTTGGACGGCGACGCCGGGCAGACGCGCGAGATTGCCCGAGTTTCCCTGCCTGACGGAAGCTGTGGGTACACCATTTCGGCCACGGGGTATGCCATGCAGGTGTTCAACGCCTACGCTGTGGCGGCGGATTTGAAGAGCAAGGGTGTGGAAACTGATCTCCCCGTTGCTTGCGGGTTGTGCCTGGAGCCTATGGGCTTCCCTAATGCCGTGAATCTGCCTGAGCTGCCCCAGAATATCCTGCGCCCCGGGGAAAACTACTCTCATCACATTAAGTTCGCCTTCTGGTTCTGAGATGGAAGGCCTATTTGCAGGGTACACTCCAACAGTCGAGGAATATCATGACGGATTATAAGACAATGGCGGATCTTACGGGAAAGACGGCTCTTGTTACCGGGGGGGCCGAAGGTATCGGGCACGGGATAGCGGGCGGTCTGGCCAGCGCCGGCGCCCATGTCCTTATTGCCAGCCGCAACGGCGAAAAGTGCAGAAAGGCTTCGGAAGAGTTCAAGAGTCAGGGCCTCAATGTGGACTGGTACACGGTGGACACTACCGATGAAGCTTCCATGGACAGACTCTTTGCCCATGTGAAGGAACTTTTCGGGCGTCTTGACATTATGGTCAATAATTCGGGCATATCCTTTTTCAGCTCCATGATCGACATGCCCATAAAGGAGTTCGACAAGCTGGTCAGCGTGAACATACGCGGCACATTCCTCGGCTGCCAGTATGCCGCCAGGATGATGAAGGAACAGGGCGGAGGCAAGATACTGAACCTGTCTTCCCCCACGGTCATCAAGTGCTATCGCAACGGTTCCGCCCCGTACTCCGTGACCAAGGCGGCCATCAGCCAGATGACGAGAATGTTTGCAGGGGAGCTTGCCGAAGATCATATTCACGTCAATGCCATAGGCCCCGGCGTGATCATCACCAATCTCAACAGAGCCCGTTACGACGCCCACCCCGAGCTTCTGGACATGGTGACGCAGGCTATCCCCATGCACCATGTGAACACGCCGGAGGAAATGGCGGCCCTCAGCGTTTTCCTTTGTTCCTCCGCCTCCGATTACATCACCGGGCAGATCATCTATATAGACGGGGGCGCGTGCCTCATCTGATGTTCCGGCGGCATGGGAACCCGCTTTTATGTAACTATTCAACATAACCTTCCAACCCTGCAGGAGAATGTCGAATGGAAACCAGAACACAGTACGACATGTACATTCCTACCCGGACCATTTTTGGCGCCGGCAGTCTGAATACTCTGCATCAGCAGGCGTTGCCCGGGAAAAAGGCCCTTATCGTCATTTC
The DNA here is from genome assembly GCF_020741395.1 of Mailhella massiliensis. Taxonomy (GTDB): domain Bacteria; phylum Desulfobacterota; class Desulfovibrionia; order Desulfovibrionales; family Desulfovibrionaceae; genus Mailhella; species Mailhella massiliensis_A. The sequence goes on along the minus strand of NZ_DYZA01000052.1, from coordinate 1,293 downwards.
TTCCGGCCGTTCGACCCGCGCCAACGGTTACTTAGACCGCACGGAAGAGCAGTTGCACAAGGCCGGGGTGGAAACCGTGGTGTTCGACAAGGTTGAAGCCAACCCTCTGAAGAGCACGGTCATGGCCGGCGGCAAGATGGCGCGCGAAAACGGCTGCGATTTCATTGTTGCCTTGGGCGGCGGCTCCTGCATCGACGCCAGCAAGGCCATTGCCGTCATGGCTGTGAATCCCGGCGACTACTGGGATTATGTGTGCGCCGGTACCGGCAAGGGCAAACCCTTTGTCCATACGCCGCTCCCCACCGTGGCCATTTCCACCACTGCCGGCACCGGTTCGGAAACGGACGCAAGCTGCGTGATCACCAACCCTGAAACGCATGAAAAGATCGGGCAGGGGAATCCCGCCCTCTTCCCCAGGCTGGCCATTGTGGATCCGGAACTTATGCTTACGGTACCGCCCAAGTTCACGGCCTATCAGGGATTTGACGCTCTGTTCCACAGCACGGAAGCGTACATTTCCAATTTCGCCAACCTGATGAGCGACATGTACGCCATCAACGCCATTGAATCCGTGGGCCGCAACCTTGCCGCTGCCGTCAAAGACGGCAACAATCTCGCGGCGCGTGAAAGGGTGGCCTGGGCCAACTCTCTTTCCGGCACTGTTATGTGCGTAGGGCGTTGCACCAGTTCCCATTCCATGGAGCACGCCATGTCGGCCCATCATCAGGATCTGCCCCATGGCGCAGGCCTGATCATCATCAGTCTTGCCTACTACGCCTTCTTCATCCGCAGGCATGCGTGCGATGAACGCTTTGTGCGCATGGCCAGAGCCATGGGCCGCGAAGACGCCACCCGCCCGGAAGAGTTTCTGGAAGTGCTGGCAAAGCTTCAGGAAGATTGCGGCGTGGCCGGGCTGAAAATGTCCGACTACGGCATCACCCCCGATGAATTGCCGGAATTTGCAAGAAACGCCCGCTCCACCATGGGACGTCTGTTTGCTTTTGACCGCGTGCCGCTCTCGGAAGAGGATGTGACCTCCATTTACAGGGAAGCGTACAAATAAGTCCGCATGTGGCGGGCGGAAACGCCCGCACACGGATATGGGAAGAATCGTTTTTTTAATGGCATAAATATGAAAACAGTTTTTATATAATAAAAATTATTTTCTCCAAACAGTCTTACCTTGGAGCCAGATTATGAAGATCACGGATATCAAGACCTACCATGTGGAGGCCAACCGACGCATCTGGGTGTTTCTGGAAGTGGAAACGGATGAAGGCGTCGTCGGTCTCG
>NZ_DYZA01000051.1 GCF_020741395.1 Mailhella massiliensis | reverse complement strand
GGCTTTCTCAATATTAACATGGTGTAACGGGGTAAACTTCTCCCGTCAAGCAACCATTATGCACGGAAAAAGACAGCCATTGCGTGCAGGCCAGGAAAAGACCGACACAAAAAAAAATACCGCCCGAAGCGCTTGTGATCTTCTTCACTCCTCGACGCAGGCTTTACAAAACTGCCCCGCCTGGAGTAGTTCCTTGCCTTCGACATTCTGCTTTTATCATGCAACCTCTGATTCTTCTTATCTTTTAACATTTCTGGAACCCCTCAATGGAAAAATCCTCGGAAACGCAGAAGGCTCTGGCCGTTCTTGAAAAATTCACCAGCGATCAGTGCTGCGGCAAGTGTATTTCCTGCCGGGAAGGCACAAGGCAGATGCAACAGATACTCTCGGATTCCCCTTCTCCCTTTCCCGAACCTGAGGAAATGGCCCTGCTTGCCGAACTCGGCATTCTTATCGAGCATACCGCGCGCTGCGGTCTCGGCAAGAGCATTGCCCGACAAGTCATGTCCGTGCTGAACCATCAGGGCGGGGAAGAACGCATCATTGAAGAATACCTGCCCGGCCCCTATCAGGAGCTCATCTTTTTCGATATCGACCCGAAGCGCTGCAAGGGCTGCTCCAAATGCGCGCGCAACTGCCCTGTGCACGCCATCAACGGCGTTGTGAAAAAGCCTTTCGTCATCGACCACGCAACCTGCATCAAATGCGGCACCTGCATGATGAACTGCAAGTTCGGCGCCATTTCCATCAAGGACTGACCATGGGCACCATGACTATTGACGGCATCCGCGTCGAATTCACCGATGAAACCAATGTACTGACGGTTATCCGCAACGCAGGAATCGACCTGCCCACACTCTGCTATGTTTCGGAACTTTCCGTATACGGGGCCTGTCGCCTCTGCACCGTCAAGGACGACGAGGGCCGTTACTTCGCCTCCTGCACAGTCAAGCCTCGCGAGGGCATGAACATCCAGACCAACACGCCGGAGCTCCGGCGTTACCGCCGCACGCTCCTGGAGCTTCTGCTCGCCTCACACGACCGCGACTGTACCACCTGCAACAAGAGCGGCGACTGCCATCTGCAGAACCTCGCCGAGCGTATGGGCGTGCACAGTGTGCGCTTCAAAAGCGTGCAGGAACACCATGAGGTGGACAACAGTTCAAACTGTATCGTGCGTACGCCGAGCAAGTGCATACTCTGCGGCGACTGTGTGCGTATGTGCGACAACATACAGGCAGTGGACGCCCTGGACTTTGCAGGGAAAGGTGTGGCCACACTGGTCACGCCTGCCTACAACCGCCGCCTTGCCGATACCGACTGCGTGGGCTGCGGACAATGCCGCGTAGTCTGCCCTACGGGCGCCATTTCCATCAAAAATGATGTTGAGGCTGTGTGGGCTGCTCTGGCGGATCCCGGTGCACGCGTGGTGGCGCAGATAGCCCCGGCCGTGCGCACGGCTATAGGCGACAGGTTCGGCTTCCCCGCCGGAAAAAATGTGATGAACCGCCTTGTCACGGTGATGCATCGCCTGGGTTTTGCGGAAGTGTACGACACGGCCTTCGGTGCCGACCTTACCGTTGCGGAAGAAGGCAAGGAGCTTCTGGAACGCCTCGCCTCCGGGGAAAAGCTCCCGCTCTTCACAAGCTGCTGCCCCGCATGGGTGCGCTTCTGCGAAAAGAAACATCCCGACTTCATCCCCCATCTTTCCACCTGTCGTTCCCCCATGCAGATGTTCGGCGCGGTACTACGCGCCTGGGACAGGGAAGTACCCGATGAAAAAGGTCGCCGCCTTGTTTCCGTGGCTGTTATGCCATGCACGGCCAAGAAGGATGAAATACTGCGCCCTGAATCCTATACCCTGGGACGGCAGGACGTGGACTTCGTGCTGACCACGGAAGAACTGACCGGTATGATACAAAGCTACGGACTGAACCTGAACGGTGCGGAGAAGGACGCCGCCGACATGCCCTTCGGCATCACCTCCGGAGCGGGCATTATCTTCGGTTCCAGCGGTGGCGTAGCCGAGGCCGTGATGCGCAACCTCATCACCGGACACGACAGGGCGACTCTTGATGAACTTAAGCGCACGGGAGTACGCGGTGAGGCTGGCATTCGGGAATTCACCTTCGAACATAAGGGCCGCAGCATCCGCGCGGCCGTGGTGAGCGGACTGCGCAACGCCGATACGCTCCTATGTGCCATGCGCGAGGGCAAGGCGCATTATGACTTTGTGGAGTTCATGGCCTGCCCCGGAGGCTGCATCATGGGAGGAGGACAGCCCGTTTCCTCATGCGGAGGCTTTTCCAGAGAACGGCGTAACGCCCTCTACGAAACCGATATCAATATGCAGATCAAAAAAACCAGTGAGAACCCTCTGCTCGATACCTTGTACGCCACCCTGCTTAAAGGCCGGGAACATGAGCTTCTGCACAGGAACATGGGAGGAAAGGACAAGCCCGAATAGCGCGCTGCTCCGGGCATATCGCCATGCCGCACCGGATCTCAGCCTGCGAAAAAGCGCTTCGCAGATTTGTTTTTTTGATGAGGATCCGCATCCCCGGCCATGGAAGCTCACCCGAAGCTTCCCTTCCCTCAGAAACATTGCGTACCTGTCCAGCCTGTATAACGCAAAAAGCCCGTTTCCGTTTCGACGGAAGCGGGCTTTTTCATTGTTGTATTGAAGGCGGCGTTACTTCTTCAGAAAAGCCGCAAAGGGAGAAATCTTGCGCAGCTCCTCCACAATGCCGGGCATGACTTCAATCACGCGCTCGATTTCCTCACGGGTATTGTAACGGCTCAGGCTGAAGCGCACGGAGCCGTGAGCATAGTTGAAGGGGACTCCCATGGCGCGCAGCACATGAGAAGGCTCAAGACTGCCGGAGGTGCAGGCAGAGCCGGAACTCGCGCAGATATGATACTGGTCGAGCTGCAGAAGCAGCGCCTCGCCCTCCACAGCCTCGAAGGAAATATTCAGCGTATTGGGCAGGCGGTGAGCCTGATCTCCGTTGATCTTGCAATGAGGTATGGCGGCGAGCAGCCCTTCCTGCAGGCGGTCGCGCAGGGCGGCAACCTGGGTACGCTCCTTCTCCATGTTGGAGGAGGCCAGTTCGCAGGCCTTGCCGAGGCCGATGATGTAGGGCACATTCTCAGTACCGGCACGACGGCCGCGCTCCTGATGCCCGCCCTTCACATAGGGGCGGAAACGGGTGCCGCGGCGGACATACAGCGCGCCTATGCCCTTGGGGGCATGGAGTTTATGCCCGGAAAGTGCAAGGTAGTCGATGGGAAGTTTTGCAAGGTTGATGACTTCCTTGCCCACAGCCTGCACGGCGTCCACATGCAGCTGCACGCCATGGGACTTCACGATGGAGGCCACCTTTTCTATAGGAAAAATGGTGCCCGTTTCGTTGTTGGCGTACATCATGGAAACCAAGGCCGTATCGGGACGGAGGGCGCGCTCAAGCTCCTCAAGGCTGATCTGGCCCTTCTCGTCCACGCCGAGCCACGTCACCTCATATCCCTTGTCCTCAAGATAATGGCCGTAGGCGAGCACGGCGGAGTGCTCCACCTTGGTGGTGATGACATGGCGTTTTTCCGGCTGCGTTTCCGTGGCGGAATACCAAGCTGCATTGTCGGATTCGGAACCGCAGGAGGTGAAAATGATCTCTTCAGGATCGGCGCCGAGTATACCGGCGACCTGTTCGCGGGCAAGGGCCATGTGACGGCCCATCTGGCCGCCGAAGGTGTGCATGCTGGAGGCATTACCGTACAGGGGGCCGAAGGCGGGCAGCATGGCTTCCACTACTTCGGGGGCAACCCGCGTGGTGGCGTTGTTGTCAAGATAGATTACGTCGGTAACGTCGGCCATGTCACGCCTCCACCACGTTGATGGCAGAATCCACCTGTTCGCGCAGGGTTTTTTCCACCAGATTCTTCAGCGTCAGCTGGCTGGCGCTGCACCCGGAACAAGCACCGCGCAGGGCCACCACCACGGTGGTGCCGTCTACGTCCACAAGTTCTATGCTGCCGCCGTCCAGCGCAAGGCGGGGAGCAATGTCTTCATTGATGATGGTCATGACTTTCTGCATGCGCTGCACATTGGTCATGCGGGGCACGGGGCGTATTTCCTGCAGGGGCTTTTCCAGGGAATGGAGCTTGTCGAGGATGGACTGAATGTCGTCCTTGCAGCTGCCGCAGGCGCCGCCGGCCTTGATGAAGTCGGTCACTTCCTCCACGGTGGTGAGGTTGTTTTCCTTCGCCACCTTGATGATCTGAAGGTCGGTCACACCGAAGCACTTGCACACAAGGCGCCCTTCTTCCGCCTGTGCCTTGGAGGGCAGCCCCTTCCAGTGGCGTATCGCATCTTCCAGGGCTTCCTCGCCCATGACGGAACAGTGCATCTTTTCCTTGGGAAGGCCGCCGAGATACTCGGCGATTTCCCGGTTCGTCAGTTTTGCGGCCTCATCCATGTGCTTGCCCTTGATGAGCTCGGTAAGGGCGGAGCTGGAAGCTATGGCGCTGGCGCAGCCGAAGGTCTGGAATTTCGCGTCTTCAATGATGCCCTGGTCGCTGACCTTCAGCATAAGCTTCAGAGCGTCGCCGCAGGCAAGGCTTCCCGCCTCGCCGATGACGTTGGCATCTTCAAGCACGCCGGCATTGCGCGGATGCAGGAAGTGGTCACGGACAGTCTCGGTATATTCCCACATGATTATACTCCTGTGATGCGAAGCCCCTTCCCCAAAAAAAGAATACTTCGCGTTTTCCGTCTACTGGTTCGGTGCAAGGTTAATCACTTTCCGGGCAATGTCCAGAATCGGGGCCGCAAGTTCCGAAAATCCCTTGCCGCGTGCCGCTTATTCCACGCATGGCGAAAATGATGAAAAAAGCCCGGGAACCATGCCCGGGCGTTGAACTTCAGAAAAAAAGAAGGTTACCCTTCCCCCTGCCACAGAACCTGCGTTTTGCCGAAACACTTTTCCATGGCCTTGAAGCAGCGCTTCAGCCTCTCCTGTTCCACAGGGCAGGGGGCCTTGGCCCGGATTATAAGAGCGACGCCTTCCTCCCGGCGCTCAAAAAACGCCTTCGTCACGGCCTGCCTGTGGCTTTTGTCCAGAGCTTCAGCCAGGGAAAGAAAAAGCGCAAGAGGCCGGATCTCCTCCAGCCCTTCTGCGGAAAGCTCCACGCCCGCCCTGTCCTTTTTGGTATAGCCGTAGCGGTGGAACAGCGCCAGTAACGCCATGAGGGAGACTTCCTTCTCTGTGAATCCCAGCATTTCGCTGTTCCGGATAAGATAATGGCTGTGCGCGTTATGCCTGGTGAAGGAAAGGAAAATGCCTATGTCATGCAGAAGGGCGGCATAATACAGAAGCTCACGCATGCGAGCCGGCCCTCTATACAGCCCCTGAGCCCGGGCGTGATCGAAAAGCATGACGGCAAGATTCGCCACATGGTGGGAATGAATCTCCTCAAAACGACAGAGTCGCGCCAGACGCAGCACGCTCTGCCCTTTCACGGAAATCCGTCCCTTATCTTCGAACATGCTCTCGACATAGTCCGCAAGGGCGCCGTCCCTGAGGCCCCGGGCAGAAACCCGCACGGAGCCGAAATTCAGCTCTTCCATGATGGTCTGGAGTATGGCCGCTCCGGGGATGAGTATGCCCGTACGCCTCGGGTTCATGCCCGGCAGCGCCATGCGCCCTTCCTCGTTTCTTTCGCAAAGGGCCTTCACTATGCGCTTCAAGCCCTCAATGCTCAACCTCTCCGGGGTATCGGCCGTTTTTCCGCCCGCTTCCCGGGCCATGGCAACGGCCATTTCCGCAAGGCTCTGTATGGTGCCGGAACTTCCGACAAGCTCGGATGGGGACAGGGCTTCCATGCGCTGCAACGGCAGAACCGCATGGTCGCGCACATATTGCTGCATCTGGGCGTAGCGCTGCGCGCTCACCGGCGAGGAACAGGGAAAAAGCCCGGCAAGGCGCACTGCCCCCAGCTTGAGGGATTCCAGCTCCAGAATATCGCTTCCCTCGGCGACGGAAAGTTCCGTGCTGCCGCCGCCTATGTCGATGAACATGCGCTTGCCCGCGAAAGGCTCCAGAGCCACGGAAACGCCCCGGCAGATGAGACGCGCCTCTTCCCTGCCGGAAATGACGGTGAAATCAAAGCCCGTCTCTCGGCGCACTTCGTCCATGAATTCCTGCCCGTTCTCCGCATCCCGCACGGCGGCGGTGGCAAGCGCCACCACCTCATCCACTCCGTAGGAGCGGCACATTCCCGCGAAGCCGCGCAGAGCGGCCACGGTACGGCGCATGGGCTCAGGCTGGAGCCGGTGTTCCCCGAACGCTCCTTCCCCGAGCCGCACCATCTGCTTCACCTGATTGAGCACACTGGTCACGCGGTTCGATCCTATGCGCACGACGATCATGCGCAGGGAGTTGGACCCCATGTCCAGGATAGCCACCGTGCGTCCGGAGGCGGACTGTTCAGCGTCCATCCCCGTCACCTTCCTTTCCCTGTGTCACATCGAGCTTCCTGTCGAACAGCTTCTCGAAGAGGTCGCCCTTCTTCAGGGCTCTCCGGCACTCCCTGCGGCAGGAGAGGGAGCCGATGCAGACCATATCCACGCTGCGGCGGCGCACCCGCACGCGCACTTCCTCCACCACGGCCCTGTGAGTGAAATCCAGGGCGTCGGCCACACGCAGGAGTGCGGAGGCCCGGGTAAGGGACTGCCTATCCTCCGAAGAAAGCACGGCGAAACGCCTGTGCTTCAGGGAGGGCCAGGCGCGCCGATGATAGCGGGCAAGCAGGGCCACCAGGGGCCTGTCCTTTTCCTCAAGGCCGAAAGAAAGAGAAAGATACGCGTTCTTTTCAATGATTTCCATGCTGCGCTTGTGGTGGCGGCGCTTCCCTCCTACGGCAAAACCGAGGTCATGCCAGAGCGCGGCCTGTGCCAGAATCCTCGCCCAGCGCCCGTCAAGCCCGTGCAGTGAGGAAGCAGACTCAAAAATCCTGAGCAGCAGCCCCGCCACATGGCGGCCGTGACGCACGGACTCCAGAAGGGCCGTGCCGGAGAGCTCCTCACCTGCCCGCTCCTTTTCCGGAAGGCCCGCGCCTTCTTCCCTTGCCCAGAGGAACATCCGCTCCACGGTCTCCTGATCCAGCTCTTCCGAAAAAAGCCCGGCGCGGAGCCTGTCCAGTTCCCCGAAGGGATTTTCTTCCTGATCCGAAGGAAAAGCTTCTTCCCGGGAAAGCTCTTTTTCAAGAGGCACGCTTTCCGCTTCCGGCGCAGGGACGGCCGGCTGTTCCGGGGCCGCTGTCGCAGCCTTCTCCTCAAGGCAGGCGGAAGGCCCGGCGCATTTTTCTTCCGCACCGTTTTCCTGTGCCGCGCTCTCCTCCGCCCCGGAAGGCCGAGCCTTTCCCGGACGGGAAGCCCCCTTTGCCGCGCCTGTGCGCCTTCTGCGCCCGTTCTCCGTGCAGCCGCTCTTTTCCGCCTCTTTTTCCATGACACAATCTCCCATGTTTTCCTGCTCCCCTCCTGCGGGCCCGGGCCATGCGGCCCCCGGAGGGAGAAAATTCATCGCCCGGCGCTTCCTCCGGGCATGTTCCCCGCCACGAGGAATTTCCGCCTTTCAGGGAATCCAGGCTCAGCGTCCGGCAAGGAGCGCTTCCTGCGAATTCACCGCCTCCTGCCCTTCTCCCGGGCGAAGGCGCGCATATTCGCCGGTACCGCCAAGCTCCCAGGCCTGCATATTGTCCGCAAGCTGAAGAAGAAGCACCTCGCTCAGCGTACGGCGTATGTCCTCATCCAGGACAGGGGCAAGCACTTCTATGCGCCTGTCCAGATTGCGGACCATCATATCCGCGCTGCCCAGAAACATGCAGGGATTTCCCCCGTTGCGGAACCAGTATACGCGGGCATGTTCCAGAAAACGCCCCACGATGGAGCGCACCGTAATATTCTCGCTTACGCCGGGAAGTTTCGGACGCAGGCAGCAGATGCCCCGCACAAGAAGCTTCACCTTCACTCCCGCCATGGACGCCATGTACAGGGCGCGGATGATTTTCCGGTCCACCAGCTGATTGCACTTCATGATGATCTCGCCCTCCCCTCCGCGGGAACATACGGCGATCTCGTTCTGGATCTGTTCGATGAGGCGGCGGCGCATACTGACGGGGGAAACCAGCAGGGCCCGGTAATTATCCTTTACGGCATAGCCCGTCATCACGTTGAAAAGGTCGGCAATGTCGGCGCAGATATCGGGATGGCAGGTGAGTATCCCCATGTCGGTGTACATCTTCGCTGTGGAGGCGTTGTAATTGCCCGTCCCTATATGGGCATAGCTCACCACACCCTCCTCTTCGCGGCGCACCACAAGGCAGAGCTTGGCGTGTATCTTCATGCCCACAAAGCCGTACACCACGTTCACGCCTTCGCTCTCCAGCTCTTCCGCCCAGGTGATGTTGCGCTCCTCATCGAAGCGTGCCTTGAGCTCCACCACGGCCGTGACCTGCTTGCCTCGCCTGCGCGCTTCGATGAGCGCGCGCACGATGGGCGAATCGTTGCCCACGCGGTACAGCGTCTGCTTGATGGAAATGACTTTCGGATCTTCCGCCGCCTTCTGCACGAAGTCCGACACGGGGGAAAAACTGTCGTAAGGATGATGGAGAAAGATATCCTGCCGCCGTATGACGCGAAAGAGCGCGTCCGACTGAAGCACAGGCGGCACGACAGGACTGTGGGGAGGCGTCTTGAGGCCCGGCCTGTCCAGCCCGTAAAGGGCCATGAACTGGGCGAAGGCCAGCGGCCCCTTGACACGGTAGACCTGAAAAGGCTTGAGACGCAGCTTTTTGATGAGAAACTCCGAAAGGGCGCCGGACATTCCCCGCGCCGTCTCCAGCCTCACCACGCCGCCGAAACGGCGCTGATCCACCATATCCTGCACGGCTTCCAGAAGGTCGTCGCTTTCATCCTCGTCGATGGTGACGTCGGTATTGCGGGTAATGCGGAACAACCCGCAGTCCATGACGCGGTACCCAGGAAAAAGCAGACCGAGATGCTCCCGAATAAGTTCTTCCAGGGGCAGGATATCGGCGTCGCGCACACTGGCCCTGAGTCCCAGGGAAGCGTAGGTTGTGGCCTCCTTGTTGCGGGGAATGAAGATGAAGCGCGGCACGTTGCTGGGGCAGCGCAGCCTGGCGAAACGGTCGATGCCGTCGCGGCCCTGAAGACGTATGATGAAGTTCAGGCTGAGGTTGGAGATGGTGGGAAAAGGATGCCCCGGATCTATGGCCTGGGGCGTAAGCACAGGGTAGATTTCGTCGCGGAAATAGGAGAGCAGAAAGCGCCTCTGCTTTTCCGAAAGCTCGCCGTAGCGCACGAGGTGTACGTCCTTTTCCCTGAGCTTCGGGGAAAGCTTTTTCATCCAGTGCTCGCTTGCCGCGGCAAGCAGCGCCGAAGCCTTGCGGCGTATTTCCGCAAGCTGCCGGGAAGGACTCATACCCTCGGGCTCCTCACCGCCCGCCCCTTCACGATAGCGGTGCAGAAGCTTGGCCACTCGCACCATGAAGAACTCGTCGAGATTGTTGTGGAATATAGCAAGAAATTTGGTCTGCTCCAGCAAAGGCAGCCTGTCGTCCAGCGCCGTTTCCAGCACGCGGGCGTTGAAATCCAGCCAGCTCAGTTCCCGGTTCAGGTAATATTCCTGGGCCGCAAGATCCACTTTCTTCCGTGCATCCCTCGAGGCCGCTTCCTTTCTCTTCTCAGCCACGGCTACGCCTCCGCACCCTCTTTGCCGATCATGTGATCGGCAATCTTTCTGGAGCGATAGGCGATCTGCTCTATGGCGCCCAGCACGTCGATAAACACGAGCCCTGCCTCGGGCGAGCAATGCCCCGTACTCAGACGCGAGGCATGACTTGCACGAAGCTGCGCTTCCAGATCGCGGATATGGTCGGCCAGTCCGTCGAGTTCAGCCTTATGCTGCGCGGTAAAGGGCTCGGGGCCGAAGGTGGCAGAGGCCAGCCTCACGGCCTTGCGCGCTGCCGTAAAGAGCGTACGGACTTCGGAGAGTGCCTCGGGGGAGAAGTCGTCCCCGCGCTTTTTCTTGTATTCGTAAAAGTCGACAAGACGCTTTCCCTTGTCACCTATGCGCTCCAGGTCGCCTGCGCTGATCACGCAGGATTCCAGCATGGCGGCATCCTTACCGTCGAGGCCGGTCTGCATGATATCCGAGGCATAGGAACGTATGGCGTCTTCCAGATTATCCAGCCTGTCTTCCATCTGAAGGACGTTCTCCTTCTCCTCCTCCTTACGCTCGAAGAACACCTTTCCCGTATGCGAGAGAAGCTCGTCCACCATTTCACCCATGTGGCGACATTCGTGGCGTACCGCGCTTACGGCCACCACGGGCGTGCGCTGGATGAGATTCGGGTCGAGATATATGGCGTCGCGCCTGTCGATGCGTTCCCCGTCAGGAATGATCCTGCGGATGAGAGCGGCGAAAGGCCTGACGAAGGGCAGGAAGATGATGGTGTTGCAGATATTGAAAAGCGTGTGGGCGTTCGCTATCTGATGCCCTATGGAAGAGGAGGAAGCCTCGATGAAGCCTATCCAGAGCGGCATGAGCGGCAGCCAGATGCACACGCCTATGACGTTGAAGAGCACATGCGCCGTACAGGCCTGGCGGGCGGCTCGCCCCGTACCGAGAGCGGCCAGAACGGCCGTGACCGTGGTGCCTATGTTGTCGCCGAAAATGATGGGAATGGCTGCTTCCAGAGGCAGAAGCCCCTGCGTGCCGAGAGCGATGGTCAGGCCTACCGTGGCGGAGCTGGACTGCACGAGCAGAGTGAGCAGCGTGCCTGCGAGAAGGCCGAGGAGCGGATTGTTGCTGAAGGCAAGGAAAATGTCCTGCCTGTCGCGCAGAAAGGACATGGAGCTTTCCATGGTCTGCATACCGATGAAGAGCATGCCGAAGCCGAACAGGCCCTCACCCAGATGCTTGAGCTTTTTTCTGGAAGAACAGGTGAACATGAGAAGCACGCCGAGCATGACGAAAAGATACGCCAGATCCTTGACGCGGAAGGCCAGAATCTGCCCCGTCACAGTAGTGCCTATGTTCGCCCCCATGATGACGCCTATGGCCTGGGTCAGCGTCATGAGCCCTGCGTCCACGAAGCTCACAGTCATCACGGTGGTGGCGCTGCTGCTCTGAATGACCATAGTCACGGCGGTACCTAAAAAAACGCCCAGGACGGGCGTTTTCGTAAACATACCGATGATGTTGCGCAGGCGTTCACCGGCCAGCATCTGAAGGGATTCGCTGATAAGTTTAATGGCGTACAAAAAAATGCCGACGCCGCCCAGAAGCTGCATGGCTGTATAAAAAGACATACTCTCTCTCCGTAATCGTTGGTCTCCTGAAGCTCTCGAGAGTATGCCAGAGCCATGTGACGGCAATATTACAAATCTTTTCCGGGCCGGAACAAAAATCAATCTTCTCCTTCCCCTCCCCTCCTCGCCTCGCCTTCATGCCTGGCCTGGCAGGCGCGACAGCGCACACAGCCCGGCGCAGCAATAAGGCGCGATTCAGGGATGAGTTCCCCGCAGTCCTCACAGTACCGACGCACCTGCGCACCTTCCGCAAGGAGGGCTCGCAGTTCCCTCAGCCTTCTCGCACTACGTTCGGCAAGCGCTTCCGCAAAGCGCACAGCCTCCATGTGCGCGGCGTTGTCGAGCACATCAGGCATGGATTCGGCCTGAAAAAGCCCCCGCAGGTAGTGCAGACGCTCCTTCTCCTCCTCAATTTCGGCATGCAGGCGCTCCAGAAACGCTTGATCCATAGTTACCTCCACTGTCGGGACATGCCCGCGTACGGCTCATGCGAGACCTCCCCTTTCCATAAACCACGCTAGGCTTCAGGCATGCAGAGCACCTCATGCTCCGACGTTTTCCGAAAACCTAGCAGAAGAGAAAGAAAAAAACGATGATACTCTTCCCTTCCCAGAGTCCTATCATCCGAAGCTCTGACTCCGGGCATCACAAACACCGGAAGTACTCCACCTGCCCAACGCCTCCTGCAAGGCGGCCGCACGCCGAGGCCCCGCATTGTCCTGCGGAAACGTAACATCCTCTCCCGGAAAACATGTATCAGAACCATGAATTTTTCATGAACCTACCGTTGCGCTTCTCATCGTGCATGCCGTCTTCCGGGCCGATTGCCTTCTCTTCTAGGCTCAGGACTCATTAGTTGCCAAAAGGGTAAGAAGTTCTTATTGTCGGCATAGGGAGGATGCCATGAAAGAACTTTTTTATCTTTCTCATGAACAGATTGCTCGTATCAAACGCTACTTTCCTCGTT
>NZ_DYZA01000050.1 GCF_020741395.1 Mailhella massiliensis | reverse complement strand
GATATATTATTTAATATATTGATATTATTTAGTAAAATTGCAAATGACCATTGCCCTTCCATGCCCTGCCCTATGAAGGGGAAAGCGGGGGAGACAGAAAAAAATATGTTTTTTTTCAATGTGTTGTGTTTGTTTTTTTCGGGGAGCTTGTGCATTGTGATTTGTATCCCAAATATTGCCCGGCATCACGCCCGCAGGCCCGCCGTACCGGCCTCCCAGCGGGGCGAAAATCCCGTAATGCGTTGACAGACAAGGGCAAAACGGGTGTAGGGAAAGAAAGCGATATCTCATTGATGGAGGATCGTAGAGTTCCTGCCGGAATCCAGGGCTTGGAGGTGTTTATACCTTTTATCAACCCTTTGCGACGGCAGGTTTTTTATGCACTTTCTCCGGGATTTTCCTTTTCCTGTATAAGCCCTGTTCCGGCGTCGTGCCGGTACGGGGCTTTTGTGTTTTTTGTCCCGGCTGTTCCCGCCTTGCCGTTTTCTTTTTCCTCTACTGAATATTGTCGATATCTTACCCAGGAGTGTATTTATGGCCGACATACGCCTTGCCAAGCCTGCTCCCGACACCACGCAGAATATTCCCAGCACGCCCGAAGGGCATTTTGTCTTTGATTTTCCCACAGGGGACGCCACGCTTTCCCGCGACGGCGACGATCTGCTGTTGAGCTTTGAAGACGGCTCCGTCATACGCCTTCAGGAGTTCTACGCCACCTATTCCAAGGAGAACATGCCCTCCTTTGAGGTGGACGGCGCCGAGATCGCGGGCGAAGACTTCTTCATGGCCATGAACGAGCCCGACCTCATGCCTGCCGCCGGTCCCGCCGCAAGGGCCGCCGCGCAGGGCAACGGCAACCGTTTCCATGACTATGTGAACGCCTCTCTGCTGGACGGGCTGGACCGTCTGGGCGGCCTCGATGTGGGCTGGCCCGGCGGCGATGTGAATCCCGAAACCATCGGTGCGGCCACAAGCTCGGCGGATACTGACTATCCGGTGATCGTCACGCCCGGCAATCCCGGGAACATTGACGACATTCCCGTGCTGGACAATCCCGACAACCCGCATGACGGGGGCGCCGGAGTCTCCGCCGAGCGCGATGTGCTCAGGGTGCAGGAAAGCGGCCTGAGGGGCGCGCAGGGCGCAAGCGCCGATGCTTTCGGCTACATGATCATCGAGGCTCTCGACGGCGTGGCCTCCATCGTCATCGGCGGCGTCGTGGTGTACGACGGCGCGCTGACGGGAGCAGTCGTCCCCACCGATGAAGGCTACCTGGAAGTGACGGGATTCGACGCCGCCGCCGGGCGGCTGGACTATACCTATCATCTTACGCAGGCCACGCAGGAGCACACGGGCGAGGGCGCGGACAGCATCGCCCACGACCTTGTGGTGACGGTGACGGATACCGACGGCTCCACAGGCGACGGCGTGGTGACCGTGGTCATCACCGACGACGTGCCCACCATCGAAAGCTTCACGCATACGGTGACGGAAGGAGACAGCAATGCCGTCACGGGCAACGCGCTGAAAGGCGCGGTGGCCGGTGCGGACGCCGATGCAACCTTCGCCTGGGATGCGAACCAGAGCAGCCAGTACGGCAAAATCACGCTGAACGGCGACGGCACCTACAGCTACACGCTCAATAACGACAACGAGGCGGTAAAGGATCTTTCCGACGGTGAAACGCTGACGGAAGAATTTACCTACACCTATACGGACGCGGACGGCGACGTTGCCGAAGGCAAAGTGACCATTACCATAAGCGGCGTGGACAACGGCGTGACGGTGGGCTCCGACAGTCTGACGGTCTATGAATCCGGCCTTACGGACGGCTCCACCCCCGGCAAGATGCCCACCACGGCCGAAGGCTCGCTGAGCATCAGTGCGTCCGCCGGTGTGGACACCATCGTCATCGGCGGCAAGGAAGTGGTTATCAACGGCGCCCTCACGGGCATCTCGATAGACCGCAATGTTCCCACGGATGAAGGCGTCCTGACCGTGACGGGCTTCGACGCGGCCACGGGCGAGCTGACGTTCACCTACACGCTGAACGACAATACCACGGAGCATGGTTATAAGGCCGAATAGGACACGCAGGTTTCCCATAATCTTGCCGTGACCGTGACGGACGTGGACGGCACCGAGGCGAACAGCACCATTACCGTGACCATCGTGGACGACGTGCCTTCCATCGAAAGCTTCACGCATACGGTGACGGAAGGAGACAGCAATGCCGTCACGGGCAACGCGCTGGAAGGCGCGGTGGCCGGTGCGGACTCCGATGCCACCTTCGCCTGGGATGCGAACCAGAGCGGAAAGTACGGCGACATCACGCTGAACGGCGACGGCACCTACTCCTACACGCTCGACAACACCAATGCGGCAGTAAAGGATCTTTCCGACGGCGAAACGCTGACGGAAGAATTTACCTACACCTATACGGATGCGGACGGCGACGTTGCCGAAGGCAAGGTGACCATCACCATCAACGGTGTGGACAACGGCGTGACGGTGGGCTCCGACAGTCTGACGGTCTATGAATCCGGCCTTGCAGACGGCTCCATCCCCGGCAAGATGCCCACCACGGCCGAAGGCTCGCTGAGCATCAGTGCGCCCGCCGGTGTGGACAGCGTCGTCATCGGCAGCAAGGAAGTGGTTATCAACGGCGCCCTCACGAACATCTCGATAGACCGCAATGTTCCCACGGATGAAGGCGTTCTCACCGTGACGGGCTTCGACGCGGCCACGGGCAAGCTGACGTTCATCTACACGCTGAACGACAACACCACGGAGCATGGTTATAAGGCCGAATGGGACACGCAGGTTTCCTATAATCTTGCCGTGACCGTGACGGACGTGGACGGCTCCGAGGCGAACAGTACCATTACCGTGACCATCGTGGACGACGTGCCTACCATCTCCGCTTCCGGCACTACCTCGCTGGTTCCCGGCGGCGGCGCAGGCAATCTGGAGAACGGTGAGGCCGTGGACTTCACGCTGGGTACAGGCGGGCAGAATCTTGGGCCCAGCTCCGAGCTTGCCGGCTGGGACGGCGTGACCATGTATGCCGCCAAGGTGACCTACTCGGGTTCCGGTAACGACGTGCAGATAAGCGACATAACCTACCACAGACTCTATAACCTGAAGTACTCGCCGTACAAGGATTATGGCAGCGACAAGGCCGACTGGGGCCTGACCGTGGATGTCGGTGAGCATAATGAGGAAATCAGCGTCATCGGCGGCAATGCCAGTGAAGCCGTGGTGTTCGACCTCGGCGGCCAGCTGGCCTACGGCGTGACCATCGACTTCGGCGCGTTCTACAACGGAGACGGCCCCGCCGGCACGACGGCGTATGAGCATGTGTCCGAAAAGGCGCTGGTCACCTTCTACCGTGACGGTCAGATTGTGGGCAGCACGCTGGTGGAGGACAATTCGCCGGACGGCAAGTACACTCTCAATTCTTCGGATGTGGTGCTGGGCGGCTTCGACATGGTAGTCATCTCCGCCGTGGACAACAGAACGCCTGAATTCCCGAATGAAAAAAGCGACTTCACCATTCAGGGCATCGACTTCATCACCAAGCGCGACGACCCTATCATCGTCAGCGAAGGCACGGTGACGGCTGAGTCCGGTGCGGACGGCTTTGCAGTCGCCTATGCGGACATTCACGCCCAGTTCGACCTCGCCGGTATGGTGAAGGAAGGCTCGCTCAGTCAGGACGGTATCTCCGGCGCTATCACGGCTCTGATGGACGGAGTGGAGACAGAGGTGACGCTGACGTTCAGCGAAGGCTCTTCCGGCGATGCCATTCTGGAAGGCACGCTGGAGAGCGGCGAGCAACTCTTCACCGCCACGCTGGACAAGAACGGTAACTGGACCATGGAACAGTACGAACAGTTCCGTGTTATCGGTGAAGAGGGAGAATCCAACCAGTTCGAGCTTGTCTTCAAGACCCAGGACGCCGACGGCGACGTCGTCAGTACTACGGTCAATGTGCCTCTGGAAGTGGTGGACCAGACGCCGGGTACCGATACCACCATCGGCAACGGCGCCGACATCATCCATGGCGGCGCAGGAGACGACACCATCTTCGACGGCAGCGGCAACGACATCATCGTCTATGACGCAAACGACCTGCTGGTGGACGGCGGCGAAGGCATCGACTTCATGGTGTCCACGGACAGTGACCTTACGCTGGATGCACTGCTTGCGGGCGGCGACGACAAGCCCAATGTGGAAGGCATAGAAGTGCTCATCAAGGGCAGTGATGCCCTCAGCCTGACCAGCATGGAACAGTTGGCTGCCGATTACGGCATCAGCATCAATGTCGATACAGACGGCCATGAGACCCTTACGCTGGACATGACGAAGTGGACGGAGCAGGCTGACGGTACCTACGACTTCAACGGCGGGGCGGATCTTACCCTGCAACTGGACAGCTCGGCGCTTCAGGATGTGACGCCTGACGACGACGCCGCGGCGCAGCAGGTCTTCCTGCTCCAGAACAGCAACGGCTGACCCTTTCCCCGGGGCGGTCTTCGGGCCGCCCCGGCACTTTTCCCGGCGGCCCGGCCTTTCTGGCGCGGGTCGCTTCTTCATGGGGAGGTCTTTACGGCACGGGCCGCCCATGCGAACATGGCCGGTACGGAATGTTTTGGGACGCAGGGGCTGCCGTGCCGCTCCGGGGCCTGATCCTGGCGACCTGCATGTGCAGGGCGGCCTGCCGATGGATGAGAGTATGCGGATTTTGTTTGTCAACCACGCCTTTCCCGGCACATTCGGGCCGCTGGCCGCCGCCTTTGCGCAGGCCGGGCACGACGTGCTGTTCGCTTCCGGTTTCCGGCGCAGGGACTTTTCCCTGCCCGGGGTGCGGCGCGTCACGCTTGCGCCGCCGAAGGAGAGCCGCGCCTCAGGCTCCTCCCGGCACGCGCCGGGGCTGGACGCGGCCCTTGCTGCCGGCGCGCAGGCGCTGCACGCCTTTCTCCGTCTTGCGGACATGGACCTTGCGCCGGACATGGCGCTGGTCTCGGCGGATGACGGCTACGGGCTTTTCTGCGACGAGGCCTTTCCTCACGCCTTCCGCGTGGGCTGGGCCGGGGCGTCCGTCTTTCCCGGCGCCGGGGCCCGGGGCGAGACCGGCTTCACCCGGCACCTTCTGCAATGCCGCTACGCCGTGAGCTGTCACGCCTTTGTCTGCACGGGCGCGGGGGAGGGGAGTCTTTTTTCCTCCCGTCTGGCGCACGGGCTGGACGCGCCCTGTGCGGTGAACACGGAGTGGTTTTCCCCGGGCGGGACCGGAGGGCCGGAATTTGCGCTGTTCCATACCGGCAGGCTGGGGCCGGAAGAGGCCGTGCACGCCGTGGGGGGACTTCTGGAAGAGCGCGGGCGCTGCCATGCGGCCGTGCTGTGCGAGGGCCGCGCCGTGTGGGAGCGCTGGAAGGAGGCGCGCGAGGCCATGCCGCAGAAAGAGCGGCTGCATCTGCCGGGCACGCTTTCGCTGGAGCAGTACCGCAATCTGCTGCGTGCCGCCTCCCTGCTGGTGTGGGAGCGCGCCACCCGCTTCCATGCTGCTTGAGGCCATGAGCTGCGGGGTTCTTCCCGTGCTGCCTGAAGGGGAGGGGCCTTCCTTCCTGCATCATGGGGAGAACGCCTTTTTCTTCCGCAGGGGAGAGGAGATAAGCCGCTTTCTCCTTTCTCTGCTGAAGGGGGACCTTCGCCCCGCGCAGGATGCGGCGCGGAGGGAGGTGCTCGCCCGCTTCGATCAGAAGGAAGTGACGGCTTTTCACATGAAGCTTCTGCTCAGGGAATATGAGCGGCGGAAGAAAAAGGAGCCCTGACGCTGCCCGGCAGGGGAAGGCGCGGACCGGCTGTGTATTTTCCCTGAAAATGTTGCCCTCCATTGACACGCCTTGGCCGCCCCTATTAAAACCAGCTTCGGGTATGCCCGGAAGGCAGCCCGAAGAGGTGCATCATGAGTGAATCCCCGAGGCCCGTTTCCACCTCCCCGGCAATGGCTCCGCTTTCTCCCTCGGAAGTGGATTTCATGCCCCCGCTCCTGCGCAGCCTTTCCCTCCTTATACGTCTGAAGGGCAGGCATGTTTCCCCGCAGTTCCTTCTTGCGGGGCTTTCCGGTTCCGAAAAGATAAGCGCCGGGGCCTGTCTGCGCGCGGCGGAGAGGGCGGGGTTGAAAGGCCGGGTGATGTATCGTCCGAAGCTCGAGGATATTTCTCCTCTTACGCTGCCCTGTATTCTTCTTCTGAAAGGCGATGCTTCCTGCGTGCTCGCAAAGCTGGATAAGGAAAATGCCGCGATTATTCTGCCCGAGCTGGGTGATGAGGCCCGGGACATGCCCCGGGCTGCGTTGGAGGAACAGTATTCCGGCTATGCCGTGTTCGGCGCGCTGGAAAGCAGAGCCGATGCCCGCACGGAGCCCGTGCGACGTAAGGAAAGCAAGCGCTGGTTCTGGGATGTGCTTCGCTTTTACATGCCCATTTACCGGCATGTGGCCTTGGCAAGTGTGGTGGTGAACACCATTGCCGTGGTGAGTTCCCTTTTCGTGATGAACGTGTACGACAGAGTCATTCCCAACAACGCCTATGAAACATTGTGGGTGCTTGCCGCTGGTGTGACGCTCGCCTATGTGTTCGACTTTCTTTTGCGCACCATGCGCAGCCATTTTGTGGATCTCGCGGGCCGCAACGCGGATGTTGTGCTTTCCAGCAAGCTCATCGACAAGGTTCTTTCCATGCGTATGGACGCCAAGCCCGAATCCACGGGCGCGCTGGTGAACAACCTGAGGGAATTTGAATCGCTGCGCGAGTTCTTCAGTTCCACCACCTTTCTCGCCTGTATCGATATTCCCTTCCTTGCCCTGTTTTTCGTTCTGCTTGCCTTCATAGGAGGGCCGCTCGTCATACTGCCCCTTGTGGCCATGCCAGTGCTTCTCGGCGTGGGTGTGTATCTGCAGATGGCCGCGCGCAGGAGCGCGGAAAAAAGCTACCGCCACAACATGCAGAAGAACGCCCTGCTTGTGGAAATGGTGAACGGCCTGGAAACCGTAAAAGGCTGCATGGCCGAAAGCCGCATGCAGCGCCTGTGGGAGGCTGTGGCGGGTATTTCCGCGCAATCGTCCAACGAGGCCCGCAAGTACAGCACCCGTGCCGTGAGTTTCGCAACCTTTACCACGCAGCTTGTTACCGTGGGCATGGTCATCTGGGGCGTGTACCGCATAGGTGCGGGGGAAATGAGCATGGGGGGACTCATCGGCTGCAATATCCTTGTAGGGCGCATCATGGCCCCGCTGCTCCAGCTCGCCTCGCTTCTGACCAGGCTCCAGAATTCCCGCGTGTCGCTCAAGGCGCTGGATACGCTCATGGAGCTTCCTTCCGAAAATCAGGATCAGTCCGCCTGCATGGACTTCGGCTCCCTTGTCAGCGAATTCGTCATGGACAACGTGAGTTTCACCTATCCCGGCGCACAGACGCCCGCGCTCGACGGCGTGAGCCTGCGCATACGGCCGGGCGAAAAGGTGGGGGTCATCGGCAGGATGGGGTCGGGAAAAAGCTCCCTGGGCAAGCTCCTCATCGGCCTTTATCCTCCAGGGGAGGGCGCGGTGTCCTTCGGAGGGGTGGATATACGGCAGCTTGCCACGGCCGACTTGCGCAGTCGCGTGGGCTATCTGCCTCAGGAAGTCATTCTTTTCTACGGCACGGTGCGCGACAATATCGCCCTCGGCGATCCCACCATCAACGACCATCTCATTTTGCGGGCATCCGCAGTTTCCGGGGTGGCCGATATCGTGAAAAGTCATCCGGCGGGCTACGGCGCGCAGGTGGGAGAGCAGGGGCGCAATCTGTCCGGCGGGCAGAGGCAGGCCGTGGGGCTTGCGCGCGCCCTGGTGCGAGATCCGGATGTTCTCATCCTTGATGAGCCTACCAGCAACATGGACGTGGATTCCGAGCGCCTTGTGCAGCAGCGCCTTGAGCCTATTCTGGGTGACAAAACACTTATTCTCATTACTCACCGGCTCAGCATGCTGCGCATTGTGGACAGGCTCATCGTCATGGAAGCGGGCAGAGTGATCATGGACGGCCCGCGCGACGCCGTGCTTCAGAAGCTTCAGACGGGGCGGGGAGCCAAAGGCGCCTATGCAAGGCAGAAGGGGGAAGAAAACGCCCATGCTTCAGCAAAAACAAAGCCGGCCGCAGCCGCAGATGCCCCGAAGCCTTCGTTGAAGGGGAGCACGGTCAGAGTTTCCACCGTGAAGGCGGCGGGGAAGAGAGATAACGCAGGGGCAGGAGCGGAAAGCGACGTTCCCGGAGCGGGAGAGTAAGCCTTTTTCCGGCGCAGCGGGAGCCGCGCGGTACAATGCCTGAAGAGAGTTTTCCCATGGAAGAAGAGAAGAAGAACATATCCGGTGAAAGGCAGGAACTGCCCCCGGAATTCGGCGGGGTGCCCGGCCGGAATCCCGCAGGCCCCGCCCGGAGCCTGTTTGAGCCGGTTTCCCTGTCGAGCAGGCTGCTTCCCGAAGATCTGCCTTATGCTGCCGAGGTGGAAGCAGCCCTTGCCCGTCGTCCTACCAGGAAGGCCCGGTGGCTTTCCTTCGGTGTATTTCTCTTTTTTGTGGCGTTTGTTGTCTGGGCGGGGTTCGCTACGCTGGATGAAGTCACCCGCGCGGAAGGGCAGGTGGTGCCTTCCTCCCGCACGCAGATCATCCAGAACCTTGAGGGCGGTATCCTGAGCGGGGTGGATGTACACGAAGGGCAGATTGTGGAAAAGGGCGATGTGCTTGCCCGCCTGAACAATGAAATGGCTGAAAGCAACCTGCGGGATATGCTTTACAAGGCCATGGAAAATCTTGTCGCCATCCGCCGCCTGCGCGCCTCCGTGTCGGGAAATGCCCTGCAATGGCCGGAAGACCTGCGCGTCTGGCTGGAACGCGGCACGGGCTACACCCTTACGGAGGAACAGCTGGAGCAGGGCCGCAGGCTCACCCGTGTGCAGCAGGAAACTTTTGCAGTCCATGAACGCCAGAGGGAGTCCGAGCTTCAGGTGCTCATGGCCCAGGCCGAGCAGCGCCGCCAGGAGGTGAAGGAACAGCTTGCCCGAAAGGAACAGCTTACCCGGAGTCTTTCCCTGATACGCCAGCAGCTCAGCATCGCCGAACCCCTTCTGGCCCGACGCAGCTACTCGCGCGTGCAGTATTTGGAACTTCAGGAGCGCGCGGTGCAGGCCCAGGGAGAAATAGACACACTTACCGTGTCCATTCCCCGCGCGGAGGCCGCGGCCAGCGAGGCGGAGCACCGCATGAATCTGCGTAGGGCGGAGCTCGACGCCGCCCTCATGGAGGAGATCAACAAGCGCAGTCTGGAACTTGCCTCCCTGCGTGAAGGGCTTTCCGCAGGCAGCGATCGCGTGACCCGGACGGAACTGCGTTCCCCGGTGCGCGGTACGGTAAAGCAGATCTACATCAATACCGTGGGCGGCGTGGTCAAGCCCGGCGAACCCATTATGGAAATCGTGCCGTTGGACGATACGCTCCTCGTGGAAGCAAGGGTGCGTCCTGCGGACGTGGCCTTCCTGCATCCCGGCCAGAAAGCCATGGTAAAGGTCTCGGCCTACGATTATTCCATCTACGGAGGGCTGGACGGCGTGTTGGAGCAGATCAGCGCCGACACCATAGAAGACAAGAGGGGCGAATTCTACTATCAGGTCAAGGTACGCACGCCGAAAACCGCCATCGTCTATCATGGTGAGGAACTGCCTATTATGCCCGGTATGATGACTACTGTGGATATCATGACAGGTAAGAAAACAGTGCTGGATTATCTGCTCAAGCCCATACTCAAGGCCAAGCAGAACGCGCTGCGTGAGAAATAATCCTGTGACGGAGGGGCGTTGTCTTTGCTTCAAGACAATGCCGATGGTGAGAGGGAAAAAAGCTCGTTCACATGAATCAGGCGGCACTCTGAAAGGAACGCATGCCGGGGGCAGGGAGTGGGAAAAAGGATTGTGCGACATCATGGCCAGAGAAAACAGACGATGAAGAGCATGCTGGGGGGGAGCGGTTCACCGGAGTAAAAAGGTTATGGGTATTTGTTTATAAGC
>NZ_DYZA01000049.1 GCF_020741395.1 Mailhella massiliensis | reverse complement strand
CCCGTTTACGGGCCGCCGGTAACAGAAATGCAGATGTCAGACCGTACATGCGCCTGCTAGGGCGCGGCTGGTAAGAAAGCCTTACAGGCGCATAAGAGGAACCACCGGCTATGCCGGTGGGGCCCCTTTTGACAGGAGAGAGCGCGTCCGGTTCAGGAGGTAGGAACGCTTTTTGCCGTGTTCAGAAGCTCCAGGGCATGGGTGAAGGCCTCTTCCGCAGTCACGCGCAGAAGGCACTGGGGATCTTGGCAGTCGGTCTTGGAGCAAGGCTGGCAGGGCAGGGCGGGGCGCAGTTCCCGATGCAGGGGCGAGGGGTAGCGCCATGCCGTGCCTGAGGCTCCGGGAATGACGAGGCTCGGCACGTTCAGCGCGGCCGCCATGTGGCGAGGGGAGGAGCAGTTGCCCACAAGCAGCGAAGCCTCGGCGAGACATGCGGCGGAGAGGCGAATGTCCGGCAGGGGCTCAGGTACAAGAAGGGCTTCCGGGGCCAGGCCCGCGCCCAGGCAGAGCCCGCGCAGGGCGGCAATGTCCGCATCTTCCCCCGGGCCGCGCAGGAGCAGGAAGCGCAGCGAAGGATCATGCCCGGCAAGAAGGCTCATGAGGGCAGCGAAGCGTTCCACAGGCCAGCGCTTGGAGGCGCGGCGATGGGTGGAGTCTATAGCGATGAGGCGCTGCCCGTCTTGCAGGCCGCAGCTTTTCAGAAGCTCCCGGGCCTTGCGCCGTTCTTCTTCCAGAAGGTAGATGCGCGGCCCTTCCCCCTGCCAGCGTATGCCGAGGGGAGCGAGCAGGGAAACTTTGGTCCGGGAGGCATAGCCTTCTTCCGGGCGGACAAGACAGTTGTAGCGCCAGCGGGAAAGCAGGGATGAGGGGAAGGAAAGCCTCACGGGGGCATGCGTCATGCGCGTCATCATACGGCAGCGCGGCAGTTGCTGAAGGTCTATGACGAGGTCGAAACCGAGCGCCGCCACTTTGTGATAGAAGTTCAGCTGGCGGAAGAATCCGCCCTTTTTGTCGATAAGGTGGAAGGCATGGATGAAGGGGTTGTGGCGCAGAAGAGGCTCGCACTTTTTTTCCGTGAACAGGTGCAGTTCCGCTTCGGGGAAGCGCCGTTTCAGTAGTTCAAACACAGGGGTGGAAAGCAGTACGTCGCCTATCTGCCGCTGCTGGCAGACGAGGATGCGCCTGGGGCTGAAGGAGGAGAGGTCTTTCATGGGAATTCCTTTGCGCGCCTTAATGGCGGTGGGGAGGGGAGCGTCCCGGGCGTTCAGGGCTGCGTTTTTTTTTGCCAGTAGGCCAGAAATTCCTGGTTGCCCTTGGGGCCGCGTATGGCCGCGGGCGTGACGCCGAGGCAGGTCAGGCCTTCGCCTTCCATGAAGCGGAGCACCCTGTCCACGGCTTCCTGGCGCAGTGTTTCGTCTCGCACCACTCCCTTCACCGTCTGCCCCGGGCCTACCTCGAACTGTGGCTTGATGAGGCCCACGGCGATACCGCCTTCCTTCAGCCAGCGCAGGCAGTGCGGCAGCACCATAGTCAGGGAAATGAAGGACACGTCGGCTACGATCATGTCTATCTGTTCCGGGATGAGTTCCGGCGGGGCCGTGCGCAGATTCACGCCCTCGCGGGAAATGACACGGGAATCGGCGCGCAGTCGCTCATGCAGCTGGGCATGCCCCACGTCCACGGCATAGACGCGCGCGGCTCCGTACTGGAGCAGGCAGTCGGTGAAGCCGCCGGTGGAAGCGCCCGCGTCCAGGCATACGAAGCCGGTCACGTCGATGTGGTATTCTTCCAGCGCGGTGAGCAGCTTGTAGGCTCCCCGGCTGACGAAGCGCTCCACGCCTACAAGCTGGAAGCGCGTGGTGATCTTGTAGGGATGGCCGGGCTTCTGCACCGGTTCCGGTTTTTTTTCGGGGTGCTCCTCATCGGGGGCGAGAGCCACCTTGCCCGCCATGATGAGGCGACGGGCCTGTTCCTTGCTTTCGGCAAGCCCCTGTTCAAAAACGAGCTGGTCGGCGCGGGCCTTGGCTATCATGATATGCTCCTTTGGCCTTTGTTTGTATCGGCAAGAGGGGGCGCATGGCAAGAAGGAAGTGCGCGGCTTCCGGGAGGGAACGCTGGAGAAAAGAGCTTGAACCCTTGCCCGGGCGCAAAAAAAGGCCGCCGGTAAGGGCGGCCTTTTCCAGACATGGCGTGGGGTTATTCGCCTTCTTCAGCGGCGAAGCGGGCTCCGGCTTCCATATCGAGGTCGCCTTCCCAGCGGGAAACGACAAGGGCGCCGGTGGCGTCGCCGAGGACGTTGACGGAGGTGCGGGCCATATCCATCACGCGGTCGATGCCGGCGATGATGGCGATGCCCTCCAGCGGAATCCCCACCTGGGTGAACACGATGGAGCTCATGAGAAGCCCGGCCCCGGGCACGCCCACGGTACCTATGGATGCGAGCACACCTACGAGGATCACTTCAAACTGCTTGTCGAAGGGCATGGGGATGCCGTACAGCTCTGCCACGAATATGGCCACCACGCCCATGTACACGGCGGTACCGTCCATGTTGATGGTGTTGCCGAGCGGGATGGAGAAGGAGGCTACGGGGCGGGACGCGCCGAGTTTCTGCACCTGGATGAGGTTGGTGGAAAGGGCGGCGGCGCTGGAGCAGGTGGTGAAGGAGATGATCATGGGAGCGGCAAGCATCCTGAAAAACAGGGAGATGCTGAGGCCGCAGGCCTTTACCAGGGGCATGTAGCAGAAGATTACATGACAGAGGCAGGCGAGGTACATGACGCCTATGACCTTGAGCAGGGGCAGCAGCACGGCCGCGCCGTGGCTGGCCACGGTGAAGGCTATGAGGCCGAATACGCCGAAGGGGGCGTAGATCATGACCATGTTGGTGACTTTGATCATGACTTCTGCGCAGCCTTCAAAGAAAGAGAGTACTGTTCTGCCCTTTTCGCCCACGGCGCTCAGGCCGAAGCCGAAGATCATGGCGAAAAAGATGACCTGCAGCATGTTGCCCTTGCTCATGGAGTCGATGGGGTTCAGGGGCACGATGTTGAGGAATACGTCCATCATTTTCGGGGCCTGCACGGCCTGTGCCTTGAGCCCCTCAGTGGAGAGATTGAGCCCTTCGCCGGGGTTCAGGATATTGGCGAAGAAAAGGCCGATGAATACTGCCACGGCGGTGGTGCAGAAGTAGTAAATAAGCGTTTTGGAAGCCAGGCGGCCGAGTTTGCTGAGGTCGCCCACGCTGGCGGCGCCCGCGACGATGGTAGTGAGCACTAGGGGCACGACGACCATGCGGATCAGGTTGATGAAAAGCTGGCCGATAGGCTTGAACCAGGCGGTG
Source organism: Mailhella massiliensis (assembly GCF_020741395.1). Classification (GTDB taxonomy): domain Bacteria; phylum Desulfobacterota; class Desulfovibrionia; order Desulfovibrionales; family Desulfovibrionaceae; genus Mailhella; species Mailhella massiliensis_A. Next base: position 15,350 of record NZ_DYZA01000049.1, on the reverse strand, counting down.
TCGAACCCCATGGAGGGTGCGGCAAGGCCGGCGGCCACGCCGAGGGCCATGCCTATGGCCATTTGCGCGGGCAGGCTGATGCGTGTTTTCATGAAACTCCTCCGGTAAACGCGTGCCGCCGCAGAAAAAGCGGCGGGAAGAATGGCAGGGGCGTCCGGCCGCCTGCTGCTCCGTGCGGCGTCCGGTCGTATAAGAGTTCTGTTCTTTTACAAAATCGGAAAAAGAACGGAGTGCCAGACATGTTTTCCATGAAAGATTCCATCTGTCAAGCCGAGATGCGGAGACGATGGAAAACCGTAATGTCACGCTTTTGTAGAATCGCGGCAGGATATGTTTGTAAAAGGGGAAGGTGCCCTTTGGGGAACATTTGCCTTGCAGCGCTCTTTGGTGCATAGTCGCTTCCGGGTCGGGGCCTGAACACGGGCGCAGAGAAGGAGGAGATTGCGCTTTTGCCCCACAGGGCGCCTGCCGATCCCTTTGTCCATGGCAACGATTTTCACCTTTTTCACCGTGTGCTTGAGAACCACGTTAAAAACAAGCTATGAAACAGTATTCCTTTTCTGCGACGTTCATGACTCTCGGCATCGTGTTCTGCGCATGCCTCATCCTTTCCAATCTGCTGGCCGCCAAGATTTTCATGCTGGGCTCGTTCGCCCTGCCCGCGGCCGTCATCATCTTTCCTGTTTCCTACATCATCAACGACTGTATCGCCGAGGTATGGGGATTTCGCAGGGCGCGCTTCATCATCTGGATGGGCTTTGCCATGAATTTTATGGTGGCGGCCCTCGGCCAGATTGCGGTACTGCTTCCTCCTGCGCCCTTCTGGGACGGGGCGGAGCATTTCAACTACCTCTTCGGCCTGGCTCCGCGCATTGCGGCTGCGAGCTTTCTCGCCTTTCTGGCCGGTTCCTTTCTGAACGCCTATGTCATGAGCCGGATGAAGGTGGTCTCCAGGGGGAAGCATTTTTCGGTGCGGGCCATACTTTCCACGCTGCTCGGCGAGGGCGTGGATTCGCTCATCTTTTTCCCCTTCGCCTTTGCGGGCGTCATTCCCCTTTCCGACATGCTCCCTATGATGCTGGCCCAGACCATGCTGAAAACGCTCTATGAGATACTTGTCCTGCCCGTGACTATCCGCGTGGTGAGTTATATCAAGCGCACGGAACAGATCGACGTGTACGACGAGGGTATCTCCTACAACATTCTGAAAGTGCGTGAGATAGCCTGATGAGCGGTGCTCTTGTGGTATTCAGCGGCGGGCAGGATTCCACTACCTGCCTTTTCTGGGCTAAGGAGCACTTTGAGAATGTGCGGGCCGTAAGCTTCTTCTACGGGCAGAGGCACAGGCTGGAGCTGGACATGGCCCGCGCCATTGCCGAAGAGGCGAAAGTTCCTCTGGATGTGGAGGATATGAGCTTCATTTCCCGAGTGGGGAAAAGCGCTCTTACAGATGAGGGCATAGTCATGGACAGGAATATCCCTCAGGGAGGCTTCCCCAATACCTTCGTGCCGGGCAGAAATCTGTTCTTTCTCAGCGTGGCCGCGGTATGCGCGAGGGAGCACGGCATGAGGGATATCGTCACCGGGGTTTCCCAGACGGATTTTTCCGGCTATCCCGACTGCCGGGATACCTTTATCCGTTCCCTGAACGTCACCCTCAATCTGGCCATGGATGAGCAGTTTGTCCTCCACACGCCGCTTATGTGGCTCGACAAGTCGCAGACCTGGGAACTGGCGGACAGGCTCGGCATTTTCGACCTTGTACGCTATCGGACCCTTACCTGCTACAACGGCGTACCGGGCGACGGCTGCGGCGAATGTCCGGCGTGCATACTGCGTCGCCGCGGGCTGGAGCAGTACCTTGAACGAAAAAAGCGTTCCGTCGAAGAGAGGAACCCATCCTCTGGAGGAGGCAAGACCCATGCATGACAGAAGTGAAGACCATCTCACTCAGCTAGGTTCCCCTACAACCTACCGGCAGGACTACGCTCCGGAAGTGCTGGAAACTTTTGAAAACAGGCATCTGGAGCACGATTACTGGGTGCGTTTCAACTGCCCGGAGTTCACCAGCCTCTGCCCCATCACGGGACAGCCGGATTTCGCGGAAATACGCATTGAATATATTCCCGACGTGAAAATGGTGGAAAGCAAGAGCCTCAAGCTTTATTTGTTCAGCTTTCGCAATCACGGCGACTTTCATGAGGACTGCGTGAACACCATTATGAAGGATCTCATACGCCTCATGAATCCGCGGTATATTGAGGTGACGGGCATCTTCACGCCCCGCGGCGGTATTTCCATTTACCCGTACTGCAATTACGGCAGGCCCGGCACGAAATACGAGGAAATGGCTCAGTACCGCATGCTGCATCACGATATCTGATACAGGGGGCCGTCCGGCCCCTTTTTCGTCCCCCGTGTTTGACAGAAGGCGCGCACGGCAGGTAGTTTCGGCCCGACACTTCCGGGAAGCCGCGTTTCTGCCGTGCGTGGGCGCGTTTGATAAGAACCGGCCTTTGCCGACAAGGAGATGCCATGCTGACCCCTTCCTTTTCTCTGAAAGACCTTGACGCGGAAGACGCACGCACGGCGCTTCTGGTTGCGAGGTTTACGGAGAGTGAATTGGGCGTGCCCCTTCAGGGGGCGCGGCTTCTCATCGCCCTTTCCGGCGGGGCGGATTCCACGGCGCTTCTTGTTCTCTTTTGCGCTTTGCGCGGGAAATACGGCCTTTCCCTTGCCGCCGCGCATCTTGATCACGCGCTCAGGAAGGAGAGTGCGGAGGAGGCGGAGGCGGCTTGCGCCCTGTGCCGGGAGCTTGGGGTCGGCTTTTTTTCACGGCGTGAAGACGTGGGTGAGAAGGCCCGCCTCTGGCGCTGCGGCGTAGAGGAAGCGGGCCGGAGGGTGCGTTATGCTTTTCTGGAGGATTGCCGGAGGGATTGGGGCGCTAGCTGGATACTCACGGCGCATCATGTGGGAGATCTGGCGGAGGATGTGCTCATGCGCCTTATGCGCGGTGCGGCCTGGCCCGGCCTCGGCGGCATGGAGGCCGTGGTGGAGGAAGAGGGCAGGCGAGTGCTCCGGCCCCTGCTCATGCTGGAAAAAAAAGATCTTTCCGGCATGCTGCTGCGCCTCGGAGTGCCTTGGCGGGAAGACTCCTCCAATGCAGATCGGGCCTGGAAGCGCAACCGCGTGCGGCACGACATGCTGCCTCTTTTCCTGGCGGAAAATCCGAATTTCTATGAAAGCGTGCGCCGGTTATGGCGCTGCGCGCAAAGGGACAGGGCTGCCTGGAAGGCTCAGGCGGGCCTGGCCTTAGAAGAGGCTGACGGAGGCCTTTTGATTTCCGACGAAGCGCTGAAGAAACTCGGAGGAGAAGGCAGGATGCGCGCCATGGCGGAGGCCCTCGGCCGCATGGGCGGAGAGGTGCGGGCCGATAGCCTGGAAAGGGTGGAGGCGGCCTGGCTGAGAAGGCTTTTTCCCCGGCATTTTTCTTTCGGAGGGGGGGTGAAGGCGGAACTTTCCGGCAGGGGGGTGTACTTTCACCGTGCGTCGGGCCGCTAGGGAACCGCTCCTTCCGCAAAGGCTGCGCGGGGAGGCCCCGCATTTTCTGAGAAGACGGGAGCCTCTTTTCCGCGTCTTTTCTGTGCGTTTTTCCTGCCGCGGTACAAGCATGTTTTCCCGCATGGGGTACATACTGTAACACTATGCAAGAATTACCTTTCCGCCGGGCTTCTGCTTGGAATTTCTGATAAGAAAAAATATAACTTTCAGGTATTACTTACAAAAAATCCTTACCAAATCTTTCCGGCGCCTGCTGAAGGGGCGAAAAAGCCTTTTGCCTTAACCTTGTCAGCTGGTGTAGGGTGCTTACTTAGCAGCTGGAAGGAGACGGAAGGAAAGACGCCGCCTTCCATTTTTCTCGCGAGGAGTTCTGCCATGCCGTTGTATGATTTTGAATGTAAGGCCTGCCGGCATACTTTTGAGGAGCTGGCTTTTGACGACGACGATGTTATCCGCTGCCCGAAATGCGGTTCTGAAGATACGGCCCGCCTTGTTTCCGCGCCCAGCCCTTTGAAGACAGGGGCTTTTCCCTTCAAGATAGGGCCGAGGCCGGCATGGATGAACGATAAAAGGCTCAACCGCAACAGCCCCTGCCACGGCAACTGTTCCTCCTGCGGCAGCTCCACCGGCGGCGGGGCGGAGTAGGCGAAGGGCTTCCTTTCCCGTCTTTACAATGGCGCGGGCGTTCAGCCCGGGATACCATGGCACGCATGGAGTTTCTTCTTTTCCATGCCCACATTTTTGATTCTGCAAGGAGATCCTATGAACGGCATCCTTAAAAAAACGGCTCTTGCCGTCACCGGTTTTGTGTTTCTGGCCACGTCCGCCTCGGCGGCTCCCACATTGCCCGACTTTGTACCTCTGGCCAAGAGTGCCGGGCCTGCGGTGGTGAACATCAGCACCGAGCGTGAAGTGGAAAGCCCTGTAATGGACATGTTCAATTTCCCCGGCATGGAACATTTCTTTGAGCAGTTCGGCGGCCCCTTCGGCAGGCAGCCGGGCCAGCCCATGCCCAAGCGTAAGAGCAGCGCTCTCGGCTCCGGCTTCATCATTTCCTCCGACGGCTATATCGTCACCAACAACCATGTAGTGGAAGGGGCCGACAAAGTCACCGTGAAGTTCAACGGCGACAAGTCCGCCGGGCTTCCCGCGAAGGTTGTGGGCACCGACGAGGAAACTGACCTTGCCCTGCTCAAGGTGGAAAGCAAGGAAAAGCTTCCCGTCCTGAAGTTCGGCGATTCTGACGCGTTGGAAGTGGGGGACTGGGTTCTTGCCATAGGCAACCCCTTCGGCCTGAGCAATACTGTGACGGCGGGTATCCTGAGCGCCAAGGGTCGCGACATTCATTCCGGCCCCTTTGACAATTTCCTTCAGACCGACGCTTCCATCAACCCCGGTAACAGCGGCGGCCCGCTCATCAATATGGCGGGCGAGGTCATAGGCATCAACACGGCCATTTCCGCCAACGGCCAGGGCATAGGCTTCGCCATTCCCAGCAATCTCGCCTCCCGCGTCATTGACGATCTGCGCGCCGGCAAGAAGGTCAGCCGTGGCTGGCTCGGTGTGACTGTTCAGGATGTGGAAGAAAACATGGCCAGGGCTCTGGGCCTCAAGGATACCCGCGGCGCGCTCATCGGTTCCGTCATGCCCGGCGAACCTGCGTTCAATGCCGGCCTGCTCGCGGGCGACGTGATCATCCGCGTGGGCGATCATGATATCGACAGCGCTTCTGCCCTGACACGCAGCGTAGCGGGCCTCAAGCCCGACACTAAGGTGGATGTGGTAGTCCTGCGCAACGGCAAGGAAAAGAAGATGACGGTGAAGCTCGGCGAACGCGCCTCCCACAGCACGGTTTCCAAGGATGCCGGGCAGAGTGAAGGCACGGAGCTCGGCGTGAGCGTGCAGCCCCTCAGCCCTGAGGATGCCCGAGCGCTCCAGCTTTCCGGCGACGTGAAGGGCCTTCTTGTGGTGAACGTGAAGAACGGCAGCCCTGCGGCTGAAGGCGGCCTGCGCTCCGGCGACGTGATCCTTTCCGCCAACCTCCAGCCTGTGACGAAAGTGGATGAACTTGCCTCCATCGTACGCAAGGAAGGCAAGGAACGCGGTGCAGTTATGCTGCAGGTCAACCGTCGCGGCGACACTTTCTTCCTCACGGTGACGCTGGACAAGAAATAAGATCGGAAAAGGCGGGCGTAACGCCCGCCTCCCGGAAGCGCTCCCGGCTTTTCCGCCAAGGATGGGCCGGGGGCATTTTTTATGGCTTCCCGCCACTGGACGAAACTTGTTTTCTTGCCTATCTTTCCTCTGCCTGTGTCTTGGAGGGCGCGGGAGAGCTGTGCCGAGCCATAATCGGTTCCTTTCGTCCCACGGAGTGTTTATGTCTGTTTCACCCTTTAAAAGTGCCGGGGCACGCCTTTTCATGGCGTCGGTTCTCGGCTTTCTCGCCGCCATGGGCCCCCTCTGCACGGATTTGTACCTGCCCGCCCTGCCCAGTATGGCGGAGCAGCTTTCCAGCAGCGCCTCGCAGATGCAGCTCAGCATTACAGCCTGCCTTCTGGGCCTTTCTCTCGGGCAGATCGTGCTCGGGCCTTTCAGCGACGCCCACGGCCGCAAGTTCCCTCTGCTCTGTTCCCTTGCCGTGTTCATTTTGGCTTCCTTTTTCTGTTCGAGAGCCTCCGGCGTCGGGGAACTTGTGGTGCTGCGCTTCATCCAGGGCCTTGCGGGCAGCGGGGGCGTCGTGCTTTCGCGCGCCATTGCCTGCGACCTGTTCCGGGGGACGGAGCTTACGAAGTTCTTTTCCCTGCTTATGCTCATCAACGGCGTGGCCCCCATATTCGGTCCCGTCCTCGGCGGGCAGATCATGAATTTTTTCCAGTGGCCCGCTATTTTTCTTTTTCTCACTCTTTGCGGAGTGGCCCAGTTCTCCCTGGTCTTTTTCGGCTACTCGGAGACGCTGCCTGGAGAAAAGCGCGTGCAGGGCGGGATGCTCCAGTCCATCCGATCCATGCTCCGCCTGTTCGGCAACCGTGTCTTTCTTTCCTACATGCTGATACAGGGCTTCGTCATGGCGGGCTTTTTCGGTTATATTTCCGCCTCCCCCTTCGTGCTCCAGAATCTCTACGGTCTTTCGGCGCAGCAGTACGCCCTGTGTTTCGGCCTCAACGGTTTCGGCATCATGCTTTTCGCTCAGATTACGGGCCGCCTCTGCACCGCCTACGGCGACAGAAAGCTGCTTTTCGCAGGCGTGTTCCTTTCCCTGCTTTCGGCCGTGTGTGTGGCCGTAGTGGCCGTGCTGCATCTTCCTGTAGCATTTATGACAGGGGCGCTGTTTTTCTTCGTTTCGAGCATAGGCATCACCACGACCACCAGTTTTTCTCTGGCCATAGCTGCGCAGAAGGGCGGTGCGGGCAGTGCTTCCGGCCTTCTGGGCGTGACGTCCTTCGTGTTCGGCGCGGCAGCTTCTCCTCTGGTGGGGCTCGGCGGCTCAAGTACCGCCGTGCCTATGGCCGTGGTGGCCGTCATATCCAGCCTCTGTGTGCTTTTCTTCTTTTTCATGGCCCGGAGGAACGATAAAAAGGCCTGACGGGCTGCGGCGCATGCCTGCGTGAGGCGTATCGAGTGAAAAAGGGCGGGTATGGAGTCTTCCATACCCGCCCTTTTTCCAGGCGATTATGCTTCGCTTTTCTTGTGCATCACATGCACGGCGCAGCCCAGTCAGGGGTCGAAGGCGCGCACCAGCCGTCCTGCGTTCACCGGGCTTTTTTCATCGGGCACGGGCAGGCCCACCAGAGCTTCCTCCATGGGGCCGCGCAGGCCTGCGTCGTCACGGGGGGAGGCATTCCACAAGGTGGCAGGCAGTATCTGATAGAAGGTCAGGCGGCCTTCCTTTACCTTCAGGCAGTGCATGAGCGAACCGCGCGGCGCTTCGGTAAAGCTGCAGCCTTCCCCGTCCCGCATGTCCGGCAGGGGCGCGAGAGCTGCATCGCCGGGCTTCAGCGCATCCAGCCAGCCTTCCATGGCTTTGGCGACAAGCCAGGTTTCCTCCGCCCGGGCCAGATGCCTGCCCATGATGGAGAACACGAAGCCTTCGCCGAGCTCACGGAAACGCGAAGCCTTTATGCCCAGATGCCTCGGGGCAAGTTCCCGCCCCATGGGGGAAAGCTCCATGTTGTTTATCCACAGGCGGGCGTGCGGCCCCACTTCCATGGGCAGGCCGTCGTAGCGCGCGGCCTTGGAAAAACTGTAGGCCCCGGGTTTGTCCAGCGCCACGGAGGGAGGCGGCGCGTTGAAGGGGCTGCCGCCGGAATGTTCGGAGAACCAGGAGTAGCGCACATTTTCCATGACTTTTTCCGGGTCGAAGGGATATTCCTTTCCTCCCGCCCATACCCCCGCATGCAGGGAAAAACTGCCTGTATCGGGGTGAGGGAAGACGCCCATGCACAGGGCGTTTGCCCAGCCTCTGCCCACGCGGGCAAGGTCGGCATAGCTTTCCGACAGAAGGTAAAGCAGGGGAACGTAGCGCTTTTCAATGAAAGCGAGCACTTTTTTCAGCCGGGAACGGAATTCCCCTATCTGTCCGGCGGTGGAGGAAGCGGAGGCCCCGCCCGGTACGATGCCGTGCACATGGGGCATGCGCCCGCCGAAAACGGCCGCCATTTCATGGCACAGGGCGCGGATATCGAGAGATTCCAGATACTGGTCGAGCATCATGGCCGTGGCCGCTTCGCCGAGGCGCAGATCCGGTTTTTTTTGGCGCGGGAAAAAGGGCGCTTCCGAAGGCCCCCGGAAGAAATCCTGGCTGGAAAGCTGATAAAAGCTCAGGATATGCGACTGGAGGAAGTTCGCGCCCTGCATGAGATTTCTCAAGAGGACGCCTTCCCTCGGGCAGGTGATGCCGAAGGCGTCTTCCAGCGCCATGCAGGATGCAAGGGCGTGGGAGACAGGGCACACGCCGCAGATGCGCTGCACTATCTGAGGGGCGTCCGTCGGGACGCGGCCCATGAGTATAGTTTCAAAGCCGCGGAACATGCCGCCGGTGAGCCATGCGTCGCGCACGGTTCCTCCGTCGATATCCAGCCGGGCCTTGAGATGCCCTTCGATACGGGTAATGGGATCTATGGCAAGGGAAACGGCCATGTTTTTTCCTTATGTTTCGGCGTAAGAGTATGAAGGGGAGAAGTGCGGGTTTTGGGGGAGCCGTCCGGGCGTTTTTGCGCATGCCCCTGCGGCGTGCGGAGAGTATTGCGCCGCCTTCCCTATTGTATGCGTTGCCGGGGGGAGATGCTTGTTCCGCTACCAGAGGTTTTTTTGGTAGAAGGGGGATTGCCCGTCGGGAAAGTCGGGCTGCACGCATCCTATGCACAGGGCGTTTTCCACGCACCAGTTCACGCGGCCGTTCCATCGGCGCATGGGCGAGTCGCACCATGCGCCCGGCCCCTTGCAGCCTATGCCGTAGCGGCAGCCCGACTTGTCCGCAAGGTTTTTCGCCATTCGCCCTTCATCAAAGAGATAGAGGTAGGGGCAGTTTTCATGGGTATTGTTTCCGTAGAAGGCAAGGGGCCTGCCCCAGGAATCCAGATTCCGGGCCATGGCCTCCACGCCGCCGGCGAGGCCTTTTTCTTCCACGGCTGCGAGGAAGAGAAGCAGCGTGCCCACCATCCAGTCGGGATGCGGAGGGCAGCCGGGGATGTTGATGACGGGCGTGCCAATGCCTTTTTTCCTGAGAAAATCCCCCACGCCGGAGGCTCCCGTCACGCAGCCGCGCGCCGCGCTTACCCCACCGTAGGCTGCACAGCCTCCCACGGCAAGGAGCGCGGCCGCATGGGGAGCCAACTTTTCCAGCGTGGAGGAAAGGGGAAATTCTTCATGCCCAGCTTCACCTATGACGCAGTAGCGCCCCCCCTCCTTGTCGGACACGGCGCCTTCCACCACCAGAAGGTAGTTTCCGGCGTTTTCACCGGCCATGCGCAGCATGAATTCCATGGCCCCTTCCCCTTCATCGGCCATGAGCGTGGGATGGAAGTCCATGCGTATGACGTGCAGGAGAACCTCGGCGATGGAGGGATGGAGGCTGTTTAAAAGCGATACCGAGCAGCCCGTGCAGCCCATGCCCTGAAGCCAGAACACGGGCGGCCTCAGGGCGGTGAGCGTTTCGGCGAGAGCCCGGGACACGCCCGGATCGAAGGCCCGCGTCACACCGGCAAGCGCGGCGGCCGCGAGGGAAGAGCCCAGAAATGTGCGCCGCGAGAGCGGAGGGATAAGGCCCTGTCTGCCCTTGTTCATGTGGCCTCCCAAAAGGATGAAGTGTGATTAAAGGGTGGCGCAGACTTCATGATACGGCCATGATTTTCCGCTGTGCCCTCGAGGTGCCTTTCCCTGCGCGTGCGGGGAAGTTTTTGCGGCATGATTTTCTTTTTGTTCTTATTGACAATCGTTCTTATTATTGTTACTGTCTTTTCCAGACAAGAGATCAGCGTTTTTGAGGAGCAAACATGCCCAAGACAAGAATGACGAACCAGCGCAGGATCATTCTTGAGGAATTGCGCAAAGTGGACACTCATCCTACCGTTGATGAGCTGTACACCATCGTCAAGGCCCGCATGCCGCACATCAGCCTGGGAACGGTTTACCGCAACCTCGATCTTCTGGCTGATATGGGTGAAGTATTGAAGATTGATTCCGCCGGAACCATGCGGCGTTTCGACGGAAGAGTGGAGCCGCACCGCCATGTGCGCTGCCATGTATGCGGAAAAGTAGCCGACGTGTTTACCGACGGGGCGGATGAACCGGGCATAGGGGTGCTGCGCGTCCCGGGGTTCCGGATCACCACCGTGCGTGTGGAATACGACGGTATTTGCGAAGAATGTGAGCGCAAGGCCGCCGACATGGCGGACGAGATGCAGGCGTCGAATCAGAGGCGCGCCTGCTGATACCCCTTTCTCTGCCACCAGGAGTTTTTGCCATGAAATCTTTGAAGGGTACTCAGACCGAAAAGAACATCCTCACTGCCTTTGCCGGGGAATCCCAGGCCCGCAACCGTTACACCTACTTCGCCTCCCAGGCCAAGAAGGACGGCTATGTGGAAATGCAGAAGGCCTTTGAGGAAATCGCCAATCAGGAAAAGGAACACGCCAAGCGTCTCTTCAAGTTCCTGGAAGGCGGCAATGTGGAAATCACCGCCAGCTTCCCCGCGGGTGTGATCGGCGCCACCCTCGACAACCTGAAGGCTGCCGCCGCCGGCGAGAACGAAGAACATTCCGACATGTATCCTTCCTTCGCCAAGGTTGCGGATGAGGAAGGCTTCCCCGTCATCGCCGCCGTGATGCGCAACATCGCCGTAGCCGAACAGCATCACGAACAGCGCTTCCTCGCCTTTGCCGCTGCTATCGAGGCCGGCACCGTGTTCAAGTCCGACAAGCCCCGCGTGTGGCGCTGCCAGAACTGCGGCTATGTGCACGAAGGCCTTGAAGCTCCTGAATCCTGCCCGGCCTGCGCCCATCCCCGCGAATACTTCCAGGCTCTCTAAGCCGCTGCGGGTACGCTTCTGATTTCGCTCCCCTCTGCGTTTTGCGGAGGGGGCGTTTTCTGTTTAAAAGGCAAAACATACATTCTTCAGAGTGCGGCCTGTGCGGCCATGCCTGCCGCCCTGGGGCAGACATGCAGTTCCGGGCTTTCCTGAAAGAGGTGCGTGCGAAAAGGGCTGTGCGGGCCTTTTCCTGCCGGGCGGCCTCGCCGGGGGAAAGGGCGGGGCAGGCGCTCCTTCGGCCTTTCCGGTACGGGAAGAGGGCAGGCGCGTTTTCCCCGGAGGGCGCGGAAGCCTGCGGAGCATGAGACCCGAGGCTCTTGAACTTCAGGGGCGGGAAAGGTATGTTCGCTCTCCGGCACGGCCATGCGGGAGATACCTTGAAGGAGCGACGTCTGCCGCCGCTTCTGTAGGCATGCCCGGGCCCCAGGTCGGAAAAAATTTCTTTATATACAGAGGAAAATATATATGGCGGAAGATCTTTCCAGGCAGCGTTCGCTGATGTTCCTTTCCCTGCTCTGCTTCGCCCTTGCGGATGTGCGCGACGGGCTGGGGCCTTTTCTCGGCGTATACTTTCAGCAGCAGGGCTGGACGCCTGACGCCATAGGCTTTGTGATGACGGCGGGCGGTCTGGCGGAGCTTTTCTGCAATACGCCCCTCGGGGCGCTGGCCGACCATACGCGCTTCAAAAGAGGGCTTATTGCCCTGAGCGTCGTTCTCATCGTGGCCGGGTGCGGCATGGTGTTCTTATGGGACGGCGCGCTGGCGGCGGGTTCTTCCAAGATACTTCAGAGCGTCGCGGCGGCGGCCGTCATGCCCGCCCTTACCGGCATAACGCTGGGCATGGTGGGGCAGAAGGGCCTTCCCGCCCGCCTCGGCGTCAACGAGGCGTGGAGCCACGGCGGCAACGCGGCCACGGCTGCGCTGAGCGGTATTGTCGGTTATTTTTACGGCATTATCGCCGTGTTTTTCGTCATGGCCATGATGGGCGTGCTGGCATTGTTCAGCCTTGCCCGCATCAACTCCGCTCATATTGATTACTGCGCGGCGCGCGGCCTGGGGGAAGGGGACGGCGGGCAGCGCAACTCCCTGCGCTCGCGCGATGTGCGCCTGCTTTTCGGCGATAAGGCCCTTCTGGCTGTGGCGCTCACGCTGTTTTTCTTCCACCTCGGCAATGCGGCCCTTCTGCCTCTTTTAGGCCAGTCTGCCGTGGCGCGCTTTGAGATGAACGGCGCGGCCTATACGGCGGGCACCGTCATCCTTGCCCAGGCCGCCATGATAGTCGTGGCCCTGTGGGGTTCGCGCGTGGCGCAGAAAAAAGGCTACGGGTGGCTGTTTCTCATCGCTCTTCTGGCTCTGCCTCTGCGCGGGGCCATTGCGGGGCTGTGGGCGAGCCCCTGGAACATCCTTCCTGTACAGATGCTGGACGGCGTGGGCGCAGGGCTTCTCGGCGTGGCCACGCCGGGCATTGTGGCCCGCCTTCTTCAGGGCAGCGGGCATATCAACATGGGCCTCGGCCTGGTGCTCACCATTCAGGGGGTGGGCGCTTCGCTCAGCAATGCCTACGGCGGGCTTTTCGCCCACCACATGAGCTACAGCGCGGCCTTTCTGGCGCTGGCCGCCGCCCCCTGCCTGGGGCTGTTTCTTTTCCTCGCCGCCGTACGCACCCTGCCTGCGCTGGCGGGAACCTTGAAGCCCGTGGGGGAGGCGCGTCTTTCGTAGGAGCTTTTTCACGGGGGAGAAGGGCTCTTCCAGAGAGTTGCCCGGGAGGGCGCGCTCCCTTCAGGATAGCTGGGGGCGGAAGGGAAGGCTCCCGGGCGTGCGTCAGAAAGGAAGGTCGCACGCGGCAGGGCATCCCGCCATGCCTCTGGCGGAGAGCACGGCGCGATTCACGGCCTTGCCCATGACATAGGCGGCCAGCGTGCCCACGGCGTCCAGGTTGGCGCGGAGGCTTCCCGTGGAAAGGGCGTAGATACTGTCGCCGTCGGCGGAGGTGTGCACCGGGCGGATGGTCCGGGCAAAGCCGTTATGAGCCATGGCGGCGATTTTCTTCAGCCGGCTTTTGTCGAAGCAGGCGTTAGTGACGACGGCCCCGATGGTGGTGTTGCCGGTGAAGAGGTTGTCGGCGCGCTCCGCGCAGGTGCGGAAGAGCGCCCGTTCACTGCTTGCGAAGCTCCGGCCGTCCGGGGAAAGCATGCCTGCCGTCTGCCTGCCTGTTTCGATATCGAAAATGTCGCCTAAGGCGTTCACCGCAACGACAGCCCCTACCATCACTTCCCCTGTGCGCACGGCATAAAAGCCGAGGCCCGACTTCATCATGGTTGCCGCGCCGCCGAGCTTGCCCACAGTGCAGCCCGTGCCCGCGCCCACATTGCCGCAGTCGGCGCTGTTGCGGGAGGTATCGAGACAGGCCGCATAGCCCATGTCCGCATCGGGCCGGGCGCCGGGGGCTCCGATTCCCAGGTCGTACAGGCAGGAAGCACACACCAGCGGAACGAAGGCGAAGCCGGTATCGAAGCCCCGGCCCCTCTCTTCCAGATAGCGCATGACGCCCTCCGCCGCCCGCAGCCCGAAGGCGCTCCCTCCGCCCAGAAGAAGGGCGTGTATGCGCTCGCAGGAAGCGGTGGGGGAGAGCAGTTCCGTCTCGCGGGAGGCGGGGCCGCCGCCTCTTACGTCCACGGCGGCCGCCATGTCGGTATCGGCCAGAAGGACGGTGCAGCCGGTGATGCCTTCGTTGTCCTGCGCGTGTCCCGTGCGCAGGCCCGGAATTTCGTTGAAGGGGATTTCGGTAAGAATATCGTTCATGGCGGCAGGCTCCTTTGCCGGGAATGTAGCAGCCGATGCCCCGTCCTGCAAGAAAGCCGGGATAGAGAAATGGGAGCGCCGCCGTGTGGCGCAACCCGGCGCGCTGCTTGAAGCCCGCGCCTTTTTCACGGAACATCGCATGGCCTCTTCCGTGTGTGCCCCCCGGAAAGGAACCCTGCGCGGCATACGGGGTGGATTTTCAGGGAACATGGCCGCCTGTGCTGCCCGGGAACAGAAGGGAACGCGGAAGGGGGGGATGCCGTTCCGGCGCATCCCGGGCGGGCATGATCCGGGGCCGTGCCGGGACAGGGCGGAAAAGATACGCCCCGCGTCCCGGTTCATCCCCGCGTGCCCCAGTGCGCGGCCACGGCCTGCGCCATGCGTTCATGCCCGCTTTTATTGAGGTGTATGCCGTCGAAGGAAAGATGCTTCGGGCCGATGAGGGGGCGGAAATCTATGACGGGGACACTGTCTTCCGCGCACCGGCGGGCAAGCTCGTCGGCAAAATCCGCATAGGCGGAACGCACGATATCCATGTCCACGGGGCCTTCGCACCATGCCTCCGATACCTGGTCGGAAATCTGCATGGGAATACCCACGGTGGGGCGTATGCCCATGCCTGCGGCGCGCCTGCATATCCTGCGGATATCCGCAAGAGGCACGGCAACGGGCATGCCCATGAAGAGATTGTTCAGCCCGCCCATGAGGAAAAGCTCATCGCCGGAAAGTTCCTGTTCCGCCATTTCCCCGGTGGTCGCCCCGTTGACGCCTTTATTGATGAAGCTGTGCCCCGTGAGCTGCGAGGCCAGGGCGCACCACGTTTCTGCCCGGCGGACGCCGTAGCCGTAGGTAAGACTGTCTCCGATACAGAGAATGTTCATGAAAGCCCCATGGTTGATGTTTCTTGCCGTGCAAGCGTATCATGGCCGGCTAAGAAAGGGTAAAAGAAAGTATAACATTTATAACTTACGAAAATATCTATTTATTTTGCTGAAATCCTTCGTTGCTGGCGTTTTGCCGTGCGGGGTGGAGGCCCGTGGAGAAGGCTTCCGAAGGGCGGGCGGACTAAGCGGAAGCATTTTCCGGCCTCTCGGAACAACGACGGTGAAGGGCCTCCATGCCCGGGCCGTGCCCGGGGGAACGGCGCAGGCTGTGAAGAGTGGTGAAGCCCTATAAAAAGGAAAAAAACTTGACTCGAAAAGTATACATTAGTATACTTTTTGTACAATATTTTTTGTTGCTCCGTGCCTGCCCTTCCGGGCAGCCGGGGACTTTCATCCGATCATATTAAAATCATTTTCCGAAGTTTGTCTGGAGGTAGGGAATGCTTACTAGGCTCAGGACTCATTAGTTGCCAAAAGGGTAAGAAGTTCTTATTGTCGGCATAGGGAGGATGCCATGAAAGAACTTTTTTATCTTTCTCATGAACAGATTGCTCGTATCAAACGCTACTTTCCTCGTT
>NZ_DYZA01000048.1 GCF_020741395.1 Mailhella massiliensis | reverse complement strand
GACTTGCTCTGTTCCTCGGAAAGGCGTTCAAATTCACGCAGCAGCTTTTCCTGCTCGGCGGAAAGCTTGGTGGGGGTTTTCACCACGATGCGGATGAGCAGATCGCCGGTACGCTTTTCGCCGGGGTATTTGAGCCCCTTGCCGCGAATCTGGAAAACCTTTCCGTTCTGCGTACCCTTGGGAATATCAAGATCCAAGGTTTCCCCTTCATTGATGCTGGGAATCTGTATGCGTGTACCCAGAGCAGCCTGGGGGAAGGATATGGTTGCGGTGTAGATGAGATCCTGCTCCTCGCGCTCGAAGATCTCGTCTTCTTCCACATGAAGCACCACATACAGATCGCCGGGAGGCCCTCCATGCACGCCCATTTCCCCTTCGCCGCGCAGGCGCAGGCGCGCTCCGTCGTACACGCCGGCAGGAATACGCACCGAAAGCTCGCGCACGTTTTCCACAATGCCTTCGCCCTTGCAGCGGGGGCAGGGCTTGGGGATGGTGAACCCGCGCCCGTGGCAGGCAGGACATGGCTGCACGAACTGCATGAAGCCCTGGCGTATGGCCACCTGACCGCTGCCGCCGCACTTTTTGCACGTCTCCCTCGAAGAACCCTTGGCCGCACCGGAACCGTTGCAGTCCGGGCAAGACCCATGACGAGGAATCTTGATAGCCTTTTCCACGCCCTTGGCGGCTTCACGGAAGGAAATGGTCAGGTTGTAGCGCAGATCATCCCCCTGCTGGGGCCGCGGCCCGCGGGAACGGCTTGAGCCGAAACCGAACAGGTCGCCGAAAACATCGCCGAACTGAGCAAAAATATCCTCGGCGCTGTTGAAACCCGCACCGCCCATACCCGGTTCGGCAGTGCCGAAACGGTCGTAATTGGCGCGGCGTTCGGGATTGCGCAGGACATCATAGGCTTCGGCGGCTTCCTTGAATTTCTGCTCCGCCTCGGGGTTGTCCGGGTTATGGTCGGGATGATACTTGAGCGCCAGCTTGCGGTAGGCGTGCTTGATCTCCTCCTCCGAAGCATCCCGGGAGACGCCCAGAATCTCGTAATAATCGCGCTTGCTCATGGGAATGTTCCGAACAACAGGGCTTAATCGTCAAGATCGGGCGCAGACTCGCCTTCCACAGGGGTATAGAAGCGCTTGTCTTCGGGCAATACCTTGCCGGCGGCGATTTCGCGCAGGGCCGTCACCACTTCCTTGTTCTTGCTGTCCACCAGAGGTTCGTAGCCTTCGCGGAACTGACGCACACGCTTGATAGCCATCTGCACGAGCAGAAAACGGTTGTCTACGCGGCGCTGGCAATCTTCTACGGTAATACGGGCCATGAAATGCCTCCAGGAAGTTTCTCCGGAACAAGCCGGGTGATATCGGAAATATGTAAGTGCACTCCCTGACCGGAGCACGAAGAGAAAAGAAAACTTCGGCATGATGCCGAACCATTTTTTTTATCTAATGCGCCATATATTGTCAATATGTTAAACGTCTGTCCCGCAAGGGGAGCCCCCCCTGCGGGAAAAGCTGATCCGACAGCCCCTGAGGCTTATTTCCTGCGCTTGCCGAAACGGTGCACGGGGCTCTCCGGATCTGTTTTTATGGCAAAAAAGTCGTCGGGAGCGCCATGGAAGGCTTCCCTTTCCTCATGCCCGCGAACCGGACGACGACCATGAGGATCATGTTCATGGAAGGATCTTCCTTTCTCATCGTGAAAGCGGGACTTCTTCCCCTCTTCGAAACGGGGACGCGACGGACGGAAATTTCTCTCCTCCCCTCCACGGCGGGAAAAGCGGCGCTCCCCCTTCTCTTCAAAACAAGGGTGCTCCTCATGCCTGCGGAAAGAGCGTTCCCCACGGGCATCCCCCTCTTCCCTCATCTCTCGGACAAAACGGCTGCGGTGTTCACCACGGCCTCCCTCACGGGCAGGGCCGTCCTCACGGCCGAAGCGAACCTCTCCCCTGCGGGGGCGGAAGGAACGGCCTTCGCGGGGCGAAAACTCTTCCTCCTCAAATCGACTCTCCCCTTCGCGGAAACGGGGACGCTCTGGACGGAAGGCCCTCTCTTCTCCGCCACGGCGGGAGAAGCGGCGTTCCCCGCCCTCTTCAAAGGCGGGGCGCTCCTCTCTTCTGCGGAAGGGGCGGCCTTCGTCACGGGAGGGTACATCACCTTCCTGCTCAAAATGCTTCTTTCCAGGACGGAAGGACTTTTTAAAACCATGTCCGCGCGCAAAAGGCGCGTCGTCTTCCCTCTCTTCTCCCCGGAAAGGGCGCTCCCTGCGCCACGCTCCGGCTTCACGCCCGCGAAAATCCCTTCTCTCTTCGTCGGAATCGTCCTCCCCCCACCGGTCGGAGGCATAGCGGAGCCTGCGCTTCAGCTCCTTCTCTTCCCTGCGGGGGCGAAAGCCCTTCCTTCCGGCAAAGGCCCGGCGGCCCGTGCGGCGCTCCCCGCCTTCCTTCCCTTCAAAGCTGCCCGGTTCGCGCTCGTCACGCCTGCGTCGGAAGGGACGACGCCCTTCCTCGTCTTCCTTTTTATATTCCAAGTCTATCTCCAGTCGGCCGACATGCACGCCGGCAAGTTTTACCGTCACTCTCTGGCCCAGGCGGAAGACTTCGCCGCTGTGCTCTCCGCGAAGCTCCTGCCTTTCCTCATCAAACACATAATAATCCCGGCCCAGAGTCTCCACACGCACCATGCCCTCCACAGGCATGCCGTCCAGCTCCACGAAAAAGCCGAAATTCATGACCCCGCTGATGACGCCCCCGAAATATTCCCCGGTACGCCCCTGCAGCAGAAGGCAGCCCATGCGCCTGTTGATTTCCCGCTCCGCATCTGCGGCGGCCCTTTCCCTGCCGTTGCACTGTTCCGCCACTTCCAGAAGCTTGTGCCCGGCGGGAATGGCCCCACCTGTATCGAGGCCGAGAACATAGCGCAGAGCGCGATGGTTCACAAGGTCGGCATAACGCCGTATGGGGGAGGTGAAATGGCAGTAGCAGGCTGAGGCGAGACCGAAGTGCCCGTCTTCCTCCGGGGAATACCGCGCCTGCATCATGGAACGCAGGGCAAGGCGGTTCACGATAAAAGCCTGATCCGTGCCCGCCGCCGCTTCCAGCACATGGGGAAGCCATACGGGCGTACCCGCCCTGGCCGCACGGGGCAGAGGCAGATCGGCATCCGTGCCGCGCAGGGCGTGATACAGCTCTTCCAGCCTGTCCGGCCCGGGAGAGGGATGAACGCGGTACAGGAAAGGCGCATTGTGACGGGCAAGGAATTCGGCCACGGCCTCGTTGGCGCGCACCATGAAAGCCTCAATGAGGCGGTGGCTGAACAGCCGTTCGCGATTGTGTATGCCGGTCACGCGGGAAGATTCCCCTTCCCGCTCCACCACGAACTCCGCTTCCGGCAGGTCGAAGTCCAGAGCTCCCTGCCTGCGGCGGCGCTCCATGAGCACCCCGGCCAGGCGCGCGGCATCCTCCAGCATGGCGGGCACGCCCGGGGCACGCTCCTCCAAAGCCAGAGCGGCTTCGCCTCCGGGATGATCCAGCGCCGCCTGCACTTCACGGTATGTCAGGCGCGCGCGGGATATCATCACCGCATTGGTAAAGCGCGTCTCCACCATGTTTCCCTGCTCATCCAGCGCCATGTCCACGGCCATGCAGCGCCGCTCCTCGCGGGGCCGCAGGCTGCACACGCCGTTGCACAACGCCTCCGGCAGCATGGGTTCCACGGACAGGGGAAAATAGTAGGAATTGCCCCGTTCACGGGCCTCCCTGTCCAGCGCAGTCCTCGGCCGGACGTAATACGACACGTCGGCAATAGCCACAAGCAGCCGCCAGCCCTCCGCCGTGCGGCATACGCATACGGCGTCGTCGAAATCGCGGGCATCTTCCCCGTCTATGGTGACCAGCATTTCCCCGCGCAGGTCGGCAAGGCCTGCCCTGTCGTCGCCCCGGGCTGCCGCCTCCGCTTCCGCAACGACATTGTCGGGAAACTCCATGGGAATCCCGTTGTTCAGTTTGGTGAAACGCTCCTGTACCTCCGCGTCGTTCTCCAGGCCCAGGGATGCCACGGCTTTGCCTGCCCACAGGGGACGGCTTCCGCCCTCCTCCAGCTTTTCCCCCATGGCGATACGCAGAAGTTCCTGTTCCCCGGGATTCTTTTCCAGCGCGGAAACATCGGCGATTACGTCAAAGCCGAGGCGGGCATCGGCAGGGCGGCACACAACCGTATGTTCCGCAGCCCCTTCCCGCAACACGCGGGCCACGATTTCCGTCTGCCCGCGCCGTACCACGGCGACGACCCGGCCTTCCTGCCCCCTGCGTGCGCCGCGCTTCATGGGCAGAAGCATGACTTCCACAAGATCGCCGTTCCAGGCGTCGCCCACATGCTCGGGAGCGACATAAATATCCTGCCCCGCCCTTGCGGCGGCATCCTCCGGCGTGACGAATGCCGCGCCGGAACGCTGCACGGAAAGCACGCCGCGCCGCGTTTTCAATTTCCCGGCGACCACAAAACTGCCGCCCTCAAGACGCACCACCTCGCCCTCCCGGGCAAGGCCGTGCAGCTCTTCCAGAATATCGCGCTTGAGCCTGCGCGAATACGCGCCGAGACGCAGGATATCGTCGAGCCGCAGAGGGCGGCCCGCCTTTTCAAGCAGACTGAAAAGCTGCTCTCCGTCGAACTGTTCCACTCTTTTTTTCATGTTGTATTCCTTGCCCATGCGAGGCTGTACCCGCAGACAGGGCGAAATTCAGCGCGCGACAGGCTCCGGCTTCCACGAGGGAACATGGCGGCCGAGCCAGGCTTCCCACCAGGTTTCAAAATCTGCAGCAGGATCTTCCCCCCCGCCCAGGGAAGCAAAAAAACGGGCAGACACTTCCAGGGAAAAGCAGGGAAGCGGCAGGGAAAGGGAAGCCAGTTTTACGGAATCCTTGCCGGTACAGACCACAGGCAGGCCAAGGGAGCGGAGTGATTCAGCCTCCCCGCTGAAGTCGTGATGGTCAGGAAAAGCCAGCACCTTTTCCGGCGCCCGGCCCAGAAAAGCCACTACCGTATGCAGGGCCTGCGAAGGGTCGCCTATGCCGCAGAGAAAGGCATACGGCCCTTTCACGGCCGAAGCCCCGACAAGAGGCGTATCCATACATCCCCCCACGGGACGCAGGCCGGAAGGCTCCATGCAGAAGGCGAACACGGGTCGGGGAAAGCCCCTGAGACGCTCCTTCAACGCGGGCACAAGTTCCGGCCATTCCGAAGGTTCCGCCTTGATGAGGAAAGCTCCCGCGTCGTTCAGGGCAGAGACAGGTTCGCGCCAGCTTCCGGCGGGGATGATCCTGTTCCAGTTGGAAGGCGGGCGGCCCGGTGCGGGACGAAAACGCACGTCATCCTTGTCAAGAAGCACAAGGTCGAGGTCCCGCCCGGTGGAAAGATGCTGGAACCCGTCGTCCAGCAGATAAAGGTCCGGCGGGCAGTCCCTTTCCAGAAGACGGCCCGCACGATTGCGGTCAGGGTCCACCATGACCACGGCCCCGGGGTGCCTCATAGCCAGCATGAGAGGCTCATCCCCACATTCCGAAGCGTCCATACCCGTTTCCACGCGCAGCGGCAGGCAGGAAGGGCGCGCCCCATAGCCCCGGGTAAGCACGGCCGCGCGCAGGCCTTTCCTTTCCGCGTGGGAGAGCAGCCAGTCCGTGACCGGAGTCTTGCCCGTCCCCCCCCAGGAAATATTGCCCACGGACACGCAAGGACGCGAAGGTTTCCAGCTTTTTGCCGTACCGCGCCGCGCAAGCGCACGCCTGCAAAGCCCTCCCAGTCCGTAAAGCATGGAAAACGGCAGAAGGAGCGGAAAAAGGAGATTCTGAAGAGGGTGGCGTTTCGCCATGGCAACACCGGCGGGAGCAGAAAGGAGGTCTGGAAAAGCAAGCCTTCACGCCGGAATGTTCCGGCGAAACATTTCCCGCATGATCCTGCGGCTCAAAAATCCGTTCCAGAAAAGCTTGAAACGAAGGAATCGTCCGTCCGGCCAGGGTACGAAAACGAACATCTACCCTTGCCCGCCTTCCGGACGCTGAATGGGCGTATAGTTGAGGACGGAATCCCTGTCCGTACTTTCCAGCTTGAAAATCACAGGGCGAAGCCCGTCGTTACAGCTGCAGATGGCCACTCCCGGCGTCCGTATCCAGTCGCCGTAATAAAAAAGTTCCTTCCCCGATCCGTGAGCCAGCGCGAACACATACTGATAAGCGGCCTTCCACGCCTCATCGCAGAAGTGTTCCGGCTTCGCATAGTCGGCATAAAATACCTGCCCGGCCTTCACAGGAGGCCGAGCCGCTCTGTACCATAGTCCCAGGCAGATGAATCTGACGTCCTTCCCATCGCTGCGAGCCTCTTCCGCACAAAGAACATACAGATAAAAAAAGGCCGGCCTTGCACCGGCCCCGAAAGGCTGAGAAGAAGGCCGCAGAATTCTGCGGCCCCCTGGTATTTAGCTGTTGCGGTTGCCGAAAAGACGCAGCAGGAAGAGGAACATGTTGATGAAGTCAAGGTACAGCGTAAGCGCACCGAGAAGAGCACCGCGGCGCATGGCAAGGCTGTCGTCCACAGGGGCGCTTTCGCCCATCATGCGGAGCTTCTGGGTATCAAAGGCGGTAAGGCCGGTGAAAATGATCACACCGAGCACGCTGATGGTGAGATCCACGGCGGTATTGCCGAGGAAGGCGTTCACAAGACTGGCCAGCAGGATGCCCCACAGGCCCATCATGAGGAAGCTCCCCATGCCGGAAAGATCACGCTTGGTCACCATGCCGAACACGCTCATGCCGCCGAACATACCGGCGGTGACTATGAAGGCCTGCGCCACGGAAGCGCCGGTGTACACCAGAAGCACCGGTCCGAGGAATACCCCCATAAGCGCGGAATACAGCAGGAAAAGCCCGGTGGCCGCACCCGAGGAAAGAACATGCATCCGGGCCGTGATGTACATGGAAAGACCGATGACGCCTACCATGAGCAGGATCATCATGATGGTATTGGTAAACAGGAACTGCATAATGGCCATGTTGGAAGCGGTGAACACAGCCGCGAAGGCGGTGACGCCCAAAGCCACAGTCATCCACAGATAGACCTGCTGCATGTAAACGGCGACATTGGAGCGGCTGTAACTTTGCACCTGGTCGCGAGAAGTATCGCTCATGAAAGTTTCCTCCCGAAGGGGTTGATAACCTGGTTTACCGCAAAACTCTGCGGATTCAGTATGACAATAAGGCTTCTTCACCCATAATGCAAGCCGGTAAAGGGGAAGAATCCGCCGAGGCTTGACGGGAACGCCTCTTTTTCCTATTTTTTGCGGCGGAGGCGTCTCGTAACCGGTGTTGCGCCTGGTCTTCAAAACCAGTGTCAGGCTGAGAGGTCTGAGGTAGGTTCGACTCCTATACGCTTCCGCCAGCAATACCGTCATAAAGCCCCATAAAGCTTCAAACGCCTTGTGGGGCTTTACTGTTATCCTTTTCCTGGGGGCCTTCCACGCCTATCTGAGGCAGACGTTCCTTTTCGGCAGAGGCCTGGGACACAGAGCCTCTCAGGCCTGTTCAGGCTCTATGGAGGGAATGTCCGCAACGACTTCAGGGCATATCAAAATACCGGCTGTGCCGCCTGCGGATGGCGCCGAACAGGGGAATAAGGCAGAATGCCAGGGAAACAATCAGCATGCAGAGAGAAATGGGCTGTTCAACGAAAATAGCGTAGGAATGCCCAGAAATGGTCATGCTCTGGGTGAACCCTGTTTCCATCATGGGGCCGAGAATAAGGGCCAGAATGAGCGGAGCCAGAGGAATGCCGAGTTTCTCCATAAGAAAGCCGCACACGCCGAAAAACAGCGCAACAAGAATATAAAACGTGCTGTTTCCCGCCGCGAACGCACCCGTTACACAGAGAATCACAATGGCCGCCCCCAGAAGGACATCCGGAATGGCGAACACGAATCGTGCAATGACCCGCCCGAGGAAAAGCCCCATAGGGCCGAGAAGGAAGTTGGAAAGGAAAAAGCCCACAATGATGACATAGGCAATATTGGAAGGATCGGAGAACAGCGTGGGGCCGGGGCGGAGGCCGTGAATCATCAGCGCCCCGAGAAAGAGCGCCGACGTGCCGTTGCCGGGAACGCCCAGAGAAAGCAGCGGCACCATGGAACCACCCACCACCGCGTTGTTGGCTGCTTCAGGAGCGGCAACGCCTTCGGGCACACCGGTGCCGAATTCCCTGTCCTTATTCTGTGCCTTGGCCAGATCGTAAGACATATAAATAGCCATGACCTGACCGGCGCCGGGCAGAATTCCGATGATGGTCCCCAGAAGGGAGCTTGAACCTATGACGGGAAGTATCCTGCGGAAAAGTGAAAACGAAGGGAACGTCCTGCCTAGCTTGAGGCGGGAAACGCCGACCGACGCCGTTGATCCGGTATTTTTCGAAAGTTTCTCCATAAGCTGAAAACCGGAAGAAACACCGAACAGGCCTATGAGTGCCGCCACGAAGGGGATACCTTCAAGAAGTTCAAAATAATTTCCTACAAAACGGGGAAAACCGCTTTCCGGGCTCATGCCCACCGTGGAGAGCAACAGACCCATCAGGCAGGCAACAAGAGTTTTTGCCGCGTTTTTGCCCGCCATACCGGCAACGGTGGAAAGGCCGAGGACGCCGAGAGAAAAATATTCCGCCGGACCGAAATACAGTGCGTAGCTTGCCAGCGTGGGGGCAAAGAACATAAGGCAGGTGGCGCTGAACAGCCCGCCGAGAACCGAGCTTATGGTGGATATGCCCAGAGCAAGCCCGCCCTCCCCCTTCAGCGTCATGGGGTATCCATCCATGACTGTGACCATGGAGGACGCCGTTCCGGGGATACGCAGCATGATAGCAGGAAAAGATCCTCCGTAACAGGCTGCGGTGTACAGACCGGCCAGCATAAGCAGGGCTTGGGCAGGATCAAGGTTGAAGGTGATGGGGATGAGAACCGCAATGGCAATGACGTCATTGATCCCGGGAATGGCACCGACGACCAGCCCCAGAAAAACACCGAGCACCAGCCAGATAAAAAATTCTGGACTCAGAACCGTGACGAAGGCGGCAAAAATCTGTTCCATGGTTAATCCCTTTGTCTATGGAAGCATTTCATATTTGAAACGCGATGGACGTCGGCCGTGCCACGGCCTCTTCCCTGCGGGAGCTTGTGTTCCCGAAACATCCGGGGAGGAGTCGTGAAGCCATAGTGCGTATTCGCCACACAGAAAAAGCAACAGAAAAAACGGAATGGCGAAAACACAGAACAGCCGCCCCTTCGCGGGCAGAGCCTGAAGGCATGCGGATGCCCAGGCTCTGCCCTTTCAAAAGACTTACAGTCCTATGCCAAGGCCGGCGAAGGACGGAGGCAGAGGCACTTCCAGAAGAATGTGAAAAATGAAGAATATGACGCCGGGGAAAATAACGGAAAACAGTACGGCAATGATTTTATGTGGGTACCCCCCGTTGAGAATGGTAAGAAGGCTCAGCAGTGCGGCGGAAATAAAGAAACCGACGCGGGGAAGAAGAAAAAAGAAACCGATAATGAGCACTACCTGAAGAACGATCTTCCGATAATTTTTCAGGGAAAAGGAAAGAGGTGCTCCTTCTTTCAGAAAGGATTTGACAAGAAGAAACGCAGAACTGACGGCCAGGCAGGAGGCTATCAGCAGAGGAAACTCCCTATCCCCATCAGGATAGTGAACGGCGACCGCAATAACGGTCATGCTGATGATGAGGAAGAAAAGATAAATAAAGACATCCTGTTTCCATATGCCCATGGCTCACCTCAGTTTGCCTTGATCTGATCCTGGAGCAGGAAGCTGCAGGTATGAGCAATGTTATCCATGGTCTGCGAGAAGGTTTCGCTGTTCATATACACACAGGGGAAGCCGGCCTTCTGCATACGGGCTTGGAATTCGGGGGTGTTTATGACCTTACCGAAAATTTCATCAAGCTTCTTCACCACGTCGTCAGGAGTGTCGGCTCTTACGGCAAGACCACGAGTTGTGCCCCATTCCGAAGAACGCTCGCCGTTCATACCCGTATAGAAAAAGCCTATGCTGGAAAAAGGCGTCAGGTTTTCAAAGCCTTCATACTTCTTGTCGGACATGATGCCTATGCAACGGACTTTGCCTGCGGCAATATTGACGGAAGCTTCACCAAGGCTCAGAAGCGCCGCTTCCACATGGCCGCCGAGAAGCTGCGTAATCTGCATGCCGCCGCTCTTGGCAACCACATAGGAGAACTGCACATTGAACTGCTTTTCAAGCAGCATGCCCCCAAGCTGCGGAATGTTGCCCGGTGCGGAAATATTGATGATGATCTTACGCTGCTTTGCCGTGTCCATGAACTGTTTGAGGTCTTTGATGGGGGAGTCGGCCCGCACCACGATGACCGTGGGATCCTGACAGAAGGCCGCTATGGGTTTGAAGGAATCCACTTTGAAGGGAGTCTGCCTGGTCAGCGCGGCCATAATGGTGGTAGGCGTATAACCCAGCATTGTATAGCCGTCGGCAGGAGCCTTGAACACGGCCGTGCTGCCCGCAATGGATCCGCCCGCGGGCATGTTTTCCACAATGAGCTTATGGCCGTTGATATACGGGCCGGCCAAATCCGCCATCATGCGCACAGGAACGTCCACACCGCCGCCGGCGCTGTAAGGAACGATGACTTTTATATTTTTATCCGGATATTCGGCAAAGGCAGGCTGAACCATAGCGAAGCAGGTGGCAAC